>JBDGZR010000048.1:0-19708 GCA_039588495.1 Gemmatimonadota bacterium | reverse complement strand
ATTTCCTCGCCACTCTTCGAAGTCGGAAGGATCGGGACGTTCCAGCCAATCCAGGACGAGCGCCAGCCTCGCCTTCTCGGATTCCGGCAGACCGGCCCGTATCTCCATCTGTTCCCGTAGGAGCTCTTTCTTCTGAGCCTCGTCGGCCATCTTCATCTCACGTCGAATCTCCCTCAGGCGCCGCTCGGCCGGCCGGCAGATGAGCCGCTCTACGGACGCCCCGTAGATCTCCTCCGGGTGCGTGAGCTCGGTGGCGTCACCGAGCAGCCCTTCGACGAGCCCCCGGAGATCGCTCGGGACCGCTTCGACGAGCAACGCGGCGTCCGCGCCCTCGCCCTTCCGGTACCGGTCACTCAGGGCACCGAACAGCGCGCGATACGCCGGGTCCTGAAAGTGCTCGCTTCTTACACCATCATCCAGGGCACGGCAAATCCAGGCACGCTCCGCCGCACCCTCGGTCAGCAAGGCATCTCTCACCAGAAGAAGTAGAAGGCTCTTCTCGGCTCCCGCCTCGCGGTCGCCGTGGGTAGTCCCGGAGCCGCGTCGGGGCGGCTGCGGAGGACGCGAGCGCGGAGCGAGGCGCTTCAGCTCCCTGGCCACTTCGTGTACGATCGTCTCGCGGCGCACTCCGGTCGCCTCGGCGGCGCGGCCGATATAGATGTCACGAAGCGCCGGATCGTGCACGGCCCGCAGAGTGCTCAGGAGATGGTCCAGCGCCGCGCGCCGTCCCTCGGCAGAGTCGAAATAGCCGCGCTCCCCGAGCATCCGAAGCTTCAGCTCCAGCGCATCCATCGCGTCGTCCAGCAAGAGGGAGAACCGTTCCCTGCCCAGCCGGCGAACGAGTGAATCGGGATCTTCCCCCTGAGGAAGCGTGACGATGAGCGGATGGACGCCGGCCTCAAGCAGCGTGTCCGCCGCACGAAAGCTCGCCTTGCGGCCGGGTGTGTCGGAATCATAGGCCAGGAATGCCTGCGGCGCGTATCGGCCGATCAACTCCGCTTGTGGCCTGGCCAGCGCGGTCCCGAGCGGCGCCACGACGTTATCGAAGCCGTGGCGCTGCACCGTCAGGGCGTCCATGAAGCCCTCGACGACCACGGCGGCCTTCGAGCGGCGCATGGCGTGGCGGGCCGCGTTCAACAGGTAGAGAGAGCGGCCTTTCTCGAAGATCGGTGAATCCGGCGAGTTGATGTACTTGGGCGTCTCCCGGTCCTCGGGCCCGAGCATCCGTCCCCCGAAGCCCATCGGGCGGTCCTGAAGATCCCGGATGGAGAAGATGAGGCGGTTCCTGAAGCGGTCGTAGGGGTCGGTGGCGCGCTCGCTCGTGGCCAGCAGTCCCACCTCGAGAAGCGCCTCTTCGTCGACGCCGCGCTCGCGCGCCGCATCCCTGAGCCCTCGCCACCCCTCCGGGGCGAATCCGATCGCGAAGCGATCTGCCGTCTCGTCGTCGATGCCGCGGCCCGCCAGGTAGTCCCGCGCGGCTCGACCTGCTTCGCCCCGGCGGCGAGCCAGAAACCACTCCTCCGCGAAAGCCGTGACCTCGCGGAGACCGGCGTACGGGTCGGGCCCGCGGTCCCTTTCATCCGGAATCACCACGCCCACCCGCTCGGCCACGTGCCGGACCGCTTCCGGAAAATCGAGGCCGAGGCGCTGCATGACGAAGGAGAAGACGTCCCCGCCCTCCCCGCAGACGAAGCACTTGTAGATCCCTCGATCCGCGTCGATCGAGAAATTCGGGCCCTCCCCGCCGTGGAGCGGACAGGGGCCGCGATAGCTCTTTCCGACGCGCTTGAGCTGGACGTGCTCGCCGCAGATCTCGACGAGGTCGGCGCGGGCGCGAACCTCTTCGACAAGGGCGTCGCTTACCACGAATATTCTTCCTGCGGGGTCTTCAACCGGGCTCCGACAAGTCCACGACGGTCACGCCGCTTCCACCCTCTCGATGCGTGCCGAGGCGAAAGCTAGGAATTCGCCGATCGCCGGCCAACAGCTCCTGCACGCGTCGGCGGAGCGCTCCCGTCCCCTTTCCATGTATGATGCGCAGCGACGGAAGATCCGCCTGGATCGCCGCGTCGAGCGCGGGCAGCAGGACGGCTTCGATCTCTTCGACCCGAAGGCCGCGGAGACTCACCTCCTGGCTCGCTTCCAGCACAGGCGCCGTGAGCGTCCCTCGGCGCGCCGGCTTCTCCTCTCCCCCCTCCTGCAACCGGAGGACGTGAGGGGCCACGGTGATGCGCACGCCGCCCAGCTCCACGATGGCCCGGTCGTCACCGAGCTCCAGGAGCCGGCCCACCCCACCGAGCGAAGCGACCCGAACGGCATCTCCCACCTGCAGAGAGACCGGAGAAGCCACCTCGGAGGGCTCTGGGGCGCCAACCCTCAAGTCGTCGATCGCGCTCTCTACCGCCCGGCGCGCCTCGGTTGCGGCCGCCCCGGACGCCTCGCTCACGCGGCTCCGCTGCTCGGGGGGAGCGGAGCGGAGGTCCTCCATCACCTCCTCTATTCCTGCCGTCAGCCCCGCGATGGCGTCCTCGACCTCTTTCCTCGCGTCGAGCAGGAAGCGCTCGGCATTCTTGCGTGCCTCCCGCTCGAGCGCCCGCTCCCGACGTTCCAATTCCGCCTGGAGGCGCTCCGCTTCCGCCACCTGCCTCGCCAGGTGGTCTTGCTGCCTCTCCAGCTCGCGCCGCGCCCCCTCCAAGCTCGTCCTCAGGGTCTCCGCCTCCTCCTCGCGCTCCTCCAGCT
Organism: Gemmatimonadota bacterium; assembly: GCA_039588495.1. Classification (GTDB taxonomy): domain Bacteria; phylum Gemmatimonadota; class Gemmatimonadetes; order Palauibacterales; family Palauibacteraceae. Next base: position 16,969 of record JBDGZR010000048.1, on the reverse strand, counting down.
CCGAGAGGACGACTTCCAGGGCGCGGGATTCGTCGGTCAGTCGGCCTCTGGCCGCGGCCAGCACGTCCTCCGGTATGCCGAGCCGCTCGGATATCTCCAGAGCGTAGCTGCGGCCCGGCCGATCGCGTGAGAGCCGGTAGGTCGGCCTCAGCGTGCCCGGATCGAACTGGAGAGAGGCGTTCACGATCCGCTGATCCTCTCCGGCCAACGTTTTCAGATCGCCGAGATGGGTGCTTACCGCCGTGAGCGCTGCCTGTCCAGCCAGGCGCAGGAGCATCGCGGCCGCAAGGGCGGCGCCCTCCTCGGGATCCGTGTTGCTGCCGATTTCGTCGACGAGAACGAGCGACCGGTCGTCGCTCCTGTCGAGGATTTCCCGAAGGATGCCGATCTGCGCACTGAAGGTCGACAACGAGGCTTCGATCGATTGCTCGTCACCTATGATCGCGAAGAAGCTCCGAAAGACGGGCAGGCGCGTCCCCTCACCCACCGGCGGCACGATGCCGCTCTGAGTCATCGCCGATAACAGCCCGAGAGCCTTCAGGAGGACGGTTTTCCCGCCGGCGTTCGGCCCGCTCACAAGCAGCACGCTCTCGGACGGCTCGAGCTCCAGGTCGAAGGAGACGGCCCGTTCCTCGACCGCACGAAGGATCGGATGGTAGCCCTGCCGCACGCGGTACGGACCCCGCTCGACCTCGCCGCCGACGGCCGGACGCGAGCCGCCGTGCTCCAACGCATAGCACGCGCGTGCGAAGAGCGAATCGAGCTCCGACAGCACCTCCAGGCTCTCTCTCAGCTCGGCGGCGAAAGGCCGAAGCTCATCCGTCATCTCCGCAAGCACCCTTTGCACCTCACGGCGTTCAGCGAGCTCGAGCTCTCGTATCCGGTTCATCGGCTCGATAACCGACGTGGGTTCGATGAACAGGGTTTGTGAGCTCGCCGACTCGTCGTGGACGATGCCGCCGACGCGTGATCGCCCTTCCCTTCGGATCGGCACGCAGTACCGTCCGTTCCGCACGGTGACCGAGGCGTCGGGGACGCGAAACCGGTCCGGCAGCTCGGTCGAGAACCGTTCGAGCCGGCTCACGAGTGAGCTCCGTTCGCCTCTCATCTGCCGCCGCAGCCTGCCCAGAGCCGGAGAGGCGCCATCGGTGACCTCGCCGGCGGGGTCGATCGAGCGCTCCAGCCGCTCCTCCTCCTTCTTTCGCTCCAGGAGACGCCCGCCCAGAGCTGCCAGGCGGCGGAAGTCATCCGATCGGTCGACGAGGTCCCGGCGGGCCCGCCGAGACGACGAGAGCAGTATCGCCGCCTCTCTCAGCGCCGCTTCATCGAGCACGGAGCCATCGACCCCCAGACGCCTGAGCGCTCCACGGGCATCCGGGATGGGGGGAGGCGCCCACTCGGAGGTGTGGAGGAGAAAGGTGACCATCTCATCGGCGGCGCCCAGCGCCTCTTCCACATCGCCCCGATGGGAGAGCGGGCGGAGGGCCCTGACTCGCTCGGCGCCCAGCGAGCTGCCCGCGCGATCGGCCACGAGCTCCAGAGCACGCGGAAACTCCAGGAGCCGAAGGGCGTGGTCGCGAGCGCTCTCGGCCGCAGCCGAGACGGCCGGGCCTTCGTTCATCTCAACCGGGCGGCCAACGCAGCTTGCGCCCTCCGAGCAGATGGAAGTGCAGGTGAGGCACGGTCTGTCCGCCATCCGCCCAGGTGTTCGCAACGACCCGATATCCGGTCTCCAGGCCTTCCTGACGCGCCATGCAGGCCGCCGCCCTGATCAGCTCGCCCGCCAGATCGGTCCGTGACTCTTCGAGCGCCGCGAGATTCTCTATGTGCTCGCGGGGCACGACGAGCACGTGAGTCGGCGCCTGGGGGTTGGTGTCGCGAAAGGCGATCCAACGCGCCCCTTCGCCGATCACCTCGGCCTCCACCTCTCCGTTCGCGATCCCGCAGAAGATGCAGCTCATGAAGCTACCTCGGCGTCCCTCCCTCCGGGGCGCCCGCGCCGGGCCGGCGGCGTGGGCGGCCCGGTCAGCAGACTGACAGCGGAGACGGCCGCGATCGCCGCTGTCTCGAATCGCAGAACCCTCTCGCCGAGCTTCGCGAAGCGAAAGCCCGCGTCCCGGCAAGCGATCTGCTCCGCCGGCGTCACCCCCCCTTCTGGCCCGACCAGTAGGTGCATCCAGCCGTTGGGCGGGGGCCGGCTCGCCAGCAGCTCCGGCAGCGAACATTCCCCCTGCTGCTCCAGAGCGACGCGCAGATCGTCCTGCTCCGACCCCATACCCAGGAGGTAATCCGCAAGAGAACGAGGCGCCCCCACGGTCGGGAGCCGGGAGCCTCCGCACTGCGTGAGGGCGGCCGCTGCCCTGCGCCTCGCCTTCTCCCAGAAGACGGGCGCCCGGGCCGCATCCGATACGGAGCTGGAGCGGCGGAACTCGACCGGCTGCAAGCCCCGGACGCCGAGCTCCACGGCCTTTTCGACGAGCCAGAGCGTTCGCTGCTTCGAGCCGATACCGAACGCCAGCTCCACCTTCAGGTCGGGGGGCGGTGAGATCGTCTCCAGAAGCACGCACCGGGCACGATTCCCGGTGAGCGAGTCCAGCCGGGCCGCCCACAAGCTGCCCTCCCCGTCCGTAAGTCGGAGCTCCGCACCGGGCCGGAGCCGAGCGGCGCGGATGTGCCGGACCTCATCGCCGTCGACGGTTACCGGTGCTCCGGGATGCGCCGGAAGACCGGGCGCGTAGAGGGTCGTCGAGCCGCTCACAGAGCTTCGTTGCCTCGCATGAGATGAAGCTAGGCCTCGGCCGATACGAGCGTAAAGGCGCCGGCCCACCACCCTTCGTCGGTGCTCGTGTCCTCGACCTCGAGACCTGCCAGTCTGGCCGCATGCCGAACGGCGGCTGCCTCCTCTTCCAGGATCCCGGCCACGATCAGCTCGCCGCCCTCCCTCATGAGTGACGCGAACGCCGGTAGCAGGGGTTCCGTGAAGCTTCGCTCCACGTTCACGAGGATCAGGTCGAACACGACCCCGCGCAGGAGCTCGAGGACGCCCCGGGTGATCCGGAGATGCACGACCCGCACCCGGGTATCGACGCCGTTTCGCCGAAGATTGCTCTCCGCCGTGCGCACGGCTTCCCCATCGGCCTCGATGGCCAGCACCTCGGCGCCGAGCTTGGCCGCGACGATCGAGAGGATCCCGCTGCCCGTGCCGACGTCCAGGGTCTTTTTCCCGGTTCTCGCCGTGTTGGCGAGGAGGCGGATCGCCGTCCGCGTGCTCCCATGCTCGCCCGTCCCGAACGCCATTTCCGGATCCAGCTCGACGAGGAGTCCCGGGGGTTCCACGGCCGCTGCCGCCCAGGATGGTGCGACGACCACTCGATCGCCGACCGTTCGAGGACCGAGACCCCGACGCCACACCCGCAGCCAATCCTCCTCGGGGGCGAGGGAGCAGGCGATCCGAAGGGAGTCGCCGAAGCGCGTGCCGAGCTCCTCGCGCACCCGTCGTTCCGCCGATGCGGGCTGCTCGGCGAGCCGGAGCCACGTCGTCCACCCTCCGTCAGGCAGCTCCTGGACGCTGCTTCCGCCCAACTCGAGCAGGGCGTTCGCCACCACATCACCGGGCTCGTGGCCGGATACGGTGACGATCATCCACTCCCCGGCGCTCATCGGGCACCGCTGATCGAGGTCGTCTTTATTCCTTGAATGCGCGGGCATAGCTTAGGGCGCTGGCCCAACCATGGTGGCTAACCAATCAATGACGGACAAGCGACGTGCCTCCACGCTACGAGCGTAGACTGCGGTTTGTCTCGGCGGAGTCGAGCCGAACCCCCGGCTCACGCATCGATGTGCGCGTCACGCTCGCGCTTCAAGATCCCGGCGAAGGCTCCGATGAATCGGAGAACCGGTACGTCGGCGAGGCAAGCGGTGTGGGCGATGTCATTCTGGAACCGCGGCTCGCGGTCGAGGCCACGCTCGCCGCGATCGCCGAGGCGACCAGCGACCCCGAGTACTTTCGCCTCGTCGGCATCAAGGTCGTGCATGCGTTCGACACTCGCGTGGTCCTCGTCTGCCTGCGCACCTCGGACGACCGGTCCGCGCAGGTCGTGGGCGCCGTACCCCTCCGCGGAGCGATGGCACGGACGGCGGCGATGGCGGCGCTCGACGCGACGAACCGGCTCGTCGCCATGTTGCTCCACCAGGTGGAGGACGACGCGGAAGGCGGGACGGAGAACGATACGCCTGGCTCGATATGAGCGGCGGGCCGTGAGCACGAGCGCCGGCCGAGGTCCAGGCGGAGACCCGAGCAGATGGGAGAGCGAGTGACCGAGCGCGAGAAGGAAGCCGAAGCCGAGACGGGGGGTGCGACGGGGGTGCTGGTGGACAGCGACGCAAATGTCGACGTGCAGGACGTGCCGATCGAAGAGCTCTCGATCAATACCATTCGCACGCTCGCCATGGACGCGGTGCAGCAGGCGAACTCCGGTCACCCCGGCGCCCCGATGGCGCTGGCGCCCATCGCCTACACGCTCTACGCCCGACAGATGCGCTACAACCCGCTCGATCCGGAGTGGTTCGATCGCGATCGCTTCGTCCTCTCGGCAGGGCACGCCTCGATGCTCCTCTATGCCACCCTCCACCTGGCCGGATTCGACCTTCCGCTGGAAGAACTTCAGGCCTTCCGGCAGTGGGGGAGCCGCACGCCGGGCCACCCCGAGGCCTTCCATACGCCCGGCGTGGAGACGACGACCGGGCCGCTGGGACAGGGGGTGATCACATCGGTCGGCATGGCGCTGGCCGAAGCCCATCTTGCGGCGATCTTCAACCGCCCGGGCCATCGTATCATAGACCATCATACGTACGTCATCGGCTCGGACGGAGACATGATGGAGGGGGCCTCTCACGAAGCCGCTTCGTTGGCGGGCCACCTCGGTCTCGGCAAGCTGATCTGGCTGTACGACGACAACCGCATCACGATCGAAGGGAGCACGGATCTCGCGCTCTCCGACGACGTCGAGCGCCGCTTCGAAGGATACGGTTGGCACGTCCAGAACATCGGCGATCGAGCCAACGACCTCGACGCGCTGGACGGCGCTATCGCGTCGGCCCGGGAGGAGGGCGCTCGCCCCTCGCTCATCGTCGTGCGCTCGCATATCGCCTACGGATCTCCCCACAAGCAGGACACGGCCGACGCCCACGGCGCCCCGCTCGGTGAAGAGGAGACCCGCCTGACCAAGCGTGCGTACGGCTGGCCGGAAGACGCCAAGTTCCTCGTCCCGTCCAGGGTCGCCGACCACATGGACTTCGGCGAGCGCGGCCGGGAGCTTCAGGGTGAGTGGGAGTCACGGCTCGCCGCCTACGCGGCCGAGTACCCGGAGGATGCCGCCGCGCTGCAACTCGCCATCGCGGGCGTCCCTCCCGACGGCTGGGACGGCGAGATCCCACGCTTCGCGCCCGAGGACGGACCGATCGCCACGCGCGCCGCCTCCGGGCTGGCCCTGAACGGCCTGGCCGACCGGATCCCGTGGCTCATCGGAGGAAGCGCGGACCTGGCCGGCTCGACGAAGACGATCATCGGGACCTCCCGGAGCCTGTCTGCGGAATCACCCGGAGAGCGTAACCTCCACTGGGGTGTTCGCGAGCACGGCATGGCCGGGGCGTGCAACGGCATGGCACTGCACGGCGGCGTGCGTCCGTACGCCGCCACGTTCTTCGTCTTCACCGACTACGCCCGCCCCGCCATCCGGCTCTCCGCCATGATGGGCCTGCCCGTCATCTACGTGATGACACACGACTCGATCGGGCTCGGGGAGGACGGTCCGACGCATCAACCGATCGAGCACCTCGCCTCTCTGCGCGCCATGCCGGGCTTGCAGCTGATCAGGCCCGCCGACGCTACGGAGGTCGCCTGCGCTTGGCGGGCGGCGATCGAGCGCCTGGATGGCCCGACGATGCTGGTCCTATCGCGCCAGAAGCTTCCGATCCTCGACCGTTCGGTGCTCGGCGGGGCGGCCGGCCTCAGAAAGGGAGCCTACGTGCTCAAGCGAGAGGCCGGAGAGCGACCCGACATCATCCTGATCGCGAGCGGATCCGAGGTGCCGCTGGCCCTGGAGGCGGGCGAGGCGCTGGCAACGGACGGCGTGGATGCTCGCATCGTCAGCATGCCGAGCTGGGAGCTGTTCCGGGAACAGGCTTCCGAGTACCGGGACACCGTGCTCCCCCCGGAGATCGAGAAACGTCTGGCGATCGAGGCGGGCGCCACCCAGGGCTGGCTGGAGTGGGTCGGAGACTCGGGAGCGGTGATCGGAATCGACCGGTTCGGGGCCAGCGCTCCCTCGCCGGAGTTGTTCCGTCGGTTCGGCTTCACCGTTGAGAACGTGATCGAGCACGCCCGACGGGTGCTCGAGGTCGCCTGACAGGTCGTTGAAGGAGTCGCCCATGCGCATCTCGATCGGCTCGGACCACGCGGGCTTCCGCTACAAGGAGAACCTTGCCAGCCTGATGCGGGAGGAGGGCCACGACGTCACGGATGTGGGCACGTACGACACGGCATCGGCGGACTACCCGGACTACGCCGAGAAGGTGGCCCTCGCGATCCGTAACGGTGAGGCCGACCGCGGAGTTCTTGTCTGTGGGAGCGCGGTGGGTGTCTGCGTGGCGGCGAACAAGGTCCCCGGAGTGCGCGCCGGAGTGTCGCACGACACCTACTCGGCCCACCAGGGGGTCGAGCATGACGACATGAACGTGTTGTGCATGGGAGAGCGGGTCATCGGCATCGAGCTGGCCCGAGAGATCCTGCGCACGTTCCTGAGTGCCCGCTACGAGGCGAAGGAAAGGTGCCAGCGCCGGCTGGACAAGGTGCTGGCCATCGAGAAGAACTGGCTGAAATGAACCCACTTCACGAGTTGCTGAGCCACGGCCAGAGCTACTGGCTGGACAACCTGACGCGCGGGATGCTTCGCTCCGGAGAGCTCGAGCGACGCGTCCGGGAGGACGGATTACGGGGCATGACGTCCAACCCGGCGATCTTCAACAAGGCGATCTCCAAGGGGCACGACTACGACGCCCAGATCTCGGAGCTCGTGGCCGAGGGACGATCGGTGCGCGAGATCTACGAGGAGCTGGTCGTCAGGGACATCCAGGACGCGTGCGACGTCCTGCGGCCGGTGTGGGACGGCTCCAAGGGCGTCGATGGCTACGTAAGCCTCGAGGTCTCCCCCTACCTGGCACATGACACGGACGCGACCATCGACGAAGCCTGTCGGCTGTACGCCTGGGTGGACCGTCCCAACGTCCTCATCAAGATCCCGGGAACCGCCGCCGGCGTACCCGCGATCGAGGAGTGCATCTACCGCGGTGTCAGCGTGAACGTCACCCTGCTGTTCTCCATCGACAGCTACGAGGCGATCGCTCTGGCCTACATCCAGGGTTTGGAGCGCCGCCTCCGGGAGGGACGGCCGGTCGACGACGTGGCGTCGGTGGCCAGTTTCTTCCTCAGCCGGATCGACTCCCTGACGGATCTGCTCCTCGGGGCGCGTATCTCCCCGGGAGCGGACCGGGAGCCGCGGCCGGAGCGCCTGCTCGGCAAAGCCGCGGTGGCGAACGCCAAGCTGGCGTATCACAGGTTCCTCCAGATCACGGCGAGCGACAGGTGGCAGGCGCTCGCGGGCGAGGGCGCGCGAGTGCAGCGGATGCTGTGGGCGTCGACGAGCACGAAGAACCCGCTGTACGACGACGTCCGCTACGTGGAGCCGCTGATCGGCCCCGACACCGTGAACACGCTGCCGGATTCCACGATCGAGGCGTTCGCCGACCACGGCAGCGTCGAGGACACGGTCGCACTCGACCTCGAGGAAGCCGAGCGGGTCCTGGAGGAGCTCGCGCGAGCCGGCATCGACTTCGATCGCGTCACGTGGGAGCTCGAGAACGAAGGCGTTCAGAAGTTCATCGACCCCTTCGACAAGCTCATGATCACCATCGTGGACCGGATGCGCGAAGCGCTCGCGGAGTCGCTGACCGTTGTTCGGTCCGACCTAGCCGGCGCCGAGAGCGCCGTCGAGGCGACCCTGGCGGCGCTGCAGGACGCTCAGTTCGGAAGACGGGTCTACGCCCGGGATGCGTCCGTCTGGGGCGTCTGGGATCCAGAGGCCGCGAGGGAGATCAGCGAACGGCTCGGCTGGCTCGACGCCCCCGAGATCTTCTCCGAGCGAGCACGGGAGCTCACCGACTTCGCCGCCCGGACGCGGGATGAAGGTACGAGCACCGTCGTCCTCCTCGGAATGGGCGGCAGCAGCCTGGCCGCGGAGGTGGCTCGCCGCACGTTCGGCGCGCGGGAGGGCTGGCCCCGGCTGCTCGTGCTCGACAGCACCGACCCTGAGGCCGTCAGCCGGATCGAGACCCGGATCGACCTGGCTTCCACGCTCTTTATCGTCGCCAGCAAGTCCGGAACGACGTTGGAGACGATGAGCTTCTACCGATACTTCCGGGACCGGCTCGAGGAGATGGTGGGTGCCGCGGGCGACCGCTTCGTGGCCATCACCGATCCCGGGACGCCGCTCGCCGAGGAAGCTGCCGCCCGTGGCTTCCGGGCCTGCTTCGAGAACCCGCCGGACATCGGCGGGCGGTACTCCGCCCTCTCGTACTTCGGTCTCGTTCCGATGGCTCTTTGCGGCGTCCCAACGGAAGAGCTGCTGGGGCGGGCACGAGCGATGCGGGCGCTCTGCGGCCCGGTCGTTCCGGCAAGCCACAATCCGGGCGCGAGGCTCGGGGCGGAGCTGGCGGCGCTCGCGCTCCAGGGCCGCGACAAGGTGACCTTCACCGCGACCGGTGCCCTGGGGCCCTTCGGCCTCTGGGCCGAGCAGCTGATCGCGGAGAGCACGGGCAAGAACGGACGTGGACTGGTGCCGATCGCCGATGAGCCGCTGGGTGATCCGTCGGAGTTCGGGTCGGATCGCGTCTTTGTCTGGTTGGGCCTCGAGGACGAAGCCGAGGATGCAGCGGCCGGTCTGGACCGGTTGGAGGCGCAGCACCCGGTTCTCCGTTTCCAGCTGCCCGACCGCCTGGCACTCGGAGGCGAGCTCTTTCGCTGGGAGCTCGCGATCGCGACCGCCGGCGCCCTCCTCCACATCAACCCCTTCGACCAGCCCAACGTGGAGGAGAGCAAACGCCACGCCCGCGAGGTGCTGTCCGAGTGGCGCGAGGAGGAGCCTGTCGAGGAAGCTCCGGTGGCCGACGATGGGGATCTCGCCGTCTATTGGGGTGGCGGGAACTCGCTGCCCGCCTCCAACGGCTCTCCCACCGAGGCCATCGACTACATCACCAGCCTGGCGACCAGCGGCGACTACGTCGCGATCCTGCCCTATTTTGCCGAGACGGCCGAGCGGGATGGAGCTCTCGAGGCGCTGCGCGCCCGTCTGCGATCCGAACATCAGGTCGCCACGACGCTCGGCTATGGGCCGCGCTACCTGCACTCCACGGGCCAGCTCCACAAAGGGGGGCCCCCGACGGGGATCTTCCTCCTCCTGACGGCGAACCCGCCCGTCGAGGTAGACATCCCGGGCCAGGACGGCGGATTCGGACGCCTGATGCTCGCCCAGGCGCTGGGAGACTTCCGATCACTGGCCGCACGCGGCCGCCGGGTCGCCCGCATCCACCTCGGCGCCGACATCGAGGAGGCGCTGGCTCGTCTGGCTAGCGACTCCTAGCAGCCCTCAGAAGGGGAGCCGGCTTCGGCCAGCCCCTGTTTCACGGATCTGCAACTCTGCAACGCGCGAGGTAGGCATGAAGCTGGGTCTGATCGGCCTCGGTAGGATGGGCTCCAACATGGCGCGACGTCTCATCGGGGACGGCATCCCGGTCTGCGGGTTCGATCTCTCGGAGGACAACTCCGCGGCGGCCGCCTCGCACGGGGTCGAGACGCTGGCGTCGCTCGACGCGCTGGTCGCGGCGCTCCCCTCACCGCGCACCGTCTGGGTGATGGTCCCGCACGGCAACCCGACGACGGAGACGATCACGTCTCTGTTGGACGCGCTGGATCCTGGCGATCTCATCGTGGACGGCGGGAACTCCTGGTACGTGGAGTCGCTCGAGCACGCACGGCTGTGCGCCGAGCGTGATGTGCTGTTTCTGGACATAGGCGTCAGCGGCGGCGTTTGGGGACTGGAAATCGGCTACAACCTGATGATCGGCGGCCCGGACGAAGCGGTCGAGCGGCTCGAGCCGGTCTTTCGCTCGCTCGCGCCCGAGAACGGGTTCCTGCACGTAGGCCCGAGCGGGGCCGGCCATTTCGTGAAGATGATCCACAACGCGATCGAGTACGCCATGCTCGAGGCGCTGGGAGAGGGCTTCGAGTGCCTGCGACGGTCGGACTTCGACCTCGATCTGCGCGGCGTGGCCCAGCTGTGGGGTAACGGCTCGGTAATCCGCTGCTGGCTGCTCGAGCTCTTGGCCGACGCGTTCGGGGCGGAAGGCAACGAGCTCGAGCGCATCGGGCCGTGGATCGACGACTCGGGCACGGGGAGATGGACGGTGGACTACGCCCTGGAGAAGGCCATTCCGCTCCCCACGATCACCCAATCCCTCTACGAACGGTTTGATTCGCGCACGGAATCGCGCTTCGCCCACCAGGTCATCGCGGCCCTGAGGAACCAGTTCGGCGGTCACGCGGTGCGAGAGAGCTGACGTGGCGGGCGAGCGCAGCGCACGGGTCGTTCAGGTCTCCGACGGAGGCCTGACGCCAGGTGCCCCCGCGGACCCGTGCGTGATGGTGATCTTCGGCGCGACCGGGGACCTGGCCAGCACGGAGCTCCTCCCCTCCCTCTTCGAGCTCTACTGCAAGCGGCTCCTTCCCGAACCGTTCGCCGTCGTCGGGTTCGCTCGACGGAAATGGAGCTCCGATCACTTCAGACAGGTCGCTCGGCAGGCGATCGAGGACGAGTGCGCATGGGAGCCGGAGGCATGGAACGATTTCGCCCGTCGGCTGAGCTACGTGCAGGGCGACGCCACCGGACCACCCGAAGAAGGCTACGCCGACCTGAAGGCCGGGGTGGAAGCGGCGGCGGCCGACTTCGGCATCCCGGACAACGTCTTCTTCCACCTCGCCATGCCGCCCTCCACCTTCGGCGCCATCACCCAGCGGCTCGCCGAGTCAGGGCTCGCGGCGAGCGAAGATGGCTGGCGGCGCCTCGTCATCGAGAAGCCCTTCGGCGTGGACCTGGCGAGCGCGCTCGAGCTCGACCGCCAGTTGAGGCGCTCGTTCCGGGAGGATCAGATCTACCGAATCGATCATTTCCTCGGTAAGGAGACGGTCCAGAACATGCTGGTCTTCCGGTTCGCCAATCCGGCCTTCGAGCCGATCTGGAACCGGAACTACATCGATCACGTGCAGATCACGGTGGCCGAGCAGATCGGCATCGGCACGCGCGCAGCCTTCTACGAGAAGACGGGCGTGGTCCGGGACATGGTCCAGAACCACCTGCTGCAGCTGCTGTGCATGGCCGCGATCGAGCCGCCTGTGAACTTCGACGGTTCATCCCTGCGCGACGAGACGGTCAAGATCCTCGAGGCGGTGAACCGCAAGCCCGTGGATGTCGAGCAGGAGGCCGTCCGCGGACAGTACGGCCCCGGCGACGCTGGAACCGGCCCGGCCCTCGGCTATCGAGAGGAGGAGGGCGTGGCTCCCACTTCGACGACACCGACCTTCACGGCGATCCGCCTCGGGCTGGACAACTGGAGGTGGGCAGGCGTGCCCTTCTACCTGCGTACGGGCAAACGATTGACTCGAAAGCTCACCGAGGTGGCCATTCAGTTCAAGCCCACGCCCCACGTCATGTTCCCCCGGGCGGAGTCGGAGACGGCGCCGAACGTACTGGCCTTCCAGCTGCAGCCGGAAGAGGGGATCGTTCAACGATTCATCGCCAAGCAGCCCGGACCGGACCTCACTTTGAGTGACGTGACGATGGATTTTCGGTACGCCGATACTTTCGGGGTGGAGCGGCCTCCGCGGGCCTACGCCTGGCTTCTTCTGGATGTCATGCAGGGCGATCAAACGCTTTTTGCTCGTGCCGACTGGATCAACGAGGCCTGGCGGACGGTGGACCCGATCGTCGAGCGCTGGGAAAACGAGCCTCCCGGAGACTTTCCGAACTACCCGGCCGGCTCCTGGGGCCCGGCGGCGGCCGAGGATCTCATGCGGCGAGACGGCCGCGCCTGGCGCAACGGCTAGCGTGAAGCGGCGGCCGGAAGCAGCCCCCGAGCAGCTCCGCATCGGGAGAACGGAACTCCACCTGGTCCCACCGGCGTCCTTCGTCGACGCGGGCGCCGAAGTGCTGGCAGCGGTCCTCCGCGGATTCGGGGCGCGCGACCTTTCGCTCGCGCTTTCCGGCGGCTCCACCCCCGGCCCCATCTACGAGGCGTTGGCGGGACTCCCGGGCATCCCGTGGGAGCGGATCCGAGTCTACTTCGCCGACGAACGCGCCGTCCCGCCGGAGGATCCCGCCAGCAACTACCGCCTCGTCCGGGACTCTCTCATCGACCGCGTTCCGATCCCGGCGGAGTCCGTCCACCGCATGGAGGCCGAGCGTCCCGATCTGGACGATGCGGCCCGCAGATACGACCGCGGAATGCCGTCGCGCCTTGACGTCCTCGTGCTCGGAATCGGAGAGGACGGACACACGGCATCGCTCTTTCCGGGATCGCACAACCTGCGGGAAACCGCGCGGCGGGTAGCGCCGGCCCGGAGCCCCTCTCCGCCGACCGGACGCCTGACGATCACCCCCCCCGTCGTTCGCTCGGCCGGCCGGATCCTCGTCCTCGCCCGCGGCGGGGCGAAGGCCGACGTGGTCCGCGAAGCGCTCCGGGCAGAGACCGACGTGTCGCGCTGTCCGGCCCGATTGGCCCGGGGTGGAACGTGGGTGGTGGATACGGAGGCGGCGGCCCGACTCAGGCGCTGAACGCCTGCTTCACGCGCTCCCAGAAGCCGGGCTCCTTCGTGTCGGGTGCCGGAGGAGCGTCCTCGAGGGGAGCCAATCCCTCGAGTGCCTCGCGCTGAGCCGGTGAGAGCCGGGTCGGCGTCCAAACCAACACACGCACGATCAGATCGCCCCTGCCCTGGCCGCGCAGGCGAGGCATGCCCCGACCACGCAGGCGCAGGGCCTGGCCGCTCTGAATGCCCGCCGGGATCTCGAGCTCGGACCCCCCATCGATCGTCGGGACGGTGATCTCGTCGCCGAGCGCCGCCTGCGAGAAGGTGACCGCGAGGTTGTGGATCAGGTCATCCCCGTGACGCTCGAACCTGGGATCCTCCTCGACCTCGATCGCCACCAACAGGTCGCCCGGTGGTCCGCCCTTCGGTCCGGCATTGCCCCGGCCCGAGAGCCGCAGAAAGTCATCCGACGACACCCCGGCCGGAGCCTCGATCGAGACCTTCCGTTCGCGCTGCAGTCGTCCCTGGCCGTCGCACTCATCGCACCGGTTCTCGATGATCCGGCCATCGCCGCCACACTCCTGGCAGGGACGCACGCTGACAAACTGACCGAGCAGAGACCGCTGTACCGATCTGACTTCACCGGCCCCACCGCAGGCGCTGCACGTGACGGGAGTCGTGCCGGGCTCGGCGCCGTTCCCTTCGCAGCGCTCGCAGCGGTCGAGGAGCCGCACGCGGAGCGTCTTCTTCACCCCCGTCGCGGCCTCGGCGAGAGTGATTCGGAGCCGCACTCTGACGTCGCTGCCGCGTCGAGGTCCCGTGCGCCGTCGCTGCTGGAAGAGATCTCCGAAGGCGCTTCCGCCGCCAAACTCGCGCATGAAGACGTCGAAGGCGTCGGCGAAATTGAACCCCCCCATCCCGGCACCCGCACCGGCGCCGCGTCGGATACCGGCCTCGCCATACCGATCGTAGAGATCCCGCTGCTGCGGATCGCGCAGCACTTCATATGCCTGGGTGACGGTCTTGAACTTGGCCTCGGCGTCGGGCGAGTCGTTGCGGTCGGGATGATACCGCATCGCCAGCTGCCGATAGGCCTTCTTGATCTCCTCGGAGCCCGCCTGCCGGGAGACTCCCAACACGTCGTAGTAGTCCGCCATCTATCGTCCGCTAAGGCCGTCGCTAAGGCCGTCTCGAGCCGGGTTCAATGCTGCATCAATCGGGAGACGAGGGAGGACGTGCAGTCTACGACGGCCACGACCTTGTCGTAGGGCATCCGGGTCGGCCCGATCACTCCCACCACCCCGTGGAGATGGCCCACCTCGTAGCCGGCGGTCACGACGGTCAGGTCGAGGAGCTCGGGAGCTTGGTGAACTCCGGCTGGTCGGCCAGCGAGGATGCGGTACCGAGGTGCACCTGTCGGTTCGTCGCGACCCAGTCGAAGATCTCGGGACCCGACTCCACGAAGATGTTGATCAGGTTGCCCGCCTCCTTCATGTCGATGTCGCGAAGCCGCTCGCCGAGCGTCGCCTTGATGTCACTGAGAGTGCTGCCCGCCAAACGCTCGTTCAGGACCGTAGCCAAACCGGAGAGCGTCTGCCGAGGCAGCCCGCTCCTCAGGTCCACGTAGACCGTCCGGACTACGCCCGATTCGAGGGTGAACACGAGAAGGACCTTTTCCGAGTCGACGGGGACAAGGTCCATTCGCTGCAGCACGGCCGTCGAGAGCATCGGCCCGATCGCCAGGCCCAGCTCACCGGTCAGGAGGCTCAACACCGAGGCGGCCCGAGAGATGAGCTCTTCGATCGCGCTCGCCTGGCCGCTGGTCAGCTCCTGCTCGATCCGCACCTGTTGAACGGTCGAGAGCGGGCGCAGCCCCATGAGCTCGTCGACGTAGTAGCGGTACGCCAGATCGGTGGGCACACGCCCGGCCGATGTATGGGGATGGGTGAGAAAACCCTTCGTCTCGAGGTCGGCCATCGTGTTCCGTACGGTCGCCGGGGAGACACCCAGCTCGTATTGCTTCGCGATGGTCCGCGAGCCCGCGGGCTCCGCCGACTCGATGTAGCTCTCGAGAACGGCGATCAGGACGGCTTTCTCTCGATCGGTCAGACTCTGCAACATGGACTCACTGCTCGGTTATCCTGGCTTCCGCCACCCAGAACGGCTGAGCGACGTCGTAGATCGCCCTTCGATACGCGTTCAGGTCGGAAAGCGTTCCAGCTCGCGCTCGCCCGCACGACGATCACGTGACGGTAAGACGTACCTGCCGTCCCCCTGCCGCTGCAAGATCCCCTCCAGCTCCAGGCTTCCAAGCATGGCGAGGGTCTCGGGAACGGGCCGGGCCGATGCCCTGACGAGCTCGTCGGCGTTGGCGGGTCCGGTTGAGAGCCTCTCGAGGACCTGGCGGACCGATATTCCGTAGCGCATCTCCAGCTCCGGTTCGCGCTCGCCGTCCTTGCCTTGCTCCGGTTGCCCGGAGACCACAGCGCCGGCCGGCCACTCGACCTGCTCCAGCACGTCCGCCGCGCAGGTGGCGACCGCCGCTCCCTCTCCCAGCAGACCATGCGTGCCGACACTCGGCTCGAGGCCGACGGGACCCGGGACGGCCAGAACGTCCCTACCGAGATCGAGGGCGTGATCGGCCGTGATCAGGGCTCCGCTGCGGGCGGGCGCCTGCACCACGACCACCGCTTTGGCGAGCGCCGCGATGATCCGGTTGCGGCGGGGGAACAGGCCGGGTGCGGGAGGCGTGGACGGGGCGAATTCGCTGACCAGAAGACCGTCTCGGGCCATCCGCCGGTAGAGCTGCCGATGGACCGCCGGGTAGGTGAAATCCAGGCCGGATCCGAGAACGCCGATCGTCGCGCCTCCGGCATCCAGCGCGGCGGCGTGCGCCTCTCCATCGATTCCCCGAGCCATCCCGCTGACGACGGCCCAGCCCGCTTCCGCCAGGCCCGCAGCGATCTCACGTGCCATGCGTCGGCCATACGGGGTGGCGCGTCGGGTACCGACGATGGCGACGATCCCCCGGGTGCGTCGGTCCACGAGATCCAGTGACCCACGAAGGTAGAGGAGCAGGGGTGGATCGTAGAGGTGCTCGAGACGCTCGGGATACCCGTCCGAACCGTAGGCCAGAAGACGGATCCCGCGGTGCCCCAGCTTTCGGACCTGCTCCAGCGGGGCCGGCCGGACGCCGGCCAGGCGTCGCCGGACGGTCGGGGCAAGGGGAGGCCCCGAGCCTCGCGCTCGGCGTAGGAGCTCCCGAGCCGAGCCGGATTCATCGATCTGCTCACGCAGGCGAACCGGACCCAGCCGAGGCACTTCGGCGAGCGCCAGCGCCGCGGCCAGCTCCGGCAGGCCGGTATCCGTTTCCCGGCTCCCGCTGCCGACGTGGCTCGCAGCTCCCGTTGCCGGAGCTACGGTGTCCACTCCTCGAGCTCCGGAAAGTGCTCATCCCCACCGTTCCTGGAGTCCTTTTCCTCGGCGACACGCGCCCAGAGCGCCTCCAACGCGTCCGGAAGGCCTTCGTGCGTGACCGACGAGATCCGGAAGACGCCCCAGGCGCCGGGCGCCTCCAGCTCCACCTCCCGGGGTGCGGGGACGAGATCGACCTTCGTGATCAAGACGCAGAACGGTATGCCCGCGAGAGCCGCGTCGTGGGAGACGAGCTCGTGCCTGAGGAGCTTGTAAGCTCCCTGGAGGTCCGCGGCGTCGATCGGTATCAGCATCGCGAGCGTTCGCGTGCGCTCGATGTGTCTGAGGAACTGCGTGCCCAGCCCCTTTCCTTCGTGAGCCCCTTCGATGAGTCCGGGAATGTCGGCGACCACGAAACGCCGTGCATCGGACAGCTGTACCACGCCCAGATTGGGCTCGAGAGTCGTGAACGGGTATGCCGCAACCTTCGGACGGGCAGCCGAGACCGCCGCGAGCAGGGTGGATTTGCCGGCGTTCGGTTCGCCGACGAGCCCGACGTCGGCGATCAGCTTCAGCTCCAGCACGAGGCTTCGCTCTTCGCCCCATTCACCGGGCTCCCAGTGCCGCGGCGCCTGACGCGTC
>JBDGZR010000047.1:0-17414 GCA_039588495.1 Gemmatimonadota bacterium | reverse complement strand
CCTTCTGCGCCTACAACACGGGCGCTGGCTGGCGGAACATCGTCGAGAACATGCACATGGTCGCCGAGACGAAGGACTGGTTCAAGGAACAGGGCCGTCACGAGATCTACGCCGGCAACCGCCCCATGAACCTCGCTCCCGGAAGCCGGTCACTGCCTGTCGTCGAGAAGCAGAAGGGGATTCCCCATGCGGGCACGGTGCAGCTCGGCAAGGGGTGCGGCCACTAGGGCGAGCCCAAGCCGGCGTAACGGCGCACCGGGTGCTCCTCAGGCGAGCGGTCGATCAGGCCGCTCGCCTTTTTTTCAACGCAAATCGTGGGCAGCGGCGCCTTGGGCCGCGCCGGTTCCCCTCCGCTCGCGGCTGACGGCACCGCTACGAGCAGTGCGGTGGCTCGACGGTGGAGGTGTCCCGTCGACGGGCGAGCGGTGATCAAGCCGGCAGCGCTGCGACGAAGCGCTGGAAGGCATCCGGGTCCCGGAGTGGCGCGCCGTGGCCGAAGCAGATCAGCCCCGGGCGCAGGGCAGCGAGCCGGCGGGCCGAAGCCCGGTTGACGGCCGGATCCCACGTAAAGACCGCGAACGGCTCCTCGAGCCGTCGTCGCAGTGTTACCGGGTTCCGGTTGAAGAGCACGTCTCCCAGCACCAGCGCCCGATCATCCGAGCGCCAGAAGGCGGTGTGGCCGGGCGTGTGCCCTGGCGACTCGATCACCGTGAAACCGCCGACCTCATCGCCCTCCCGAAGTGTTCGCGATACGGGGTGGGCCGGTCCTGCGAGCAGGCGGGCAAGGCGTTGTGCGGCGCCTCGCGGTTTCGGAAGAACCGTGGTGGGATCGCCCGACTCCAAAGCCGCACGATCGCCTTCGCCGCACCAGACCGGGATCCGCAGCGCTTCGGCAATGAAATGGCTCGCTCCCTGATGATCGAAGTGGGCGTGCGTGATCGCGTGCCCCGTCACCGACCTCCCCTTCAGCGCTCCCAGGAGCTTCTCGCCTTGCCAGCTCGGGCCCGAGTCCACGAGCACATCGCCGATCAGGTAGATGTTGATGCCATCGTGCACGGGCCCGAACGAGAGCCGGAGGAGGTCCGGGGCGACTTGCTCGATCAGGTCCGGCATGCGACCTCCAGCTTCACTCGCCGTGGGGTGAGCTCATACCGCCCACTCGCCGTCGTGCCTGCGCCAGGTATGCGTCAACCGGCCAGCCCGGTTCGCCTCCCGTCCCTCGGCGTCGCGGCCCATGACCTCATAGGCGTAGTGGATCCAATACGGCCAGCCGACGAAGTCTTCGTCCCACAGGTCCATGAAACCCTCGACGTCACCTTCCTGACGACGCTCCCAATAGGCTTCCTCCATCGACCAGACCTCCTGTTGGGCGGCGCTCCACTCCTGAGCGCTAGCTGAAGCCACCAGGAGGACGGCAAAGAGAGCGGTCAGGCTCGAGCGGGCCATCAGTCGATGCTCCTGGCCAGGGTGTCGTGGTGGTAGGCGATCAGCGTGCGCAGGTAGGTCCCGATCCGGTTGGCCGCCTCGAAGCCCGCGGCCCGGGCCGCTTCATCTTCCCTGCCCGGCTCCAGGCTCGGCTCTTCCGCGAAGTGCTGAAGGTCCCGGTAGAAACCCAGCGTGAAGGCGTCCCACTCGGCTCCGGCCGCCTTCGTGAAGACGAGGTTGTCGGGTCGGCCTATCGCCCGGAGGAACTCGTTCTCCATCTCACGCTGCCTCAGCAGCGCCTCGCGCTTCCCGGGTAGCGCTACGAACATCTCGACGTGGTAGAATCGCGCCGGCGCGAAGCGCGCGTTCACGACCTCGGGCGGCGGTCCCCAGGCGAACAGCTCCTGCCGCCAGGCCACCAGTGGATCCGACTTCGCCGCCCAAGCGGGACCCGTTCCGCCCACCTCATCCAGCGCGTCGCTGCGGCGCCCGCTCTGCTCACCGCTGAAGAAGCGCTCGAAGTCGCCCATCGGGACGAGGAGTAGCAGGTCCCACTGGTCACCCTGGCTGTGGCGCATCATGTGGACTTCTCCCAGGGCCGCTTCCTCGAAAGCCGCGATGCGGGCCTGGTACGCCTCGACCAGATCCAGTAGACGTCCCGGTGCCGCCCGCAGGAGGATGACCTCGTAGAGGTAGGGATCGGCCTGGGCATCTGACGCGGGCGCCGGTGCCGACTCGCGATCCGACCGTGGCGCTGACGCCGACTCGTGAACGGGCTGGAGTTGGAGCTTGCCGGCGGCGGGTGCGCCGGCTCCCGAGGGGGAGAGAGGGGCGAGGATCGCAACAAGCAGCGCGAGGATGTTCATCGGCTCTCCTGCATCCGTTGGTGTCGGGGTCGGTCAGCCCGCCCCCGGGGCGAGCAGGGATGTAAGGCGCATGAGGAGCAACGGCACCACGACGCCGCTGACCAACAGCGCCAGCGCGAACACGAGTGCGATCCTCGCCTGGCGCCTCGCCGCGGCTCCTGTGAGGACCGGAGTATCGCGGATGACGCGCGCGTTCGGGAGAGGAAACCGTTCCGCGCGATTGATTCTGAGCCCCAGCCATCCAAGCCAGATGGCCATCGCGAAACATAGCACGGCGGTCGCGGCCCCCAGCAGACGCGAAGTTGCCAGCATCATGCGGGTCGCGGCCATCGGATCCGTGTGACGCAGCTCCGAGATCGTGTCGAGGGTATTCTGCACCCAGACGAGCGGGACCAACCCCAACGCTCCGATGACGATCACTATGATGACGGGCAGGCGACGCGCGGCCGGATCCGCCGGCTGGATCTCTCCGCCCGTGCTCATCGCAGCGTAAAGCGGAATGGAACGCCCCGCTCCACTTCGACCCCGAGCGTCGAGGCTCCGATCTCGAGGTTATGGCGCTCGCGGCCAGGTAGGCGAGCCAGCTCTTCGGACGAGAGTAGCGGCTGGATCACCACGAGCAGAGGGAGCTCGTTCTCTACCAGGACGCCTCCACGGCCCTCCAACACTCGATCCTGATATCGCCGGGTCACGAGTGGCGTCTCGAGCACTATCGTGATGTCTCGCTCGCCAGGCCTCAGGTCCAGCTCCGTCGAATCCCGCAAGAGCTCCTTCTTGTACAGACCGTCGGACAGAACCCACGACAATCGGTACCGGCCCCTGCGGCTTCCGGTAAGAATGAGATGCACAGCCACGGACTCCTCCCGTCCTTCGGACAGCCAGTCCGTGATCTCGTGACGCCGGCTCAGAAGCTCAGCGAACGCCGCGTCCTCCTCGGCGCGAATCGCCGCCGCCCGATTGTCAGCGCGTGCCGTGAGGGCGAGCATGCCGAGCAAGCCGAGCCCGAGTGCGAGGCTCCCGGTAATCAGCCACGCTCCACGGCGGATCTCCGCCGCTCCGGCGCCCCTTGCCTCCAGCCGCCTGCCCCGCCGGTAGCCGACTCCCAGAAACAGAGCGAAAACGGCGAGGAAGACCGCGATCCCGCCTGCGAGGTAGACCCAGCCGATGTTCGCGGGCCAAGGGTCGTCGCCGAAGAGAAACAGCCAGGAGAAGCCCAACGCGTAGGCCACCGCCGTGACGGCCGCGACAACGCCCAGGACCAGCCCCCAGCTCGTCCCGGCCAGCGCGTACATCGTGCGAACCCTCACGGTCGGCTCACGATCGGCGGCTCAACGCGCCAGCACCACCTTCCCGAGGTTCTTCCGCGCGTGCAGGTAGCCGTGCGCCTCGACGGCCCCCTCGCGATTCAACGGAAAGGTGCGGTCAACGACCGGCCGCAGCCCGCCGGTCTCCACGTCGCTCAGGATCGACTCGAGCGCGGGCCGGAGCAGCGGCTCCTTGGTTCCGAGGTGCAGCAGGTGCACCCCTAGCAGCCCGATGTTCGGTGCGACCAGCGACGCCGGGTGAAACCGGGGCGTACGCCACCAGGCGAGGGCGGCCTTCAGCATGTTTCGTTTTCGGCCCGGAACCGCCTCGCTCAAGCCGTAGAAGACGATTCGGCCCAACGGAGCGAGCAGCCGCCGACAAGCCGCGGTCGCCCTCCCTCCGACAGGGTCCAGCGCGACATCGACGCCCCGAGGCCCTACAAGCTCGGTCACCTCAGGCTCCCAGTCGCTCCGGGAGTCGAAGCAGGCTTCGGCACCCAGCTCCTCGGCGACGAAAGCTCGCTTTCGCTCCAGCCCCGCCGTTCCTATGACTCGCAGGCCGTGGCGCACGGCCAGCTGAACCGCGGCGGTGCCGACGCCGCCTCCGGCTCCCAGGACGAGCGCGGTTTCGCCCTCTCGGACGCGCGCAGCCTCGAAGAGGCATACCCAGGCGGTGAGGAACACCACGGGGATCGCCGCCGCCTCGACCGGCGTGAGCGATTCCGGGCAGCGAACGACGCGGTCGACGGGAAGGACGATCTCCTGCGCGTAGCCACCGTATCGAAGGCCTGCGACGATCCGGTCGCCAATCCGCCATCCCTCGACACCCTGGCCCAGGCCCGCCACTTCTCCCGAGACCTCGAAGCCGGGGCTGTAGGGACGCGGAGGGGCGGTCCCGTACAGACCGGCGCGCATCATCAGGTCGGCGAAGTTCACGCCCGCGGCCGCCACACGGATGCGGACCTCACCCGGCCCGGGCTCGGCGAGCGGCACCTCGCGCTCCACGAACGCCTCTGGCGAACCGTGGCGTTCGATCAGTATCGCGCGGGTCGTCGGTTGATGACTCAGGGGGCGGCGTCTCCGGTCGCGGGCATCTGGTATGCGAGTCGGCCGTGCTTCACCTTTCAGTAACCAGCAGACGGGTTGAATAGACGATCATCGCCGCGCGACCGCTATCTATGAAGCATCCGCGGGGGCGCCGGGCTGCAGCCGCAATAGAACCGGGGAGGTCGCTGCCATGATAGACGAGAATAGCAGGTCCGCATGCAAAAACACCTATCGACATGCGTCGAGCCGGTGGTCGATCATACTCGCTCTGCCTACCGCCCTCTCGATCAACGCCCTTCCTGGGGTGGCGCAAACGGCCGCCGACAGCTCGATCACGGACGTCGAGCTGATGCAACGCGCAGACGCGGCGCGCATGTACGGTACCGACACGACCAGAGCGACGATCCACGAGTTCGTCGATTTCGCCTGCTCCACCTGCCGTGCTTTCTACCTGGAGCGCTCAGACTCCCTCAAGGCGAAGTATGTGGAGAGCGGTGAGGTGAACCTGGTCGTTCACACCTTTGTCATCCCTCGCCTCATGCGGGGCTACCACGCGGCCGAAGCCGCTTTCTGTGCCGGAGCGCTGGCGGGGAGCGAGGGCTTCGATGGAATGCAGCGCCACCTCTTCACCGACCAGACGGAGTGGCGCGCGATGCGCGACCCGGTTCCTGGCTTCGTGGCGTACGCGGAGGAGCTCGGTCTCCCGATCGAACCGTTTCGGGATTGTCTCCTGCGGGATGCGATGGCGCCGCTGATCATGGCGGATATGCGAACCGCCGGGCTGGCGCGCGTTACCGGAACGCCCACCTTCGTTTTCCTCGGCCCCGGCCAGACGAACACGGAGCACCAGTTCTACGGCAACGAACCGATGGTGATGTTCGACCAGTTCCTCGCCAGGGTGCAGTAGGGCCGGCCTATCACGGCGGGAGCGAGGCGAACCCCTCCTCCAGGGCGTCGGCCGTCTTATCATCCAGGTCGAGGCTCGCGGCCCGAACGCTGCTTTCGAGGCTCTCTTCTCGGCGGGCGCTGGGGATCGGGACGCTGCGCACGCTCTTCGCCAGCTGCCAGGCCAGGATGAGCTCCGCCGGAGAGGCGTCCCGCTCGGCGCCGAGCCGCCTGATGGGCTCGTGGGCCTGCAAGAGCTTCACGCGGCGCGCTCCGCCCAGCGGGCTGTACGGGATGAAGGTGACTCCCCGCTCCTCGCAGTGGGCGAGAAGGCCCGACTCCTCGGAGGTCCGATCCCACGGGTTGTAACGGTTCTGGACCGAGCTGATCGTAGTGATCTCTTCTGCGGCGCGGACCTCGCCCAGGTCCACGTTGGAGAGCCCCACAGCCCCCACGATCCTGTCCTGCTGCAGCGCGGCGAGCGCCTCGACGCTCGACTCGAACGGCACCCGGGGATCGGGTGCATGCAGCTGATAGAGGGCGATGGTCTCGACCCCCAGCGCATCACGGCTCCTCAGGGCCGCCTCCCTCAGCCTCTCCGGCCTACCGTCGCTTTCCCACCTTCCCCCGGGGCGCGTCAGTCCCCCCTTGGTGGCGACCAGTACACCCTCTCCACCCCCGATCTCGTTCAGCGTCTCCGCGACGAGCCGTTCGTTGTGATTGAGGTCGTTATCGTCCAAACAGTAGACATCCGCCGTGTCGATGAAGGTGACACCCAGCTCCACGGCACGCCGGACGACTCGTTTCGAATCCTCCCGGTCGGGACAACCCTCGATCGAGAGCCACATCCCGCCGAGTCCGAGCCGCGAGATCTTCCTGCCGGTTCGTCCCAGCTCAACGGTGGCCAGCACCTGTCCTTCTCCTCTCACCCGCGCTCAACAGCCCCTCGAGCGCCTCCTCCCAGCCTCCTCCCGACCTCCCCGTTGCCAGGCGACGCAGGCGCTCGCGTCAGGAAGATCAGAAGGGGGGAACCGTCGGGGAAGATACTTTAAACGACAGAGTACTTGACAACATGGGGACAAGAGGCGAGATTGGACGACGATGAACAGCGAAAAGAGCGTAATCCGCCTGCGGACCCCGGAAGAGGAGTCGGCAACGCCGCTGCGAGACAGGGCGGCCGATGATTTGTCTTTCATCCGGGCGACGATGGAACGGGCGACCGCCTTCACGCTCGTGCCTGGCCTCGGAGGGATCGGCATGGGCCTCACCGGCCTCACGGCCGCGTGGGTCGCGTCGCGCCAGGACTCCGTGGTGGGTTGGCTTGCAGTATGGCTGGCTGCTGCGGCACTCGCTGTGGCGATCGGCCTGGCCGGAGTCCTCTGGAAGTCGAGGCGCATCGGAACCACTGTCGCCCTACGCCCGGCCCGAAGGTTCGCGCTCAGCTTCGTCCCAGCCCTTCTGAGCGGCGCACTCCTCACCGTGGCGTTATCGCGGGCGGGCCGTTTCGAGCTCCTGCCCGGCGTGTGGCTCCTGACCTACGGCACCGGCGTCATCGCGGGAGGGACATTCTCGGTCCCGGCGGTCCCGATCATGGGCGCCGGCTTCCTGGCGTGCGGCGCAGCCGCGCTCTTCACGCCACCGGCGTGGGGAAACATCTGGCTGGCCCTCGGCTTCGGAGGACTCCAGGTCGTTTTCGGGACGATTATCGCGATGCGCTACGGGGGATAGAGGCTGCGATGGCGAAGGCGCAGAGGACGGCACGGGATTCAGGGAATGGCTCGAACGAACGGGAGCTCGAGAGCGTGAAGGGAGGCGCCGGCGCGGCGGAGCCGCTGAAGCTGGAGCGGCTCATTCACGCACGCATGAGGCTCGCCATCGTGAGCGCGTTGGCGGTGAACTCTGCCCTTTCGTTCAGTGAGCTGAAAGCCATGCTGGGAGCGACCGACGGAAACCTGAGCGTTCACGCGCGGAAGCTCGAGGACGCCGGTTACATCAAATGCACGAAGTCTTTCCAGGATCGGACTCCGCGCACGGAGTACCGCCTCACCGAAGCGGGACGGCAGGCCCTCGACCGCTACCTAGAGCACATGGGCGCTCTGATCCGGCACACCCGACACGGCTGAGATCGGCCCAACACACCGGACATCTGGCTGTAGCCGCGAAGCGATGACACAACACGCCTGCCCACCCCTCGGCACCGGACTTCACGTCGCGATCATCATGGATGGCAACGGACGGTGGGCCGAGCGCCGAGGACTTCCCCGGACGGAGGGCCACAGGGCGGGCGTCGCGACGGCTCGGCGCGTCGTGGAAGCCGGATTGGACGAGGCGATTCGCGTCCTCACCCTCTACGCGTTCTCATCGGATAATTGGGGGCGCCCGGCGGACGAAGTCACCGGCCTCTTCTCCCTGCTGGCCGACTACCTGGCCGACGAGGTCCCGCGTTGCGCGAGCCGAGGCATCCGGCTGACGGTGATCGGCCGCCGCGACCGCCTTCCCTTCCCGCTGCGGGCCGCCATCTCGAGCGCCGAAGAAGCGACGGCCAGAGGGAAGCGGATCTGGTTGAGGCTCGCCGTGGACTACTCCTCCCGGGACGCGATCGTGCGCGCCGCTAACGCGGGAAGCCGGGTCGATCCCAGAGCGCCGGCGAGCCTCGCGAGCTTCGGCCGGCTCGTGGCTACGCCCGGGGATCCGGAGGGCTGGCAGCCTGCCGCCGCGGAGGTGGACCTGCTGATACGCACGGGCGGCGAGCGGCGCCTCAGCGACTTCCTGCTCTGGGAGAGCGCCTATGCCGAGCTGCTGTTCACCGACACCATGTGGCCGGAGTTCGGCCGGGATGATCTGAGATCTGCCCTACACGACTACCGCGGACGCGATCGGCGATTCGGCCGGCTGGCCGCCGTACGCGCCTCCGGGAGGTCTGTGCACGTCGCTTCCCGAGGATCGTCCTAGAGGGCAAAGGGAGAAGAATCGATGTTCACCGTACGCAAATGGATCGGTTTGGCCGCCCTGGCCACCCTCGGCGGCCTGATCGTCACGTCCAGCCCCAGCGGCCCCGGCGGGGACGACCGGCTGCTTACGGCCATGTGGCTGCTGCTCGTACCGCTCACCATCACGATCGGCGGTCTGGCGGGTGAGGCGTACTGGAGCCGCTGGCTGGCGCTCGCTGCGGGAGTGGCCGTGCTCCCCTGGGGAACGGCGCTGGCGCTGACCCCGACGTACGGACACCCGGCTCTGCCCCGCCTCATGCTGCTCGCGGCCTCCCTGTTCCTCCTGGTGAGCCTGACCGGCCGAAGTATGTTCGCCCGCTACGAGGGGCGCGCGGGTGGCACGGCGTGGAGCGGCCCGCTCATGGGACTCGTGCGCTGGACCATCATCTGCAACGTCGCCTCGGTGCTCTCCCTCTATCTCTTCGTGGTGGCGTACGACTACGAGCTCGCGTGGCAGTTCGCGATCCTGGCGACTCTCTTCGGCGGTCTCGTGGCGGGCGTGCTGTTGCTGGCAAAGGGACGAACCGTAGGGATCCTGCTCGTGGCGCTCTGCTCGGTCTGCTTCGTTCCGGTCGGCAGCCTCTTCGTCTGGCAGGAGGCGACCTACCCCGGAGAAGCCCTACTCTTCGCCGCCATCTTCCTCCCCGGGGTCGTCACCGCATGGGCCAGCCTGGTCGCCTTCGGAAGGCCGATCTTGCGGTTCCTCTCCGCGCCTTGAGCCGGCGATGAGGGACGCCACGTGCGGCAGCTTCGCGTCCCCGGGTTTCCTCTGCCTGTACACCTGCACACCTAGAGGGCGATAGGTACGTGTAGGAGTCGCCAAGCGAGGAGACGGGCGGCGCCCGCCTGGCATCGACCCGTCCCCGATGCTAAGAGGGTAGCTCTGACAGAGTAGCGCCTCACCGCGCCTCGAAGAGTAAAAAGGAGCAGCTCGATGCCCAGAGCCCATAGCGCGACCGCCCGTCTCGCCTCCCTCCTCGGCCTCGCGCTCGTCGTGGCTGGAGGAGCTGCCTGCTCCGGAGCCTCCGACGCGGAGGAATCCGGCGGTGCGGCGGTTGCGGCCGATTCAGCGGACTACGCCTTTGTCGGCGTGAGCGTCGTCCCGATGGACGAAGAGCGGGTCGTCCCCAACCAGACCGTCCTCGTGCTCGGCGACCGCATCGTGGCGATCGGCAGCGCCGACGAGGTAGACGTGCCGGAGGGCGCCGAGCGGATCGACGCTCAGGGGCAGTACCTGATGCCGGGGCTTGCCGAGATGCACGCGCACGTTCCGAGTGGTCAGGCGGGCGGGCCCGATTTCACGGAGCGGGTCCTGCTGCTCTACCTGGCCAACGGGATCACGACCATCCGTGGCATGCTGGGAGCCCCCGTGCACCTGGAGCTCCGCACCCAGGCGAACCGCGGCGAAGTCCTCTCTCCTCGAATCTATACCTCCGGGCCATCCATCAACGGGAACAGCATCCCCAGCGCCGATTCGGCCCGCCGCGCGGTGCGGCATCAGAAGCTGGCCGGCTACGACTTCTTGAAGATCCATCCGGGCCTCTCGAGCGAGGCTTTCGAGACGCTCGACGAGGTCGCCGACAGCGCGGGGATCGGTTTCGCGGGTCACGTGCCGGCCGATGTCGGCCTGGAGCGTGCCCTCGAGGCCGGCTACCTGTCGATCGACCACCTGGACGGGTACTCCGAGGCGCTCGTGCGCGACGGAGTGGACGTCTCCGAGATGCCCCCCTCCTTCTTCGGTGCGAACCTGGTCCGCTTCATGGACGAGGCGAAGCTCGGGCCTCTGGCGGAAGCGACCCGGGAGGCGGGCGTGTGGAACGTCCCGACCCAAAGCCTCATCGAGAGCATCATCCTTCCTGGCGACCCTCAGGAGATGGCGGCGCGGCCCGAGATGGCATACATGCCGCCCGAGGTCGTCGCGAACTGGGTGGAGGCCAAGCAGGGCTTCCTCGACAGCGAGGACTACTCGCCCGATGTGGCCCGCCGCTACGTGGAGATCCGCCGCAAGCTGATCAAGGCACTGAACGACGCCGGGGCCGGCCTTTTGCTCGGCTCCGACGCGCCGCAGGTCTTCCAGGTGCCTGGCTGGTCGATGCGGGCGGAGCTCATCTCCCTCGTGGCAGCCGGGCTGACGCCTTACGAGGCTCTGACCACCGGCACGCGCAACGTCGCCGCCTACTTCGACGAACTGAGCGAGTGGGGCACGCTCGAGTCAGGGAAGGTGGCCGATCTCCTCCTGCTCGATGCGAACCCGCTCGAGGACGTCGGCAATGTGGGGCTTCTGAGCGGCGTCATGACCCGCGGCCGCTGGGTGCCCCGGGTCGAGCTCGACGAGATTCTCGAGGGGCTGAAGACGGAGTAGTCTGGGAGTAGTCCGGGAGTAGTCTCGGAGTCGTCCGGTCACTCAGCTGCTCGATCGCGAGAAAGAACCGGAAAGGACCGAGGCTCAGGGATCCACGATGCCGATGTATGGAAGGGTCCGGTACTGCTCGCGCAGATCGAGACCGTAGCCCACGACCCAGCGGTCGGGGATGTCGAAGCCCACGTAATCGACCTCGACCTCGCTCCGGATGCGCTCCTTCTTCCGCACGAGCGCGCAGCAGCGGAGCGACGCCGGCTCCCTCGCTCTCAGCATGTCGATCAGGTAGTGGAGGGTGTTGGCGGTGTCCACAATGTCTTCGACGATCAATACGTGGCGGCCGCGCACGTCGGTCCGGACATCCATCAGCAGCCGCACGGCGCCCGACTCGGCCCCGTACTGGTAGCTCGAGAGCGCGATGAACTCTATACGGCGCTCGATCGTTAGCCGCCGGGCGAGATCCGCCAGGAAGACGAACGCGCCCTTCAGAACACCGATGAGTATGACCTCGCCCGCATCGGCGTAATCGAGCGAGATCTGCGCCGCCAGCTCATCGACGCGGCCGCTGATCTCCTCCTCGGAGATGAGCACGGGCGGCAGCTCGCGCGAACCCTCGGCAGGCATGAGCGTCATTCTTCGCCAGGCTCGAAATCCAGAGCTTCCGAGTTGATGCAGTAGCGCATCCCCGTCGGTTCGGGACCATCCTCGAACACGTGACCCAGGTGCGCGTCACAGCGGGCGCACAGCACCTCGGTCCTGGGAACCGCGAGGCTGTCGTCGGGCGCCATCACGACACGATCGGGGTCGATCGGCTGATAGTAGCTCGGCCATCCGGTGCCCGATTCGTACTTGGCGTCGGAGCCGAACAGCTGGCTCCCGCAGCAGACGCAGCTATAGGTGCCCGCACCCTTCTCAGCGACATGCTGGCCGCTGAACGGCGGTTCGGTGCCCTTCTGGCGAGTCACGTAGTATTGCGCGGGCGTCAACCGCTCCTGCCACTCTTCCTCGGGTCGTTCGACTCTATCGGTGTCGTTGTCCACGTCTACTCCAGGTCCTGAATGCACAACGATGGGGGAGGCAACTCCCAGGGACTGATGCTTCGGGTCGGATGTGTCGGATGTAAAGAGGGCGGAGACATCGCACGACTCCGCCCGTCACGAGTCTCACGGTAGCCCAATTCTTGGGTATACGCCGCAACGGCGATTCGACTCCTGCTGAGCACGCGAGCCTCTTGGTTTAGTATACGGACCCGAGGGCCGGTTGGCACGAGTCCGGCCTCCTTCCATATCTTCGGGCCTGAGCGTCGCCCTCCGCCAACGTGGGACGGGCGACACCTTACCCTCGAAGGGCTCGTGTATGACCTGGGAGATCGGCTTCGTTTTCGTCGTCATCGCCGTGGCGCTCGTGCTGTTCGTGAGCGAACGCTACCCGATCGACCAGGTCGCCCTCGCGATTCCCGTGGTTCTCCTGGCGGGAGGCATCATCTCGCCCGCCGAGGCGGTGTCCGGGTTCAGCAACACGGCGACGGTCACGGTGGCCGCGATGCTCATCCTCGGTCTTGGCCTTGTAAAGACGGGCGTGATCGCGGCGATCGCGCGTTGGGCGCTCACCGCGCCGCTCGGCCCTCCCCAGATGCGGCTCGCGATCCTCTGTCTGGTCGTGGCGGGGATCTCGCCGTTCCTGAACAACACGGCCGTCGTCGTGGTCTTCCTGCCGGTGTTTCTCTCCCTGGCCTATCAGGAGGGCGAGGCTCCGTCGCGCTATCTCATGCCGCTCTCCTTCGCCGCCATCCTGGGCGGGACCGTGACCCTGATCGGCACGTCGACGAACCTCGTCGTGTACGGCATCGCCGAGAGCCACGGCCTGGGCGAGTTGACCATGTTCTCGATCGCCCCGCTCGGCCTCGTCTACCTCACCGCCGGGATGCTCTACCTGTTCACGGTGGGCCGCTGGCTCATCCCGCGCCGCATGGGAGCGGCCGATCTCTCCGGCAAGTACCACGTCCGCCAATTCCTGGCGGAGCTCGCCGTCCAGTCGGGCTCGGCCGCCATCAGCAAGTCGCTCGGCGAGCTCAAGTGGCGAGAGCGCTACGGCGTCTCCATCCTCGGGCTGGGAAGGGGCGACCGCTCGGTGTGGGCGCCGGGCTCGGAGCGGCGCATCGTCGAAGGGGACATCCTCTATGCCCAGGGCACGCCTCAGCAGCTTCTGACCTTGTCCCGCCGAGAGCGTCTGGACCCGCCGGCTCGCCGTGCCAAGAGCGCCATCGACTTCATCTCGGAGAACGCTCGGCTGATGGAGGTCATGATCGGACCGCATTGTACGCTCGCCGAGCACACGCTGGGTGAAGCCCGATTCCAGCAGCGCCACGGGGCCATGGTCCTCGCCATTCAACGCCACGGCGTCACCTTCCGGGACAAGCTCGAGAGCCTGCGGCTGGCCTTCGGCGACCTGCTGCTGGTCCACGGTCCCGTTTCGGCCCTGGATGCGCTCGCCGAGGAGCCAGGCTTCGTTCCGCTCCGCATGGTCGGAGTGCCGGTGCGAGATCGACCGCGGGCCCTGGTTTCGGTGGGAATCCTCTCGGGTGTGGTGGCCGCCGCGGCCACGGGTCTGGTAGGCATCATGCCTGCCGCACTCATTGGGGTCGTTCTCATGGTCTTCACGCGCTGCGTGCGGCTGGACGAGATCTACTCGGAGCTGGATTGGATGGTGGTCTTCCTGCTGGCAGGCTTGCTACCCCTGGGCATCGCGATGGAGACGACCGGAGCGGCCTCATGGCTCGTCACCGCCATCAGCCAGAGCCTTGGCCAGGTGGCGCCCACTGCAGTCATCGCCGGCATCTACGTGATCACCGCACTGCTCACGGCCGTGATGTCGAACGTCGCCACCGCGGTGGTCGTGGCCCCCATCACCCTGTTCGTGGCCTCACAGCTCGGAATGAACCCCTACGCGTTGCTCATCACGGTCATGTTCGGCGCATCGGCGTCCTTCATGACGCCGATGGGCTACCAGACCAACGTCCTTATCTACGGCCCTGGAGGTTACCGCTTTACCGACTTTCTCAAGGTCGGTACGCCCCTCACCATCCTCCTCGGAATCCTCACCACTCTTCTCGTGCCGGTCTTCTGGCCCAGTTGACGTGAACCGCGAAGGCGGTTCCTGCGTTATTGAGTTGGAAACCGACGCTACCGGTTGAGAGAGATTCGACAACACACGTCTATGTTATTGTGTTATTGTAAGTTGACGTCGCACTGCAGAGGAGGATCGCTGTGTATCGCGACGCCCTGAACTGCGAGGCGGTGCGGAAGACACTCTGGCCCCTGGCACAGCCGAGAGCGTACTCCGAGGAAGATCAAGCGGCTCGTATGCACCTGGGCCAATGCGCCGAATGCCGCGAGTTCTTCGCCCGCGACGCGGCGTTGGTCCGTGCCGTGTCCATCCATGGAACGGGAGCGCGTGCGCCGGAGAGACTGCGGAAGCGGATCCGCGAAGCGATCGCCCGCGAGGCGAGGCTCGAAGCCGGCGAGGTTCTTCGACTGACCCGTCTTCCCGCACGCGTGCGGCGGGAGGGGGCGGCGGTCGCGGCCGCCGTCGTCGTTCTGCTGGCGGCGGGGGCGATCGTTCGCTCGAGCGCCCCTGGTGATATCCGGGAGGCCTACGCGCAGGACTATCTGAACCGGGCTGTCCAGGACCATGCCATCCACTCGCCGGATCCGGCCGCGGTCTCGCGCTTTTTCTTACAGGAGATGGGCGTCGGCGTACTCCCCGTGACGCTGGTCGAGGGAACGGTGACGCGCGCGATGGTCTGTCTGCTGGAGGACCGGCAGGCGGCGATGGTCGAGTACGCCCTTGGCGAGCACACGATCGCCCACTACCGCGTACCGACGCGAGAGGCGCCAGTGGCGGAGGCTGAGTTTCGCTCATCGTCGGAGCGGGGGGTCAGCATCGTCAGCTGGCGGGACGCCGTTTTCGAGCACGCTCTCGTCGGCGACCTGCCTCCTCAGACGCTGATGGCGCTCGCGCGACGGGCGTTCTCCTCGGCCACCGAATCCTCGCCCACGGAATAGACGCCTCCGCTCAAGACGCCGGCGAGACTCGCACCGCGCAGAACTTGAACTCCGGGATCTTCCCCGCCGGATCCAGCTCATCGATGGTCAGCAGGTTCGCGGCGGCTTCCCTGAAGTGAAACGGGATGAACACGCCTCCGCGCAGCATCCGGTCCGAGCGCGCGGCGGGCAGCACGATGGACCCGCGCCGGGACGCCACCTCGACGAGCTCGCCGTCCTCCACGCCCAGCGCCTCCAGGTCCGCGGGATGCATATCGACCACCGGCCCCGGCCGGATCGCGTGAAGCGCTCGCGATCGCCGCGTCATGGTGCCCGTGTGCCAGTGCTCGAGTCTCCGACCCGTGTTGAGCACGAACGGATACTCTTCGTCCGGTAGCTCCTTCGCCGCCGCGAACTCGGCGGGCACGAACTTCCCCCTGCCGCTGGCCGTCGGGAAGCGATCTCCGAAGAGTACCTGGATGCCGTCTTCGCTCGGATCCGGGCACGGCCACAGCTTCCCGGTCAGCCCGAGGTTCTCGTGCGTCAGCCCGTCGTAGGAGGGAGCGAGCGCGGTGAACTCCGCGAAGACATCCTCGGGCGAGCCGTACTCCATCGGATAGCCCATCCGGGTGCCGATCTCACACGTGATCTCCCAATCGAGGCGCGCGCCGCCCGGAGGCTGCAGAGTCTTGCGTCCCACCTGCACGCGACGGTCGCTGTTGGTGTACGTGCCGGTCTTCTCGAAGAAGCTGGTCGCCGGGAGGATCACGTCGGCGAACTCGGCCGTCTCGGTGAGGAAGATGTCCTGGACGACGAGGAACTCGAGGTTCGAGAGCGCCTTGCGCACCTTGTTGACGTTCGGGTCCGAGAGGAAGGGGTTCTCCCCCATCATGTACATGCCCTTGATCGCGCCTTCGAGCGCCGCACCCATGATCTCGACCACCGTCAAGCCCGGCTGCGGGTCGAGCTCCACGCCCCAGGCCTGCTCGAACTTCTCGCGTACCGCCGGATCCGCAACGCTCTGATAGTCGGGGTATACCATCGGGATGACGCCTGCGTCGGACGCCCCTTGGACGTTGTTCTGTCCGCGAAGCGGATGCAGGCCGGTGCCCTCCCTGCCGATGTTGCCGGTCATCAGGGCGAGGGATATGAGACACCGCGCGTTGTCGGTGCCGGTCGTGTGCTGCGAGATGCCCATGCCCCAGAAGATCATCGCCCGCTCCGCGCGGCCGAACGTACGTGCCGCCTCCCGGATCAAACCTGGCTCCACCCCGCAAATCCGAGCGGCCACTTCCGGGGAGTAGCCCGCCACGACGGCCTTCAGTTCCTCGAAGCCCTCGGTGCGCTCCGCGATGTACGCCTCGTCGACGAGACCCTCCTCGATCAGGACGTGCATCCAGGAGTTGTAGAGTGCGACGTCGGTGCCGGAGTTGATCTGGAGGAAGTAGTCCGCGTGGTCGGCCATCTCGATGCGTCGTGGCTCGACAACGATGAGCTTGGTCCGTCCGCTCTTTCGCGCCTGCTTTACGAAGGTGGCCGCCACAGGGTGGTTGCCGGTCGTATTGGAACCGGCGATCAACGCGACATCCGCGTTTCGAACATCGCCGAAGACGTTCGTGACCGCCCCCGAGCCGATCGTCTCGAGGAGGGCGGCGACGGAGGAGGCATGACACAGCCGGGTGCAATGGTCGACGTTGTTCGTCCCGAACGCGCCACGCACGAGCTTCTGAAAGAGATAGGCCTCCTCGTTGCTGCACTTCGCGCTACCGAACCCCGCGAGCGCGCTCGATCCGTCCCGGTCGCGGATCTCGACGAGCCGAGAAGCCGCCAGATCCAGTGCCTCCTCCCACGTCGCCTCGCGGAAGTGCGGCAGCACTTCATCGTAGTCGACGAGCCCGCCGGGGCGCCGCTTACGATCGCCGCGCACCTCCGCGGAGAGCGGCCCTTTCGGGTAGGAGGACTCCTTCCGGATCAGCGGAGTCTGCAGTCTCTCGGGATGGCTCGTGTAGTCGAACCCGAACCTCCCCTTGACGCAAAGGCGCTCGTGATTGACTGGACTCTCCCGGCCATCGGCATACCGGATCCG
The DNA here is from genome assembly GCA_039588495.1 of Gemmatimonadota bacterium. Lineage (GTDB taxonomy): Bacteria > Gemmatimonadota > Gemmatimonadetes > Palauibacterales > Palauibacteraceae. The sequence continues at coordinate 409 of JBDGZR010000047.1, read as the reverse complement.
GTTCTCCGCCTCGTCCACGACATACCGGATCGCACACCCCACACCGCAGTACGGGCAGACCGAGTCGACGGACCTCACCGCCGATCGCTCCGCCCCGTCAAGCGTCGCGAGCAGCTGCTCGCGGTGGGCGTCGATCGCCGCCCGCAGCTCCGGCGTCAGAGCACCGTGCAGGTCGCTGAGCAGTAGCCGTTCACCTCTCCGGCGCACCTTCACGCCGCGCTTCTTCAGCTCGCCGAGCAGCGTCGTGGTGGTCACAAGACTTCCCAGCCCTCGACCGCGGGTGCCGCCGCATCTTCCGGCAGCGTCTCCCACCCCCGGAGCGACAGGGCTCCGGTCGGACAAACCTTCTCGCATTCGCCGCAGGATACGCAGGTGCTCGCTCCCATCGGCACGTCCAGATCGAAGGCGA
>JBDGZR010000046.1:0-30569 GCA_039588495.1 Gemmatimonadota bacterium | reverse complement strand
CGGCGGCACCGGAAGGCGCGACATGGACCTCGCCACCGAGGGAGGTCGAGCGCGTGCATTTTCGCAGGGACCGGCGAGGCTTCCTGGATACGGGCGCCACCCACCTTTTCGTCGTGCCGGCGACCGGGGGCACGGCGAGGCAGCTCACCGATGGCGAGGGTACGGTCGGACAGCTGTTCGCGGGCGTCGCGGCGGGCGCGAGCCTGAGCTGGACGCTGGACGGGTCGGAGATCCTCTTCGAGGGCCTTCTCGAAGAGGATTGGGAGGAGCGTTACCGGGAGTCCCACATCTACGCCGTCGACGTGGAGAGCCGCGCCACACGGCAGATCACCCAGGAGAAGGGGCCGTGGTCGGGACCGAGTCTCTCTCCCGATGGCCGGATGGTCGCGTTCACCGGGTATCCGTGGTCACGTCAGACCTACCGAGCCGCAGACCTCTACGTGATGGGGCTGGACGGGTCGAACATGCGGAAGATCTCGGGAGACCTGGATCGGTCGCCGCAGAGCCTCCACTGGGCGCGGGACGGAAGCGGCGTCTTCTTCACAGCGCAGGATAGAGGCAGCAGCAACGTGCACTTCGCCTCGCTGGACGGCTCCGTGCAGTCGATTACCAAGGGCACCCACATGCTCTCGCTCAACTCGCTCTCACCTGGCGGACGGGCGGCCGGCGTCCTCCGGTCGGCAACCGAGCCGGGCGACGTCGTCGCCTACTCGCTGTCGAGCTTCGCCGGCCTCGAGAAGCTCACGGCCGTCAACGACGATGTGCTGACCGGCCGCGAGCTCGGTGATGTCGAGGAGGTCTGGTACACATCGTCCGGGAACACCCGCGTCCAGGGGTGGGTCGTCAAGCCGCCGAACTTCGATCCGGATCGTCGGTATCCCCTCATCCTTCACATTCATGGTGGACCGCACGCCATGTACAACGTCGGCTTCAACCTCTTCTTCCAGACGCTCGCCGCCAACGACTACGTCGTGCTCTACACCAACCCGCGCGGGAGCACGGGATACGGCACCGACTTCGGCAACGCGATCGACAACGGGTACCCGAGCGTGGACTACGACGATCTCATGGCCGGGGTGGACGCGGTTATCGATCTGGGCTACGCCGACAGCGAGAACATGTTCGTGACCGGATGCAGCGGCGGCGGAGTCCTGTCGAGCTGGGTCATCGGGACCCGGTGGTGAACTGGATGAGCTTCGCGGGCACGGCCGACATCGTCCGCTGGGGATACGAGCGCTACGACGGCTACCCGTGGACGAACCCCGACAAGTACCTGGCGCATTCACCCCTGATGCTGGCGGGGAACGTGACCACTCCGACGGTCGTGATGACAGGCGAGCTGGACCTGCGGACGCCGATGTCTCAGTCCGAGGAGTACTACCAGGCCCTCAGGGCGGAAGGGGTCCCGACCGTGCTTCTGAGGTTCAACGAGGAGTACCACGGAACCACCAGCAAGCCCTCCAACTTCATGCGAACGGCGCTTTATCTGATGAGCTGGTTCGAGAAATGGGGGACCTTCGACGACGAGGAGGAGAAGGTGGCGGGCACGGATCGTTGAGCGAACCGGAGGCGGTGGCTCGGCCGGAGAGCAGTCGGGGCTGGTTCGCACGCGGCCTGCTGTTCGAGAACTGCAGCTGCCAGATCGTCTGTCCCGGTCACGTCCATTTCGACCAGCTCTGCACGCACGAACGCTGCGAGGCGTGGTGGGCGATACGTATCGACGACGGCGAGTTGGACGGCGTGCGGCTGGGCGGGGTGAAGGCGGTGATCGCCGCCGACAGCCCCCAGCGGATGATCGACGGCGGCTGGGTCCAGACGATCGTCATCGATGACGAGGCCACGCCCGAGCAGCGACGTTGTGCGGAGCGGATCCTGCGCGGTGAGGTCGGAGGGCCGTGGGAGGTGCTGGGTCGCTTCGTCGGAGAGCACCTCGAGACCCGCATCGCCCCGATAAGGATCGAAGACGAGCCGATGGCCAAGCGTATCTCCGTGGCAGGGCTGCTGCGGGGGGTGGTTACGGCAATTCGAGGCCAGGACCGGGACCGGCCCGTCAGCTTCGAGAACATCTTCAACCAGATCCACGCGCCCGCGCAGGTGATCGCCAGCGGCGACAGCGAGTACGACGACGGAGTGATCAGCTTCCGCAACGAGGGCACCCACGGGCTCTGGTCCGACTTCCACTGGTCGGTGGAAGGGGGGTGACCGTCCGACCGACGAATGCGGCCGCCTCGAGCCGGCCGGAGCGCGCACACCGAGCGATCCTGCTGGGCGGACTCCTCCTTACGGGGGCTCTCTGGTCGGCGATGTGGCTCGCACATTCGGGCCACGGCGTCGGACCGGATCTCTCGGCGGCCGCGTCCCCTTCCCTTGCCACGGCCGTTGCCGCGGCGTTGCTCTGGATGGTGATGATGGCGGCCATGATGACCCCGGCAGCCCTTCCCTGGCTCAGCGTCGCCGCCGCGATGCCACGTGCAGCTGAGCGGACTGGCGCGGCGGGACGCGGCGCCGATGTGGGCGCCGGAGGTTCTGAGGGACCTTATCTGCGCGCCGGCTCTCTCTTGCTCGGGTACCTGACCGTCTGGGCTCTGTTCAGCCTGCTCGCGGCAGCCGCGCAGCTGCTCTTGCTGCAACTCACGCTCCTGGAGCCCCATTCGCTGCGCCTGACCGGGAGAGCTGCCGGAGGAGTCATTCTGCTGGCCGGGTTGTGGGAGCTCTCACCGATCAAGGAAGCCTGCCTGCGTCACTGCCGATCCCCGTTCGGAGCTCTGCTCGCCAACTGGACTCCGGGGCCTGCGCCCGGGTACCGGATCGGCCTCCGCCACGGACTCACCTGCCTCGGGTGGCGCTCGCCTTCGTCGTGGGGGTGGTGAGCCTGGGATGGATGGCCGTGCTGACGGCGATCGTGTGCGCCGAGAAGGTCGTGCCGGGAGGCCATCTGCTCCCGCGCTTCCTCGGCCTGATGCTTGCGTCTGGGGGGATCGTGCTGTTGGCATTGCCTGGATGACCGCTTCCGCCGTGACATCATATATGAACCACGTTCATCGACCGACGAGGACGATCGTCGTGCCCTGCTACAACGAGGCGGAACGGCTCGACACCGAACGATTCCGCCAATTCGTAGACGGCGGGCTGACGCGCTTTCTGTTCGTTGACGACGGCAGTAGCGATGCCACCGGATCGATCCTCTCGGAGCTCGCCGGCTCGGGACCCGAGCGCTTCGGCCTGCTCAGTCTGGAGCGCAACCGCGGAAAGGCCGAGGCTGTCCGGCTCGGCCTGCTCGAAGCCTCGAGGGAATCCCCTGGAGCGGTAGGTTATTGGGACGCCGACCTCGCCACACCGCTCAGCGCGATCCCGGCGCTCTGCGGCGTGCTGTATGAACGTCCGGAGGTGCAGATGGTGCTCGGCTCGCGCGTCAAGCTGATGGGGCGAGAGATCGAGCGACACCCCAAACGGCACTATCTGGGCCGAGTGTTCGCCACCGCCGCCTCGCTCATCCTCCGCCTTCCCGTCTATGACACGCAGTGCGGCGCCAAGGTGCTGCGCACGACGGACCGACTGCGACAGATCCTCCAGGAGCCGTTTCGAGCAAACTGGACCTTCGACGTCGAGCTCCTGGCGCGGTTTCTGTGGAGCGATCCGGAAGAGTCTCTGCCCGACCCTCAGCGGGCGATCTACGAGTACCCGCTTCCCGTTTGGCGGGATGTAGGCGGCTCGAAGCTACACATGTCGGACTATCCCAGAGCGGCGGCCGAGCTTCTCACGATCTACCTCGCCTATGCTAGGCCGGCGCGCCGTGAAGGACGTTCCCGGCGCTAGACTCGTCCTGCTCCACCTCCATCTCTCGAGCCGATTGTCGCGATACCAGAAGCATCCAGTCCCAAATGAACACCGAGACCAGCCAGAGGAATAGTGGCTGAAAGCCGATGGACGCGCCGATTTGGTAGATCGGGTAGAAAAGAAAGCCCGCCGTGAGCAGCAACCGCCAGATGACCGACGGGGGTCGGCCACGACCCAACAGGTAGTCGATCGTGAGGAGCGTAGGAATCGCGAGGATCGCGACATCGTAGTGCTGAAGATGAGGACTCACCAACAACGTTCCGCAGATCAGCAGCGCGTAGAGAACGGGAAACCGGTGGTCCGTCGGCTCGATCCGGCGTGCCTGCCACACGCACAGAACCGCCACGCCGGAGATGCCGATCGCCGCCACCCAGACGGCTAGTGGGCCCGGGAGCGAGTGGGTCGCGGTCGGCAGGATCGAGAAATGGTTCGCGATGATCTGCTGCTCGAGCGTCCGATGCAGCCGGAGGGCACCTATCATCCTCAAGGGCCAGTCCGCCCCCATGAAGAAGGCACCGACGGCGTAGTGGGCGGCCGCCGTGGCCCCCGCTGCCATCAGAGACACCCACATTCCCCTCGCCAGGAAAACGGCGCCGAGCAACAGCCCGAGTTGGGGCTTGTAGGAGAGCAAGCCGAGCGCCACTCCGGCCAAGATCATCCGGTTGTCTCGCCATGCCGCGTACAGGCCCACGAGCAGGAGTATGGTGAACAAGGTATTCTGGCCGCCCGCCATTGATCGGAAGAGCGGGAGCCAGGACGCGGTCAGCGCGAGAGTCGTGAACCAGATCAGCCGATCGCGCGCCAGGTGCGCCAGCTTCGGTTTGAGGAGCGCCATCGAGCCGATGAAGGCCAGAAGGGTCAGCACCGCAAAGGACCAGTAGGCATACCGGTATGACAGCGAAGCCAGCGGCGCGAGAGCCGTAGCGAGGAGAGGCGGATTGATGTATGGCTGCCACTTTCTGTTTGGCGGACCCGTCAGCTCCAGTTGATAACCCCGCTGCCTGTCGAGGTCGTAGAGCTCTCGGCCCCGTCCCTGGTTCACGAACATCGCACCCGTGTAGAAAGCCATGAAATCTCCGGCTGCGACGTTGCCGTCCGGCCCGAGCGGACCCTCCACCGTGCTGTGGTGCCGGACAGCGATCATCAGGCTCAGACTCAGGTTGAATACCGCCAGAAAGGTGAGCACCGGCGGGCGAGTAGCGCGGTCCAAAACGCGGAGCATGAGGTGCGGGGCGCGTCCGGCACGAGAGGAGTCCTCTCTCGAACCGCTATCCCGGCCCTCCATGGACGATGGCGACGCCATCACATGACCTCTTGGACCTGGGGTTGCGGGGTCAACGTATCTCCGGGTGCGCAGCATAGGCTTACGAGGGCCCTCTGACGAGGACGGCGTCGAGTCCACTCCGTTGGCCCGACATTCGTGCCTGGTCTTGTAGGAGAGGGTCAGGTGGCGCCTTGCTGTCGCTCCGCTCGGTCCTGGCGCGTTCTTCACACGAAAAGAGCCCCTCTCCGACCAGAAAGGAGCATCTATGATCCCCATGAGCCGGCGCGGCCTGCCCTTGCTCGTGGTCGCCCTCACGTTCGCCACGAGCCCGGCCCACGCGCAGGACCCTCCGACCTGCGAGGGACCGGAGCACCGCCAGTTCGATTTCTGGATCGGTGACTGGACCGTAGAGACCGCCGACGGCGAGCAGGCGGGCACCAACCGGATCGAGCTCGTTCTGAAGGAGTGCGCCCTCCACGAGAACTGGGAGGGGGCCGGAGGGGGCCGGGGGTTCAGCTACAGCATCTACGACAGGCGTACGGATAGCTGGCACCAGACCTGGGTGGACGACGGGGGCAGGCTGCTGCAGCTGGATGGCCGGCTGGATGACGGGAAGATGGTCCTCAAAGGGGAGAATCCCGGCCCGAATGGAGGCGTCATCCGCCACCGCGTGACGTGGGAGAAGATCGAAGGCGGACGGGTCCGGCAGGTATGGACCATCTCCCGGGACCAGGGAGACTCCTGGAACACCGTCTTCGACGGCATCTACATCCCGGCGGAGTGACTCGAGGGGAGTGGCCCGGCAGGGCGCCGAGCCGCCTGGACGCTCAACCGGGAAAGACGGATCGGATCGTCGCCTGGATCTCCTCGGCCGCGTGTCGGGGATCCGGAGCACCCCGAATCGGGCGACCGACGACGATGTGGTCGGCCCCGAGCCGGAACGCCTCCTCGACGCTCACGGTGCGCTTCTGATCGTCGATCACGTTGGCGACGGGTCGGATCCCCGGCGTCACGACGAGCAGCCGGTCGCCCAGCTCGCTTCGAATCGCGCTCGCCTCGAGACCCGATGAGATGACGCCGTCGCACCCCAGCTCGAGAGCTCGCCGGGCTCGCGAGAGAACGAGGGCGGATACGTCGGCCTGAAAGCCAAGATCCTCGATGTCCCCCTTGTCGAGGCTCGTCAGCGCGGTCACGGCGAGGATCTTCACGTCGCCCTTCTCGGCGCAGGCCGCCTCGATCATCCCGTCGTTCCCGTGGACGGTGACGAAGGTGATGCCGCGGCCGACGAGCTGCCGAACTGCCGATGCGACGGTGTTCGGGACGTCGAAGAGCTTCAGGTCGGCGAAGACGCGGACATCGCGCTCCACGAGCCATCGGACGAGCTCGAAGTACTCGCCGGTCATCAGCAGCTCGAGCCCGACCTTGTAGAAGTAGCAGGCATCGCCCAGCGTTTCGACCAGCTCCTTGGCGTCGCGAACGGTAGGGACATCCAGCGCGAGTATCAGACGCTCGCGCGGCGGGATCGCCTTGTGGCTCAACATCAGTCGGCTGTCGTCACGGAGATGCGCTCGAGCGCCATGTCGAGCGCGGCGGCCAGCAGCCGGCCCTCCGCGGAGCCCGCCCGCTGCTCCGCCTCGTCGAGCGCGCCTTCGACGGTGGAGCCCACAGCGTTGAAGAACTCGGCGACGGAGGCCGGTTCGTCGCGCCGCATCTGGAACGCGAAGGCGTGAGCGGCCCCGAGGTTGGCGATGAAGTCCGCGACGATCGCGAAGCGCGTATCCGCGTCCGCCTGCAGGGCCGTGTCCTCCGGGGAGACGGCGGCGAACGGCAGGTTCGAGCCGCAGACGATGGCGCGAACGCCCTGATCCTCCATCTGATCGAGAGCCTCGGCCGTGAGCGTGCCGGACGCGGCGGCGGTGACGAAGATGTCGGCGGGAACCCGGCGGAACGCGGCCAGGCCCTCCTGGCCGGCCTCGGCCGAACTGACGGGAAGCTCGGTTCGCGTGCGGCGCGCCAGAAGCTCCCCTATGCCCGTCGCGTCCAGACCCTCCGGCACCACGAGCCCGTTCGCGACGTCCACGATGCCGACGATCCGGGCGCCGGCTTCGGCCAGGTAGTGGGCCGCCCCACCACCGACGCACCCGAAGCCTTCGATGAGGACGCGCGCCCCCTCGACGCTCCGCCCCTGAAGCTCTAGGAGGCGTTTCGCCGCCGAGGCCACGCCGTAGCCGGTCACGAGATCGGAGACGCTTCCGTTCCAGCCGGCAGGCGAGAAGGGAGAACCCGCCTTCTGCTCTATTCCCTCGTTCATGGCCCGCAGCCGCCGCGCCAGTGCCTCACCGTCCAGCCTGTAGTGCCCTCGCAGAGCGCCCTCTTGAGGATGAGCGAGGCCGAGCCGCCCGCAGATCGGAAGCACCTCTCTGCTCTCGTCCACGTTCAGGTCGCCGGCGGTGCCGTACACGGATCTCAGATAGGGGTTGATCGCGGTGAACCAGCGGCCGAGCACCTTTTCCTTTCGCGGGTCGGAGGGATCGAAGGCGATGCCTGATTTGGCTCCACCGATCGGTGGGCCGGAGAAGGCGAACTTGAGCTCCATCACCTTCGCCAGGTAGACGACCTCATCCCGGACCAATCCGGGCCTCATCCGCGTGCCGCCCCCTGCCGCCCCTCCGCGCAAGCTGTTGAGAGCGAGCCAGCCCCTAGCACCGGTCTCCGCGTCGTTCCACTCGATCGCGGTCTCGGGAGGCGCCGCCAGATACCGGGCGTACCGGTGCCAAACGTCGCGCAGCCTCCGTTGCTTTCCGGCCGGGGGTGTGTCTTTGGTCTCCGTGGCGAGCACCCTTTCTATCGTCTCCTTCGGGTCACTGCTCCTCGTTCGATCCTCGGCGCCGAGGAACGCTGAAACTACGTCTGCGACCTCGACGTCTGTCAATCTGCGCGCTCGCGGGCGCCCGACCCCGTCTCGCTTCCTTCCCACTCCGTCCACTCGAGCAGAGGAAGCAGCTGGAAGCCCCCGTCGTGCCGCCAGTCCGCGGGCGGCCAGGCCATACGCCCGAGCGGCGACATCCGGCAGACGCCGAGATCGGCCGCGGCCTCGGCCAGCGACGGAAGTCCATCCTCGTCGCCCGCGTAGCCGATCGCCTGTACACGTCCATCGAGCGGCTTCAGGGTCTCCCGCAAATCGAGGATCGACTCGAAGTCGCTCAGGCGGACGACGCGCGGAAGGGAATCGAGCTCGAGCACGGGCCGGTCGTCGATGAGAACTGTCCACGACAGGTCTTCCGGACTTCCGATCACGCGGCTGCCGCCGTCATCGTAACCGCGGAATTCGATCTCGGCGCGAACGGCCCGGATTGCCACCGCCTCGTCGGCCCGTAGCGGGGGACGCGGGATCCTGTGCGTCTCCTCGTCCAGCGCAGCAGCGAGCGCGTGCGCGAAAGGCTCAACGGAACCCTGAACGAGCACCAGGCGAGGCGACACGCACCCCATCTGCTCGTATGCACACACGTCGCGGGCCAGCGCGGATGCCGCGGCACCCATATCAGCGCCGGACAGCAGAACCGCGACACCGAGCTTCGGACCGTATGCGAGAACCTGCTGGTGGCCCCTGACACGATCCCGGACTCCGGCCACGGCTTCCTCTCCCCCATAGACGACCACCTTGCCTGCCCGTGCGGTCCATTCATCCCAGGTCGGTCCCTCCCGGTCCGCCGGCCACCACGCGGCCGCCAGGCAAGACGCGAGCGCCGAGTCGGTCTCGGCCAGGAACCGAGCGAACAGCACGACGAGGCCCGGCTCGGCCTCGGGCAGCTTGACGAGGACTCCCGACCGACAGAGCATCGCTCTCATCACTCCCGTGACGGCGACGCCGGGGACGTTGCCGGCCATGACCTGGAGCAGGAGCGGCGGTCCGGCTGCCCGCCGCTGACGGCCTGCCCCCGCCGGGCGGAATCCGTCGAGCACCTCGGGATCCGGGAGCTCGGAACGCAACACATCCCGGAGTGACTCCTCGGTCCAGACGCGACCCATCTCCGACAGCGTCTCTCGTGCCAGCGCCTCGGGCCATCCCAGCTCATCGGCGAGGGTTCGAACCCCGCCACCGTCGGCGTCGGATGCGGAATCGACCAACCGGCCCGCCGCGCCAGCCACCGCTTGCACTACCTGCGCGAGCGACCTCTCCCGTCGTGCGTCGAGCGCCGCGGCGCGGACGTGACCGGCAACGCGAGCCGCGCCCGCAACCGTCAGTCTGGGCGAACGAAAGCGAAGGCCCGCGGCCGTAACGCCCTCGTACCACCCGGAGCTGTCGCTGGCGTTCGCGGGATCGAGCCCCGGCAGATGGAAGATCCTCTCGGGCGAGGTACCTAGCGTCACGGATTCGCCCTGCCAATCGCTTGTGCGCGCAGCAGCTCCTCCGTGGCCAGAGAGCAGCCTCGTGGCGGAGAGCCTTGTGCGCGTCCGATCCACCGGACCACGCCGTCTTCCACCGCTCCGAGATCCTCCGTCAGCACGCTGCACACGCTACCCGCGTTCGCCAGATCGAAGTGCGCCAGAACGCCGACCTCTCCATTTGGCAGTTCTTCGAGAGTGACGGGATCGAGCGCACGGCTTCGCAGCCAGGGAGGTCCGAGCAGAGCCGGAGGCGATCCGTAGCGCTGGGAGAGCAGCTCGGTCATCCCGAATTCGTTGACGACGGCGTCTCCAGGCACGCCGAGGCAGCGGTGGATGCGCTCGAGGAGATCCTCGCGAGCCGACGTCTCCACCCCCTTCGAGCCGCCGGTGTCCATCACGAAGGAGCCCGCGGGCAGCTCGACTCCGAAGCCGGCAACCTCAAGGCGTCGAGTCCATTCGTCGAACGCCAGCGTGGTGCCGAACAGGCCCACGGCCTCCTCTCGCGAGGCAGCCGTCGTGGCGAAGCGCTTCGCGTCCTCCCAGTCCACGCCATCCGCCGTTGTGAAGAAGCGGGAAGCGGGCGCTCCGAACCGGTCGATGACCGCATCGGCCATCCACGAGAGCGAGGAGTGCGGCGCTTCGGAAAAGGAGGGGACGAGCGAACCGATCTGAAGCCGGGAGGTCACGTCACCCGTCGCGTGGTGCACCACGAAGCGAAGGAACGTCGCCTCGAGCGAGGACCGGTAGAGCTCTGGATCGCGTACGAAGTGGCGACCCCGGCGGCTCTCGCCTCGGCTGGTGCCGCTGGTTCGGAACTCGAGCGCGGCGTCTCCGGGATCGCCGACCACCAGCGGGATCTCCCGGAAGGCCGCCGTCGGCACCGCGGGGACGTCCCGCCAGCCACCCACCTGGTCGGACTCGACCCCCAACCGTCGGCAGTAGCGCCCATACGGCGCGTTGCCGGCTCGTTGGAGGGCGAACGCGCGACGAGCCAGGTCGTCCAACCGTTCGTCGGACCAAGCCTCGGCACGCTCTTCCCAGCGCCTGAACGAGTGCTTGAGCTCCCCGGAGAGGATGTCGAGCGCCGCCAGCGCATCCTTTGCGGCCGCGGGATTCTCCATGCAGGAAAGATCTGCCCGGTCGTGCGGTGGCGACAGAGCGCGCACGGCAGAGGATCGCCGGGATCAGATCGCCGGGATCAGGCCGGCGGGAGGAAGGTCGGGGCTGGAGGAGTCTTACGACTGCTGGTTGACGATCAACGCTGGGCGATTCGACCAGTTATTCGATCAGTCGTTGAGCGTGCCCTTCATCGCCTCTCCGTTCCGGACCCACTTCACCGTGACGCTCTCCTCGCCGAGCTGGACGAGAGCCGCCCGCAGGTCCGACACGTCCTTGCACTCGGCGCCCGCGACCTCCGTGACCACGTCGCCTCGCCGGAGGCCGAGATCCCAGGCCGGTGTTCCGGAAATAACGCGCAGAACCAACAGGCCCTGCTCCAGGCCCTGATGGTGGAGATCAGGCCCCAACGGCTCGAACTCCGCGCCCGCTATTCGCCGCGAAGCCTCTACCAGATGGGCCGGCGGTGCGTAGCGGACCCGCTCCGAGGTTCGATAGGCCTGCCTGGCCTTCCGTACCTCCGCGAGCTTCGCGCGGGCTTCCGCCAGCACCGAATCGCGCAGTGCCGCCATCTCGGGACCCAGCTCCGCCTTCACCCGACCCCAGTATTTCGCCTGCTCCCGGGCGCTCGCCGACGCCTCTTCCTGGACGTGCTCCATGTGCTCCTGGAGCTCGCGGAGCTCGATGTTGAGCTTCTCCAGGGCCTCTTCGACCTGACCCTCCTCATCCTCGGCGAGGACCTGAACCCGCCAGCCATCGTCGCTCGGGACGACCACGACGAATCCTTCGTCATCGCTCCGATACACCCAGTTGGAGCCTTCCAGCGAACCCTCGGACTCGACGACGATCGGAACCTTCACCTCCACCAGCTCGCCATCGGCCGACGTCCATGTCCGAACGGTCGGTCGGGCCCTCACGTGCATCGGCTTCGGCGGGCGTGGCGCCGGCACGACCTCGATCGCGACCGGCCGTCCACCCCGGGTGACCTCGATGGCCACCGGCTTTCCGACCTCCATGCCGTCGAGACCAGCGCGGAACTCGGGGCTCTCCGGCGCGGCTCTATCCAGCGACACGACGATATCGCCGACCTCGATCCCGGCCGCTTCGGCCGGGCTCCCGACGACGACGGATCTGATGAGAACGATAACGCGGCATTCGCGGTCCGCGTCGGCACGGCACTCCTGTCGGGTCTCGAGCCCGACCCCGAGCCACGGCTTGCCGTCTTGTCGAACCGCGGGCGCCGGCCTCGTGTAATCTCGCGCGCTCGGAGGATCCTCGGGCGTCGGCTCCTGCGCGCCAAGGGTCCCCGAGCCCGCCATGGCCGGCACGACTCCCAGCCCGATCGCGACCCCGTACAGCGCGAATGTCGAACTCGACTTCAGCATAGATCTAACATCCGTTCCACTTCTCTTCGTCCATATCTATCTGTACTCCAGACCCGCCAGGCGAACCGCCCCCTCGAGGCCGGAGGCCATATCGTCACGCTCCTCGATCAACTCGAAGAGGAGGTTGTTGATCGCAGGATCCGTCGGCGAGCTCGCGAGCGCCTCGCGAGACGCCAGGATGAGCGCGTCCAGTCGCGCGAGACGCGCCGTCGCGGCCGTGGGATCCTCGATGAGATCTCCCGAGCCCGCCGGTCGCGCTCTCAGACTTTCGAGCTCTGCGACGGCTTCGTAGTACTGACCCGAAAGGAAGGGAGACGCTGTCTCGGGACCGCTCGCAACCGCCTCGCCCACGTACTGGAGCGTCTCGCTCCCGGCTACCTGGGTGGCGTCGCCAGACGGACCGCCGGTGAGAACGAGGCCGGCCGCAATGCCACCCGCGAAGACCAGCATCGCCGCCGCCGCCTGGACGGGCCAACCCGTGAAGAGGCCGATCCGCCTGAAAGGCAACACGCCCCTTTCCCGCGGTAGCCTTCGAGCAGTGCCGAGATCATCTCGAGCGTGAGGTGCTCTGACTTCGTTTCACTCATTGCAGGCTGTTCCCCGCTTCGCTGGCGACGGAGGTCGGTGCGATCAGCTCGCGCATCCGCGCCCTCGCCTTGTGTAGCTGTGACTTGGAAGTACCGGACGCGATGCCCAGCGACTCCCCAATCTCCTCGTGCGTCCAACCTTCGACGTCGTGCAGAACGAGCACGCGTCTGTATCCCTGCGGCATTCTGTCCATCGCCTCCGTCAACATCCGACGGCTGATCACTGCTTCGTCGGACGGCTTCTCGTAGGAGCGCATCCCCACCGCCGAACGCTCGACGTCCGGCCTCTTCGTTCGCCGCCGAAGCCGGTTCAACGCCACGTTCGTCGCCAGGCGGTGGATCCACGTCCCGAACGCCGCGTCTCCGCGATAGAGGTGAATGCGCTCAAACGCTCTCACCCACGCGTCCTGCGACAGATCCGCCGCCAAATCGTCATCCCCCGCCAGCCGCCTGACAACCGCGTAAACACGGCGCGAATGAGCCTCGTACAGGTGACTCATCGCGATGCGGTCGCCGGCCTTGGCGCGGTCTACGAGTGCCCGCTCTTCCACCCGAGTCCTTTTCTGTTGTCCGCCCTTTCGACGCGTGGCGGTGGCCGATGGTTGCCCGGGAATCCCGGGCAAGACGGGGACATCATTCCTCGGGCGAGGCCAGCTCGATGTGCTCGGGGACCCGGCCGCGGCTCTCGGGGGCCGTTTCGATCAGCGACTCCGTGAAGCTCTGCCGGTCCTCCAACAGTCGCATACGCTCGGAAATGCTCGTCATCGCGGTGGTTATGTGCTCCAAATCGTTCGCGGTGCGTCCCTCTCGTCGGTCCTTCAGCATCTGCTCCAGGAGGGCCGCGCCCTGTTTGGAGAGCGGCTTGAGCAGGATGACGGCGCCGACCATCAAGATGAGGGTGACCGTCACGATCATTGGTGCCAGCAGCTCGAGTGCTTGCATTGTAGCGTCCCTTCAAAACGAGTCACCGGAAACCCAGGCAAATCTGGAAACCCACACAAATATGGTTGGTGGGGCCCCTACTTTCTACGAGGCATCGGGAGCCGAGGAGTCATCGGGGAGCGGAGCCCATGCAGCAAGCCGGGGACCCAGGACAAACGCGATCCAGGCGATCAGGAGCCCTGCCACGGCGTCGATCGCGTAGTGGAACCCTCCCCAGACGGTGCTGAGTACGAGGGTCACGACGGGGACGGCAGCCAGGAAGAAGCCGCGCTCGTCCACCCGCCAGGCGGCGAACCAGGCGGCGCACGTCCCGGCGACGTGCGAGCTCGGGAACGCGGTGCCCTTGGAGGAGCCGCCTGCAAGCAGCTCGCGCGTGAACTGGTAGATGCTTCCCTCCGACAGCGCGCCCTCGAGAGCCCCGTACCAGTAGCGAGGGCCCATCACCGGAAAGAGGATGAACCATGTGTAGCAGATGGCGAATGCCAGTGCGACCGTAACCCCGAGTCGGTGGAACCCGACCTTTCCGGCAGATGCCCAGCACCCCACGGCCAGCAGCGGGATCACGAAATAGTAGGTCAGATAGCCGACCGTCATGAACTCGGAGAGCCAAAGCGCCGGGAACCAGCCGGCGGCCTCCTGACTGATCTGCGAGCCGAAGACGGCTACCTCCCATCCCTGCACGATCGAATCGAAGTAGCCCGTGACCACGAACTGGTTGAGGTACGAGAGCTCGTGGTATAGGAGAGGCGTCGCGATCACGGGATAGAGCAGCCGGAAGAATGTGGCCAACTGCCCGCGCGGAAGCGGCCGTCGCGACATCCTGACGATCAATAGGATCACGAGGGCGTGGAGGGCGGCGAACGCCATCCCTCTGAGGCCGCCGGCCAACGACAGCGCTCCGGTCACCGCCGCATAACCGATCGCCACCCGATCGATCGCCAGCAGGCCCGTGGGGGTACGGTCGCCGCTCATCGTGACGCGCTCACGTCGCCAGCCACCCGACCCTCCGGTACCACTCTGCCGTCAGCGCCAGGCCTTCGGGAAGGCTGACCTCGGCCTGCCAGGCGAAGGCCTCGCGCGTCGCCGCCGTGTCGCAGGTCCAGCCGTGCCGGCTCAGGTCGACCGCGTTTCTCCGGTCCAGCCGAGGGTCCTGTCGGGTCAACCGGGCCGCGGTCTCGGCGAGCGCACCGACCGAGATGAAGACGCTCTTCGGAAGCCAGATCATCCGAACGCGCCGGTTGAGCGCGGTTGCCAACCCGTCGCGAACCTCCCGCCAGCGATACTGGCCCTCTTCGGCCACGGGATACGGGCCGACCCCGGCATACTCGCCCGTGCCCGCCGCCACCGTCAGTCGCGCGACGTCGCTCACGTACACCGGCTGCAGCGCAGGGCTGCCGGCCGGCGCTACCAGCCAGCCCTTTGCGGCCATCTCGAAGAGGGGGAAGAGGTCCGAGTCGCGGGGCCCGTAGATGCCGCCGGGCCGGAGAACCACGATCTCCATCTTCTCCTCGAAGAGCCGGACGAGCTCTTCGCCTCGTCGCTTGCTCTGTCCGTAGGCACTCACCGGACCGTCTCCTCCGTCCGGCCCCCGGGCGGCGAGGCTGCTCACCAGGACGAAACGCGACACGCCGGCCTTGACCGCCGCTTCGGCGATGCGGGCCGCTCCGGTGGCGTTCACCTGGAAGTAATCGGGTCTCTTGGGCGCGCGGGTCACGCCGGCGACATGCACGACCGTGTCGATCTCCCGCAGCGCCTTCTGCAAGCCTTCGGTGTCCCGCACATCCCACTCTACCGACTCGACGTCCAGACCCCCGAGCCAGCGCGTGTCGCTGGTCGCACGCCTGGTGTAGCGCACATCGTGGCCGGCTTCCATCCACGCCGCCGCCACGTGGCTCCCGAGAAAACCGGTGGCACCGGTTACGAGCACCCTGCCGAGGCTCACGGTCGCAGCGACGTTTCGTATAGACGGTACCGCTTGTACACGTGCGCACCCATCCTCTCCAGCGGCCTGCGTATCGACTCGTTGTCCTCGAGCACCCAGGAGAATTCGCCCTTCGCGATCCCCTGCGAGTTCCCGCCCCTGAAGATGCCCAGGTAGAAGAGGGCATCCAGCCCTCTCCCCCGGTAGTCGCTGCGTACGCCCAGCGTGAGCACGCGCAGCCGATCGATTCTTCGGCGGAGCCACAACGCCCTCAGCACCCCGAACGGGAAGAGCCGCCCGTTCAGGTGCTTGAGTATCTGATTGAAGTCCGGTAATGCGAGGGCGAATCCTACGGGCCGATTCTCGGCATCCTCGGCGATGAGGGTAAGACGGGGATCGACGACGGGCTTCAGTTCCTTCGCCATGTGGTCGATCTCGCGGTCGGTCATGGGGACGAAGCCCCAGTTCCGCTCCCAGGCCGAGTTGTAGAGGTCGCGGATGATCTTCAGGTCCCGGCCGAACTCTCGCTTGCTGAGGAACCTGACCCGCACGCCGGTGCGCCGCTCGACGAGGCCGGCCGCCCGCACGAGGTATTCGGGCGGTGCGGCCGCGTGCAGAAAGTACGCGACCAGTGTCTTGGCGGACTCGAGGCCGTATGCCTGCAGCTGCTCTGCATAGTAGGGCGGGTTGTAGGACATCATCACCGCCGGCGGATCGTCGAATCCCTCGACGAGCAGGCCGGCCTGCTCGTTGGTCGAGAAGCTCACCGGGCCGCGCATCCCCTCCAGCCCGCGCTCGCGGAGCCAGTCTGCCGCAGCGTCCAGGAGGGCGGAGGATGCCTCGCCGTCGCGTCGGCACTCGTAGAAGCCGAAGAACCCGGTGTTCTCGTCCTGAAACTCGACATGACGCCGGTTGTGTATCGCCGCGACCCGACCCACCGGGCAGCCATCTCTCAGGGCCATGAACGCCTGAACCTTGGAGTGGTCGTGAAACGGATGCCGCCGCGGATCCATCATCACTCGCATGTCTCGCAGAAGCGGTGGCACCCAGACGGCGTCGCCTTCGTAGATAGACCACGGGAGCCGGATAAACGCCTCCATCTCATCGCTTCGCGGTGACACGGGAATCACGGAGAGAACGCCGCTCATCGGAGACCGGGACCGGCTCAGGCGCTTCGGTCCACGAGCGCGTGTCGGCGGGGGCCGGTTCTCCTCACACCACCTGGAGCTTCTTGCCGATCCTCTCGATGCACTCGAGGACGAAGTCCAGTTGCTCGTCGGTGTGTGTGGCCATGTAGCTCGTCCGAAGGCGGCAGCTCCCCTCGGGCACGGCGGGTGGCACGACGGGATTCGTGAACACACCCGCGTCGAAAAGCTCACGCCAGAACCGGAAGGTCTTGTCCATCGGCCCGACCAGAACCGGAATGATCGGCGTCTCGGTCGGTCCGATCTCGAAGCCGATGGTGCGGAAGCCCTCCATCATCTTCCGCGTGTTCTTCCACAGCTGCTCTCGTCGCTCCGGCTCCTCTCGGATGATCTCCAGAGCCTTGAGCACCGTGGCAACGGCCGTCGGAGGCATGCTCGCGCTGAAGATCAGGGCGCGTGCGTTGTTGCGCAGATACTCACAGATCGTGTCGGTCCCGGCGACGAACCCGCCGATCGAGGCGAAGGACTTCGAGAAGGTGCCGGTGATCAGATCCACCTCGTCCGTCAGGCCGAAGTGCGCCGCCGTCCCGTTGCCCTCGGGCCCGACGACACCGAGCGAGTGCGCGTCGTCCACGACGAGGCCGGCCTGGTACTCCTTCCGCAGACGCACGAGCGTCGGGAGGTCCGCCAGGTCCCCCTCCATGCTGTAGACGCCGTCCACGGCGATGAGCTTGCCCCGCTCCTCCTTCTCGGCGGCCAGCATCGCTCCGAGCTTCTCGTAGTCGCCGTGGTTGAAGCGCTGCACGCGCCCGAAGCCCAACCGCGCGCCGTCCTGGATGCAGGCGTGGTCGAGCTTGTCGACGAAGACCGTGTCGTTCCGTGCGATCAACGCCGAGAGGGTGCCGAGGTTGGTCAGATACCCGGTCGAGAAGACGAGTGCCGCTTCCTTCCCGACGAAGGCGGCCAGCTCGTGCTCGAGCTGATCGTGGAGATCCAGGTTTCCGTTGAGGAAGCGACTGCCCGTGTTGCCGCTGCCGTACCGGATGAGCGCTTCTCTGGCTGCCTCTAGGATTCGCGGATCGTGCGTGAGGCCCATGTAGTTGTTGGACCCCGCCATCACCTTCCGCTCGCCGTTGATCACGACGGTCGTGTCGCACGACTCCTCGATCGGCTGAAAATACGGATAGAGGCCGATCGCGCGGAGCTCTCGGGAGGTGGTGAAGTTCTCGCACTTAGCGAAAACGTGCATGACGTGTGACCTTTCCGATGGCAGAGCGGAGCACGGGAAGCTACCCGGGGCGAGAGATCCCGGCAATCGGATGATTGGATGAGCACAGCTCCACGAGATGCGGTCGTTGTGGGCTCCGGGCCCAACGGCCTGGCCGCCGCGATCGTGCTGGCTCAGGCGGGTCGCGACGTCACGCTGTACGAGGCCAGCGACACGCCGGGAGGCGGACTGCGCACCGCGGAGCTGACCCTCCCCGGCTTTCATCACGATGTTTGCTCGGCGATCCACCCTCTGGGCTTTGCGTCGCCGTTCTTCCGCGGCCTCGATCTGGAAGCGCGCGGCGTTAGCTGGACGCAGCCGGAGGCGCCGCTCGCCCACCCGCTGGACGACGGCTCCGCCATCGTGCTGGAGCGCTCACTGCCGGAGACCGCGACGGCGCTCGGCTCTGATGGAGAGACCTACCGACGCCTCCTCGGACCGCTCGTCGATGGATGGGACGATCTGGCGAACGACCTGCTCGCCCCGATCGGCATGCCGCGGCACCCCGTTCGGTTCTCGCGGTTCGGCCTCCTGGGCCTCCGATCCGCCCGCGGCCTGGCGGGCTCGTTCAAAGGGGTCCGGGCACGAGCCCTGATCGCCGGCCTGGCGGCACACTCGGTGATCCCGTTGGAGATGCGCCCGAGCAGCGCCATCGGGCTCGTGCTCGCCGCCCTCGGGCACGTCGTCGGCTGGCCGTTTCCGGAGGGAGGATCCCAGCGACTGGCCGACGGCCTCATCTCCGTGTTGCGTTCGCTGGGGGGCGAGCTGGTCACGGATCGGCCGGTCGGGGCCCTCGAAGACCTGCCGGAGGAAGCCGTCAAGCTCTTCTCGGTCACCCCCCGGCAGCTCCTGGAGATTGCGGGAGATGAGCTCCCTCCACGCTACCGGAGGCGTCTCTCCCGCTATCGGTACGGGCCGGGCGTCTTCAAGCTGGATTGGGCGTTGAGCGACCCGATCCCGTGGACCGCCGCGGATTGCAGCCGGGCGGGCACCGTCCACGTTGGGGGCACGTTCGACGAGATCGCCGCGGCGGAGCGAGACGCCTGGGAGGGCCGTGTCCCGGAGCGGCCGTTCGTCCTCCTCGCCCAGCAGAGCCTCTTCGACCGGACGCGCGCCCCGGAGGGGAAGCATACCGGATGGGCCTACTGCCACGTGCCGCACGGCAGCGATGAAGACATGACCGAGCGGATCGAGTCCCAGATCGAGCGATTCGCACCCGGGTTCAGGGACTGCATCCTGGCGAGAAGCGTGCTCGGGCCGGCCGGCCTCGCCGCCCTGAACGCGAACCATGTCGGCGGAGACATCTCGGGCGGCGCCAACACCCTGGCGCAGACCCTCGCCCGGCCGTTTCCGAAACGCGACCCGTACGCCACCCCGATCCGCGATCTCTATCTCTGCTCATCCTCCACGCCTCCCGGTGGCGGCGTCCACGGGATGTGCGGCTATCACGCCGCCCGTTCGGCGCTCGGCAGATCTCGCTGAGAGGTCCAGGGGCGCTCCGCCGGATCATGTCGCCTCCGGACGTCTGGCCAACAGCGGCTCTGGGGTTGAAAGATAACTCCTACTGAAGGAAACGCTCCGCGCGCGTGGATGGTGCTGCGCCGTGCGGGTACGCCTCGGCAATCTCGGGAAAAGGAGTCTACGATGCAGCGCTGGAGCCGCCGCGAGTTCGTTTCGGCATCCGGTAGCGGACTGGCCGGAGCGGCGATCATCGGCCCACCCGCGCTCTGGCCGGACGAACGCGCGATGGCGCGGGCCGAGAGCCGAACCGACAGCTTCGAGCTGCTGGGCCGGGAGCAACGGACTCGCAGGCCCGGCCTGCCGAAGCCGGCCGACTTTCATCGCCTCCCTCTCTCCTGGTACAAGGCGAAGATCCGAGAGCTGAAGAGCGAGGCGAGGAAGCGAGGTGTCGACAGCGGCCTCTTCCTCACCCGGCGGTGGAACATCATCTACGCCACGGGCCTCTTCCATTCGACGACCGAGCGGCCGTTCGCCTGCTTCCTCCCGATGGACGACGATGACGCGCTCATCTGGCTCAACCCCTACCTGGACCAGCAGCTCGTCAACGACTGGTGGACCACTCGATCCAGCTATTACTTCGACTATCATCACGCCCGCGGCGCCTTCCCCAGCCGGGGCGAGGTCATCCAGGGCGACACCGTGAACCTCTACAGGTGGTGGGGCGAGACGCTCGCCGAGCTCGGCTACGGCGGCGGAACGATCGGTGTCGATGGGAACGGGCTGCCGGAGATCGGCGTCCTCCCCGGCCAGGACGGTTCCGCTCGGCTCGACATGTGGGGGGAGATCGAGACTCCCGAGAGGAAGCGTCCGGAGAGCGGAGCGTTCGGCCAGATGGCCGCCGTCATGCCGGAGGCCGGGTTCGTCGATATCAACGACATCATGATCCGGAACCGGATCGTCAAGGACGAGATGGAGAATCGGCTCACGCAGCGCGCGATGGACTTCTGGACGGAGATCCACGCGTTCGCGCGGGACTACCTGCTCGAGCGGGGAACGGAGGCGGTGGATTGGGAGGTTGCCAACGCGGCCCGCCTCTGGGGCACGGCCCGGATCATGGACGAGATCCCGCAGACGGGCGTGCCGCACGACGCCGTCGGCATCCCGGTCGGCGTGGGCTGCCGCACCGGCCGCACCACGGCGTATCCCCATCCCAACCAGATGTTCTGGAAGAAGGTCGAGCCGGGCGACGCGCTGCAGATCTCGGGGGTCGTGAGGGTGGGCGGATACGGGGGAGAGCTGTATCGCTCGTTCCTGATCTCCCCCTGGACCGAGTGGCAGGAGCACGTGTGGAACGTGCACACGCGCTGCTACGAGATCCAGGCGGAGGAATCATACGCGGGCAACACGTGCTCGAACGTGGCCAAGGCCGTCCATGACTATCAGGTCGAGAACGGCACGGAGCAGCTCATCTACCACCGGCCAGGACACGGGGAGGGAATGGAAGGGCACCAGCCGCCCTATCAGGCCCTCGGAGACTACACGGTGATGCGCGAGGGCATGCACTTCTCGAACGAGCCCGGACTCTACGATCCGGAGAACGGCTTCGGCGTCAACCACTCCAACAACATCCTCGTCTCGCAGGAGACCGGCTTGCAGATGGGAACGACACCGGCGACGAGGGAGTGGTGCTTCCTCGAACTCTAGTCACGAAACGCACTGGCGGAGGGTCGGTATGACGCCCGGACGGAGCGCGTGCCCGACCCTCGGAACCCGCCGGTGACCGCTCCAGCGCCATCCAGGTACGACCTCCTGGTCGTCGGCGGCGGGACTGCCGGTCTGGTGGCCTCGGCCGGCGCGGCCAGCCTCGGGGCCCGGACCGCCCTTGTCGAGAAGGAACGCCTCGGCGGCGAGTGTCTCTGGACGGGATGCGTGCCCAGCAAGGCGCTGATCGGATCCGCGCGTATCGCCGATGCGCTGGGCCGGAGAGCCGAGTTCGGTCTCACCGAGGTGCGAGGCGAGGGCGCGGGCATCCGGCCGGAGGGGCGAGCGGCGACGGCCGGTGTGCTCGAGAGCGTGCGGGCCGTCAGAGCGCGCGTCCAGCCTCATGATGACCCGGAGCGGTTCCGCAAGCTGGGCGTGGAGGTGCTCGAGGGCGCGCCCGCCCGTTTTCTCTCACCCGACCGCGTCCAGGTGGGCGACCGCGTCCTCGAGGGCCGCAACATCCTGGTGGCCACGGGCAGCCGGCCCGCGATACCTCCGGTGGAGGGCCTCGCCGAAGTCGGCTTCTATACGCACGAGACGGCGTTCGAGGAGGAGACGCTGCCGCGCTCCGTGGTCATTCTCGGTGCCGGGCCGATAGGCGTCGAGTTCGCGCAGGCCTATGCGCGCCTCGGGGTAGAGATCACGGTCGTCGAGATGGCCCCGCGAATACTACCCAACGAGGATGGGGAGCTCACCGGGCAGCTAGAGGAGCACCTGCGATCGGAGGGCGTCCGCGTCCTGACGGGAATGGCCGCCACCTCGGCGGAGCGCTCCGGCTCCGCCGAAATGGCTCTGAAGCTGGCGGCGGCTGACGATTCCGCGGGACAGCCTGAGACCGTCCGGGCCGTCAGCGCCGAGCGCATCTTCGTGGCCACCGGCCGTCGCCCGAACGTCGAGAGCCTCGGTCTGGAGGAGGCGGGCGTAGCAACCGGAGGCGACGGGATCCTGGTCGACGGGCGCTTGAGGACCTCGCGGCGGCACATATTCGCCGCGGGCGACGTCACCGGCGGCCTCCGGTTCACCCACGTCGCCGATCACGAGGCACGCTCCGTCCTCAGAAACGCTCTTTTCCCGTTCGGCCGGCGCGTGGACTACTCCGTGGTCCCATGGACCGTCTTCACGGATCCTCCGCTCGCCCGGGTGGGTTTGACGGAGGAGGAGGCGAGGGATAGGCAAGCAGGGGTCCGGACGTATCGCTACGACACGTCCGGCCTCGACCGCGTGATCACCGATCGCGAAGCGGGGGGTCTCGTCAAGCTGATCGCGGACCGCCGGGGCCGCTTACTCGGAGGCCACGTGCTGGCGCCGTCGGCGGGTACCATGATTATGGAGGTCGCGCTCGCCATGCGTCATGGACTCCGAATCGCCGACCTCTCGACTCTGATCCATCCATACCCGACTATGGGCGAAGGAATTCGAAGAGCGGCTGACATGTACTACCGAGGGAAACTGACAAGTCGATCAAGACGATGGCTCGACCGCTACTTCAGGCTGACGCGCCGGCTCTCGGCATGAGGAGGCTCCGGTTCCTGCTCCTCATGGGGGCCATGCCAGCGTCGGCGGCGCTTACGTCCGTCGCGTTCGCACAGGTGGCGCCACGGGATACCGTCGTCGCCGAGGCCGCCGCGAGCGACCGGGAGCTTCCTTCTGCCGGGTCGGCCGCGGAAACCCCGGCCGACGAGGTCACGGTAACCTGGGAGCCGGAGAGTCCGACCGACGGAACGGCGCTGGCCGTGACCATTCAGGCGCCGGCCGGGGGCGGAGAGACCCGGGTCAGAGCAGAGCTGGGCGGACGCTCCGTCCGCATGGGCCGGGTGGGTACGGATTGGTTCGGCCTCGTGGCGCTGCCGACCGACGAGGCGGGGCCGAAGGAGCTGATCGTCTCCTACTCCCACAACGGAGAGCCCGAGGTGACGACCCGCTGGACGGTTCAGGTGAGGCCCCGAACGTACTCGGAAACTCAGCTCAGCGTCGCTCCTCGTTTCACGAGCCCGCCCGCCGATGTCTCGGAGCGAATCGCACGGGAGCGCGAGCTCGTCCGATCTACCCTCGGTGAAGTCACGTCCGAGTGGTTGATAGACGGAAACTTCGTTCGGCCGCGGAACACCCGCATCACGAGTCCCTTCGGCCAGAAGCGCGTCTTCAACGGCGAGCTTCAGAGCCGGCACTGGGGAGTAGACTTGGCGGGCGAGGTCGGAACGCCGGTTCGTGTCGCGGGCCGCGGCCGGATCGCCATCGCCCGCAACCTCTATTACGCGGGAAACGCGATCTACGTGGATCACGGCCTGGGCGTGTTCAGCGGCTACTATCACCTCTCGCAGATCGATGTGAGCGAGGGAGACTTCGTCGAGCGAGGCCAGGTGATCGGCCAGGTCGGCGCCACCGGTCGCGTGACGGGGCCCCACCTCCACTGGAGCTTCTTCGCCGGCGGTGAGAGGCTCGACGCGAGCAGCGTGCTGGATCTCCGCGTGCCGGAAGCGGAGAGTGGCGAACCGGAGGCCGGGGAAGCCGAAGCCGGGAATGCAGAGCCGGGCGCGGCGGAGATCGGAGAGAGATGACGAAGATCGCACTTATCCTAGGCGGCGGTGGCTCGCTGGGCACGTACACAGCCGGCGCCGTGACGGAGCTGTTCCGCGGCCTCGCCGGGAACCGAAGCAGCGCGACCGTACAGGTCGGCGCGTTGGCAGGGGCCTCATCCGGAGCGCTCACCGCCGCGCTGGCCGCGCGTGCCCTGGTCGTGAACCCCAACCTCGTCCCCTGGATCGGGGAAGCGTGGATCCGGGGGATGGACGCCGAGGTCCTGGTGGGCACGAACCGGTCGCGCTCCTCCCTCCTGGATGCCGAGGTACTGGAGGAGATGAGCCGGGCGCTCATCACGGCGGGGCCCGCCTCGGACGATGAACCATCGCCGATTCTCGCCGAGCCGCTCGGGCTCGGGATCACGCTCTCGAGCCTGCACGGGATTCGTTACCAGCTTCGATACGGGTTCCAGAACCGGCCGGAGCGTTCCTTCGGCACACGCATGTTCGACGACTGGGCCGCCTTCGAGCTGAGCCCGACTGATTCAGCGGGCGCGCCCGTCTGGGAGGAGGTCCGTCAGGCTGCCGTCGCCTCGGCGAGCTTCCCGTTCGCCTTTCCGCCCCGTCGGCTCGAACGGCGCGGAAGCCACTTCCGCGGATCGGTGCTGGAGGACCTGGGCGAGATCGACATGTGGTACACGGATGGCGGGCTGTTCAACAACGAGCCCGTTCGCCTCGCCAAGCGTCTCGTCGCTCGAGCGGGAGGCCAAGGCGATGATTGGCGATTCGTCTTTGTCGACCCGACGCTACGGGACCCACCGCCGGGCGACGTCGCGGCAGAGGTGGCACCCGGCTCCGCGGTGCAGATTGCCAGCCTGGTCACTCGCGCTTTGTTGGGGCAGGGGAGCGCGAAGGACTGGATCCGAGCGAACCGCACCAACGAACGCCTCGCGATTCTCGACTCGCTCATCGATCGGCTGCCGGAGATCGCCGACTCGCTCACCGACCCGGACGCCTTCGAGCTTGGCAGATCGGTCGGCGAGATGGCCGAGAGCGTATGCGAGTGGCGGCTCGTTTGTGGTGGAGGCCGATCGCGCCGTTCCCGCGTAGCGGCCGAAGGCACGGATCCAGTTCTCGAGCTTCTCGAGGAGAGCCTGGAGCGCATCGATCGGCGGTACGCGAACGTGCTCGCCCGGGTGAGCTCGCGCGCGGCGCGCAGTCGCCTGGCAAAGCTGATCTTCCTCATCGAGGCAGCCGGTGGCCTCGACGACAAGGAGGAGCTGCCCCTCTACCTGGTCGCGCCTGGCCGTCGGCTTGCCGGCGACTTTCTCGGCAACTTCGGCGGGCTCTTCTCGCGGGAGTGGCGCCAGGCGGATTACCGGGCCGGGCGGCGGGACGCCAGGCGGCTCCTCGAGACATCCCTGGCCGACCTCGTCGAGTACGAGCCGGATGACGAGGCCGAGTACGAGGTGCCCGAGACGGTCGGGTCCGTCAAAGCGCTTCGGCCCGAGCAGAGGCGTCGCCTCGAGAGCCTGATCGAACGCGAGGTCGACCGCTCTATCGGAGAGATCGACCCGGGCTTCCTTGGGTCCCTCTTCGGCTTCGCCTGGAAGCCGGCCCTTCGCCGCTGGGCCACCGCCCGCGCGATCGACTCCCTGCGCACCTCCTGACGCCCGCTCGGGTCGGAAGAACGGGCCGCCTGCCGATCGCGTCTACTCGGCTCCGATCTCCAGCAACACCTTGAGGACGCCGGGCCGCGAAGCGTGCTCGAACGCGGCCGCTCCTTCCTCCGGCGGATATCGGGCAGCTACCAGCGGAGTCACGTCCACACCGCCCTCCTCCAGTAGGAGCAGGGCCGGAGGGAAGGGACCGCAGCGCGAACCGATCACGGTGATTTCATCCACCACCATCGCCGACGCGTCCACCTCGAGCCTTCCGGCGTAGGTACTCTTCAGCACAAGCGTGCCCCTCGGACGCAGCGCTTGCCGCGCGATTCCGAGGCCCGCGGGATTGCCGGTGCACTCGACGGCTACATCGAAAGCCCCGCTCTCGACGCTCTCCTCGAGGCAGACGGCGGCGGCGCGCTCCCTCAGGAGCTCGAGCTTCGGCCCGTCGTGTCGCGTGACGACGGTCAGGTCGCAGCCGGTCCGGGCGAGCGTCTGGGCGATGAGCATCCCCAGCTTGCCGGCGCCCACGACGAGGACGCGATCGCTTCGATCGATGGGCACCTGCTGCTGAATCCGCAGAGCGGCGGCGAGAGGCTCAGTGAAGACGGCCACCTCACTTGGGAGGGCATCCGGTATCGGATGCAGGTTGGGGGTCGGCAGCGTCAGAAGCTCCGCGAACGCGCCGTCCCGCCCCACGATTCCGAGGACCGTCCGCCCTTCGCAGTGGGTGCTCATGCCGTTGGCGCACGCTCTGCAGGCCCCGCAGACGGCATTGATCTCGCCGACCACCCGGCGGCCCAGGAGACGATCCGCCTCGACCGCCGGGACCGCATCTCCGAGGCGCTCCACGACGCCAACGAACTCGTGCCCGGGGATCCCCGCGAACGGGTAGTAGCCGCGCGCGAGCTCCAGGTCGGTATTGCAGATCCCCGCGATGAGGACCCGCACGAGCGCCTCTCCCGCCGGCAGCTCCGGCGACGGAAGATCGGCGGCGAAGCTCAGCTCGCCGTCCTCGAGCCGGAGACCCTTCATTCGAGACGTGGGACGGGGCTAGGCGGCCTCGGCGCTCACGCCGGAACGGCCGCCTCTGGCTCGTAGGTCGCGAGGCGGCCGGCCAGGGCCGAGGCCATGACCGTGTAGGGGCTGCCCAGGTAGACCTTCCCGGGCCCGCTCCTTCCCGGGAAGTTGCGGTTGATCGAGCTGACCGTGACTTGCCCCGAAGAGGTGCTCACCCCGGGGCCGGCGTTAATGCAGGCGCCGCAGCCCGGCGCCAGCACGGTCAGGCCGGCTTCCTCGAACAGCTTGTCGTAACCGCTCTCCCGGGCGTACGCCTCGACGTCGATCGACCCGTACTGGATGTAAGCCGAGACGCCCTCCGGAACCCGGGCGCCGGCCTGCAGGCCCTCCCGCACGACCGCCGCGTACATGTCGAAGTCTTCCCGCTTCCCGCCTGTGCAGGAGCCGGCATAGACGATGTCGACCGGGACTTCTTCTTCGAGCTCGTCCACGAAGATCCCGTTGCCCGGGTCGCCGGGTGTGGCGACCATGGGCCGAAGGCTCGAGGCGTCTATGTCGAGCGTCCACTCGTATTCCGCGCCCTCGTCGCTCGACAGCCCCGAGATCATCCGTTTCGCGTCGGCGCGCTCCATGCCTCGGCGCTCGATGAGCCAATCGACGGTACGCTCGTCCGGCGCCACGATGCCGGTGAAGCCGCCGACCTCGGCCGCCATATTGGTGAGCGTGGCGCGCTCATCGATTCCGAGCTCCTCGATCGCTTCGCCGCAGTATTCGAGGATCTTCCCGATCGCCTCGCCGCCCTTCACATAGGGATGTCGCAGGACCTCGATGATCAGATCCTTGGCAGTCACGTTCTCGGGCAGGGACCCCGATACGCGGACCCGCACCGAGCTCGGCACCTGCAGCCGCACGTCCCGCGTCGTCCACGAGTTGACGATCGCCGACGTGCCGACTCCGAAGGCGACGCAGCCGATGCAGCCCGAATGCGGCGTGTGCGAGTCGCTGCCGATGATCACCGTGCCGGGCAGCGCGTATCGGTCCTGGACCATCACGTGGCAGATCGCCTCGCTGCCCACCCTGTCGGGCAACTCCCCATGCAGGCGTACGCCCTGTTGCTGGGAAAACTCGCGCTGCCGATCGTGGAGCGCATGGGCAGCGTCCAGCAGCCCCATCTGCTTCCTCTCCTCGGTCATCACCTGGTCGAGGAAGGCGAGGTGGTCGCGGAAGAAGACGATGCTCTCCGGTTCGTTGAGCCCGGCCCCTTCGCCGGCGAAATCCTCCCAGAAGGTCGCCGCCATCGGGGTCACGTACTCGTGGCTGAACCGAAGGTTAGTGCGCACGAACCCGGTATCGCCGGGCCGCACGGCGGTGACACCGACCGCATCCTCGGCAAGATCGGTGACCCAGTGCCGGGCGAGGATCTTCTCGGCGACCGTCATCGGCCGCGGAGCGTTACGGATCTCCGGCACCTGAACGAGCCCCTTTAGACGGGCGACGGCGTAATCCAGAAGCCCGCCGTACTCGATGATGTCGCGCTCGATCTGGCCGGCGTCTCCGATGAAAGCCTCGAGGGGAATCTCCTCACCCGCGCGTATCTTCTCGATGAGGGAGAAATCCGTCGACGCGAGGATGCCGCGGTTCTCGCAGTTCTCCCGGTAGATGCGCTCGATGTTCTCGGCGATGACGACGCGGATCCCGGCCGCCTGCTCGGCGTAGGGCGCCGCCTCGCGGCTCGAGCCCTTGCCGCGCCGTTTCCCGGACACCGAACAGACGAAGCCACCGTTGAGCACGTCGTTGCGACCGATCGGCAGCTCCCCGCCGCAGCGGAGACCGACGTAGGGGTACTCGCCGAGCTTCTCGTCGTAGTAGTAGCAGACCCAGCCGGGCGTGATCTCGTCCGTGCTGATGTCGTCCCTGAGGGGGATCGAGGGGTCCCACTCGAGGTCTTCGCCTCCCAGCTGGCGTCGGATCAGATCGGGATCCTCGGTGAGGAAGAGGATGCGGCCCTGAAGGCGAACCGTGTCCGGTCTCTTGCTAACGTCTCGTTCCAACAGCTTCGCTAACATCGCTCCATCCGTGCCTGGTCTTGAAAAGGACCGGCAACTTAGGCCGGACCGGCCCGTGCAGGCTAACCCTTCATCTGCTCTTCGAGCTCCTCCAGGGTCGGGTACCCGTCCAAGGCGGCGAACACGTCCAGGGCGTAGGGCACCTTGCCGAAGGGAGCGCTCACCTGCACGCCCTCCACGAGGTCGCTGACCTCCGAGAGCATCTCGCGAGCGATCGCGCATCCCTCCGCTCTAGCCTGCTCCTTGCCCGCCTCCTGTGCCCGAGCCATCCGATCCATGTACCGGTCGGGGACCTCGATGCCCGGCACCTCGTTGTTCAGGAACTCCGCGTTTCGCAGGCTGACCAGTGGCCAGATCCCTGCGACGATAGGTATCCGCGTCCCCGCTTTCTCGATCCGCTCGAGGAAGGCGACGAGCGTCTCCACGTCGAAGACTGGCTGGGTGACGCCGAACTCGGCGCCCGCCTCGACCTTCCAGTACCAGTGCTCGATTTCTTCATCCAGGTCCACGGCTCCGGGGTTGACGCCGACGCCCGTTACGAAGGACGTGGCGCTTCCGAGCGCGTTGCCGCCCAGATCCAGGCCGTGGTTGAGGTGCGAGACGAGGTTTGTCAGACCCACCGAATCAATGTCGAAGACCGCTGTCGCGTCAGGATACGGGCCCATCTTCGGCGGATCGCCCGTGATGATCAGCATGTTCCTCAGGCCCAGCGCCTGAGCGCCGATGAGGTCGCTCATCATGCCCAGCAGGTTCCGGTCACGGCAGCAGTAGTGGACGACGGTCTCGATCCCGATCTCCCGCTCGATCAGCGCGGAGGCGGCGATCACTCCCATGCGCATCATCGCACGCGCCCCGTCGGGCACGTTCACGGCGTCGACGCCCGCTCCCTTAAGCCAGCGGCAGGATTCGAGCATCCCGCTGGCGTCCGTTCCCCGCGGCGGCAAGATCTCGACGCTTGTGACCATCTCTCCAGCCGCCAGCTTGCGCCCCCAGGCGGAGCGGTCGGCGATTGGCGTCGATTCGGTAGCTTCCTCGCCTCGGACCGCAACGGGGATGGGGCTCGCGCCACCTTCCGTCGCCCCCACCCTCACCCGTGGTGCGCGTTGGCCCACGACGCGGATCTGGGTCGCCATCTCCCGTATGTGCGCCGGAGTCGTTCCGCAGCATCCGCCCACGATCCGCACGCCCGCCTGCACGAGCCGGCGGGCATAGCCCGCCATGTACTCGGGATCGGCAAGGTAGATCTTGCGCCCGTGCACCTCCTGCGGCAGGCCGGCGTTCGGTACGGCTGAGAGCGGCAGGTCCGTGGCCCCGGCCATCCTCTGGATCGCGGCGAGGATGATGGCGGGACCGACGCTGCAGTTGAGGCCGATCGCCTCGGCACCCATCGCTCCCACCGCCTCGGCGATGTGCTCGGGCTGGTCTCCGTACGTCGTCTCTCCGTTCGGCTGAATCGTTACCTGGGCAACTATGGGGAGGTCGGAAGCGGCGCGGCAGCCCTCGATCGCCTGCCGGATCTCCTCGAGGTCGCTGAACGTCTCCAGCAGGAAGAGATCCACACCGGCGTCCGACAGCGCGGAAGCCTGCTCCCGGAACGCCTCGCGGGCCTCGGACCGCGCCGTGGCCCCGTACGGCTCCAGACGGACTCCGATCGGACCGATGCTTCCCGCCACGAAGAGGTCATCGCCCGCCACATCTCTGGCGATGCTCGCGGCGGCCGCGTTGACCGCGCTCACGTGGCCTTCCAATCCATAGCCCTGCAGGCGGAAGCGATTGGCGCCGAAAGTGTTGGTCTCCAGGACCTGCGCCCCGGCCTTCCGGTACTCGCCGTGAACTTCGCGGACTAGATTCGGATCCGTCCGGCTGAGGTCATCGAAGCAGCGGTTGATGAAGACCCCGCGTCGGTAGATCTCGGTGCCCATGGCTCCATCCAGGAGAATAACGCGTCCGCTGTCCAGGGCCTCGCGAAAGTCCGGCATACGAGAAACCTATCTAGAGGTGAGCCGATGAGTGTCAGTGACCACGACCGGCCGGCTGTTCTGGTCGCCGGCGCCACAGGCTTTCTGGGCGCCTCCTTCGTGCGAGAGCTCGCCGGCCGAGGGCTCTCCGTCATCGCCCTGGGTCGAAATGACCGTCGTGTAGAGCGCCGCTTCGAGGGGTTGAACATAGGCGCCCGCTCCGGCGACGTGACGCGACCGGAGACCCTCGGAGGCGTCTTCCAGGGC
>JBDGZR010000045.1:0-20362 GCA_039588495.1 Gemmatimonadota bacterium | reverse complement strand
CTTCCGGCTTGCCCGGCCAGCCGTCCTCGTCGACCTGAACCGGATCGACGAGTTGGCGTTCATCCGACGCAACGAGGACGGGATCGGGGATGGTGGGCCGGGTCCGGACGGCGTGCGGATCGGAGCCATGACCCGGCAAAGGGCGGTGGAGAAGAGCGAGCTGGTGGCCGAGTTGGCGCCGCTACTGACCGAGATGATGCCTCACATCGCTCACCCCCAGGTCAGAAACCGGGGGACGTTCGGCGGAAGCGCCGTGCACGCCGATCCGGCCTCCGAGATTCCCGCCGCCCTGCTCGCCCTGGACGCGAGCTGCCGGGTACGCGGGGCGGAGGGCGAGCGGTGGGTCCGCGCGGAGGAGTTCTTTCTCGGCCTGTTCGGAACGAGCCTGGAGCCGGACGAGCTTCTCATCGAGATCGCCTTGCCTGGCCCACGCAAGCTGACGGGGTGCGCGTTTCGGGAGATCTCCCGCCGTCAGGGCGACTACGCGCTGGCCGGACTGGCGACCAGGCTGAAGCTCGACATCGAAGGGTGCATCCAGGAGGCTCGGCTCGCCTATCTGGGCGTTGGGGGGGGGCCGGCCCTGGCCACGAGCGCGGCCGCCGCCCTGATCGGAGAGAAGCCCACGGCCACGGTCTTCGAGGACGCCGCACGCACCGCTGCGGGAGAGCTCGAGCCGATGGAGGACATGCACGCGTCGGCGGCCTATCGCAACCGGCTCGTCGAGGTCCTCACGCGCGAGGCCCTGGCGACGGCGGTGGAGAGAGCCTTCGGCTCGGGTTGAGCCGCCTCGGCGAGGTCGAACGGGCGGGTCTCGTCGAGCTGGAGGGCGAACTGCCTCCCGGTCCCTTCAGCAACACCGATCTGGCCCCGACGCGGATCGCGGAGCGCTCCTGGAGCCGGTGGAACCTGGCTTCGCTCTGGGTCGCCATGAGCGTGTGCATCCCGACCTACATGCTCGCGGCCAGCATGATCGAGAGCGGGATGAACTGGTGGCAGAGCCTGCTGACGATCCTGCTCGGCAACGCCATCGTGCTCGTTCCGCTCGCGATCAACGGCCACGCTGGCACCCGGTACGGGATCCCGTTCCCGGTGTACGCCCGGGCCGCCTTCGGGCTGAGAGGCGCGCACGTGCCCTCGCTGCTGCGCTCGGTCGTGGCGTGCGGCTGGTTCGGCATCCAGACGTGGATCGGCGGGCTGGCGATATACGTCCTTCTGTCGACTCTGTGGCCGACGTGGGCCCGGATGGGAGGCTCGTGGGAGCTCATGGGCTACGGCTTCCCGCACTATCTGAGCTTCCTGATCTTCTGGCTCATCAACATGTACTTCGTCTGGGCGGGGACGGAGTCCATCAAGTGGTTGGAGGCGCTGTCGGCGCCGGTCCTTCTGTTGATGGGCGCCGCGCTCTTCGTCTGGGCGGTGAGCCGCGTGGGGGATCTGGGCACGATCCTGCGAGAGTCGAACGCGCTGATCCGTGCGGAAGAACCGCTCCCCACCTCTCGTTTCCTCCTCGTGCTCTTCCTGCCCTGGCTTACCGCGATGGTCGGGTACTGGGCGACGCTGTCGCTGAACATCCCGGACTTCACGCGCTATGCGAAGAGCCAAAGAGACCAGTTCTCGGGACAGGCGATGGGTCTTCTCACGACCATGCCGCTCTTCGCCTTCGTGGGCGTCTCCGTGACGAGCGCGACCCTGGTCATCTACGGCGAAGCGATCTGGAACCCGATCGACCTGCTGGCTCGAGTGACGGCTGAAGCCAATAGCCCGCTCCTCGGGCTCGGGGCGATGTTCTTCCTCGTCGTCGCTACGCTGAGCACTAACATCGCTGCCAACGTCGTGGCGCCCGCCAACAGTTTTGCCAACCTGGCACCGCGCCGGATAAGCTTCCGCATAGGCGGAACGATCGCGGGGCTCATCGGGATCGTCATCGTTCCCTGGAAGCTTCTGGAGATGTACCAGACCTGGCTCATCAGCTACTCCGGACTGCTCGGCGCCGTAGGGGGCGTGGTCGTGTGCGATTATCTCCTGGTCCGGAGGACAAGGCTCGACCTGGCCGGCCTCTACCGGAAGGCGGGGCCCTACTGGTATGGGGGCGGGGTCAACCGATCGGCGATCATAGCCCTCGTCGCGGGAATCGGCGTCGCTCTGATCGGAACCCTCGATGAGCGTCTTGCCTTCCTCTTCCAGGGAGCGTGGTTCTCGGCTGCGAGCGTTTCGTTTCTCGTCTATCTGGGACTGCAGCGCGCGGGCTCGGGGGGCGCTCGAGCCTGGCCATGGTCGGGCTCGCGACCAGATACGAAGGCCGGGTAGCCATCGTCGACCGTCACGGTACGCACCCGTTCGGCGATCTGCTGGGCGCCTCCTTCAGGGTGGCGGACGCTCTGCTGGACGGGCGGCCGGATCTTCTGGAGGAGCCGGTCGCCTTCATGGTCCAGCCGGGCGTCGATTACGTTTCGGTGCTGTGGGGGATCTGGCGAGCGGGGGGCATCGCGGTGCCCCTCTGTCCCGAACATCCGGCCCCGGAGCTCGAGCACGTGATCCGGGACAGCGGAGCCCGCCTGGTCGTCGCCGATGCTCTCTTCCGAGAGACCCTGGGGCCGGCCGCCGAGGCGATCGGAGCCCGCCTTCTGCCTACCAAGGAGGCGAAGCGAGGGAGCGCCGCAGGACGCCGCAGGCTCCCCGATGTCGAGGCCTTCCGGCGCGCACTCATCCTCTACACCAGCGGAACCACCGGCCGCCCCAAGGGAGTCGTGAGCACGCACGCCAGCCTCACGGCCCAGATCGAGACGCTGGTCGAGGCGTGGGGATGGACCTCCGAAGACCGGATCCTCCATGCCCTGCCGCTCCACCACACGCACGGGATCGTAAACGCACTGCTCTGCGCCCTGTGGTCCGGCGCCGCCTGCGAGATGCTGCCGCGCTTCGATCCTGCCGTCGTGTGGGAGCGCCTCTCCTCGGGTGAGGTGACCCTGTTCATGGCCGTGCCGACAGTCTACGTGAAGCTGGTCGCCGAGTGGGAGAAAGCCACGGCGGCCGAGAGGGCGGCCATGTCGAAGGGGTCCGCTGATCTCCGTCTCATGGTCTCGGGGTCGGCGCCTTTGACGACGCACGTATTCCAGAGATGGCTGGATATCACGGGCCACGAGCTGCTCGAGCGGTACGGCATGACAGAGATAGGAATGGCCATCTCAAATCCTCTCGACGGCGAGCGGCGGCCGGGGTACGTGGGGGTGCCGCTGCCCGGCGTCAGCGTCCGGCTCGTCGATGAGGAGGGTGAACGGATCACCGAGGAGGAAGAGCCCGGACGGATCCAAATTCGGGGGCCGGGCCTGTTCCTCGAGTACTGGAAGCGCCTCGAGGACACGAGGGCCGCCTACCAGGATGCGTGGTTCGACACCGGTGACGAGGCGGTGGTCGAGAACGGCTACTATCGGATCCTCGGGCGGACATCCGTGGACATCATCAAGACCGGGGGCTACAAGGTCTCGGCTCTCGAGATCGAGAACCTGCTTCGCGGCCACCCGGCGATCTCGGACTGTGCGGTCGTCGGCGTGCCGGATCTCGAGTGGGGCGAGCGCGTCTGCGTCGCCGTCGTTCCGGTGTCCGCGGAAAGCGAGCCGGGTGCCCTGCTGGCGGAGCTGAAGGCGTGGGCCAAGGATCGGCTCGCCTCCTATAAGGTGCCGCGCGACCTCATCCTCGTGGAGGAGCTGCCGCGGAACTCGATGGGAAAGCTGACCAAGCCCAAAGTGCAAAGGATGTTCGTGTCCAAGGGGCCGGGTGATGCCGGAGGTTGAGCGGTACGATGCGGCGGTCATCGGCACGGGGCAGGGCGGCAAGCCGCTCGCTCGAGCCGGCCGGTCGGTGGCCATCATCGTCGTGGACGCGGCGAGCGGCCGGATACTCGGGTGCGCCATCGTGGGGATGGAGGGCGGTGAGCTCATGTCGATGATACAGATCGCGATGATGGGCGAGCTGCCGTTTACCGCGCTGCGGGACGCGATCTTCGCTCACCCAACGCTGGCCGAATCGCTGAACAACCTCTTCGCGGGGCTCGAGTCGCCTGCCACGACATAACTTCAGGTGCGAATAAGTAACAGCACATCATGCAACGACATACAGGAGGCAGAATGAAGCTCTACGATCTGTCGCAGCCGCTGAACGCAGACGTCTCTTTCTGGCCCTATTATCCGCCGTTCGAGGTCAAGTACATAAAGCGGAAGTCCGAGCACGGCGTGAACGCGCAGTACATCATGACGTCGAACCACATCGGCACCCACCTCGATGCGCCGAGGCATTTCGTGACCGGCGGGATGACGATCGATCAGATTCCGCTCGAGTGGCTCTACGGGCCCGGGGTGATCGTGGATCTGAGCGACGAGATGGACGATTGTGCGGCGTACACGCCCGAGATGATCGAGGAGCGGGTCGAGGTCAGAAACGGCGACCTCCTCGTGCTGAACACTGGCTGGCACCGGTTCGCCCAGTTCGGAGAGACCCCCAACGAGGAGCGCTACATCCACCTTCATCCGGGGGCCCACCCCGACATGGTCCCTTGGCTCATAGAGAAGGAGATCAAGATCTGGTCGGTCGACGCGGTCTCGACGGACCATCCGATGAACCTTCCCATAGGACGCTTCCTGGGTAAGGGCACGTTCGGGCACTGCGACCGGGTCCGGGCCCTCTGCGAGCGCAAGTTCGGAGGGAAGGAGAGGCTCGACGAGCTCTTCCCGGAGGAGCACTATCAGCTGACCCACAACGCCCTGTTCACGCACGAGTGCATGCACGCGGAGAACCTGGGCGGCGACATTGGCGCGCCGGAGCTGCAGAACCGCCGTCTGACGATCGGCGTGTTTCCGTGGAAGTTCAAGGGAGGCGAGGCGGCGTTCTGCCGAGTGATCGCCTTCGTGGAAGCGTGAAGGAGGATCGATGCCCCTGATGGCCACGCCGCCCGCGAGTAGCGTTGTTACCAAAGTACACCTCGGCCTCGACCTGGCCGAGCAGCCGCGCTGGGGGTAAGGACGACGGCTTCCGGGATTGCCGACCTGTCGGCGTGCGAGCTGAGAAGGCGGATCGACCGGCGGGAGGTTTCGCCGGTCGAACTCGTTGAGGCATGCCTCGAGCGGGTCGAGGCGCACGGGGAGCGGCTGAACGCCGTCGTTACCCTGAACGAGAAC
This sequence comes from Gemmatimonadota bacterium, assembly GCA_039588495.1. Lineage (GTDB taxonomy): Bacteria > Gemmatimonadota > Gemmatimonadetes > Palauibacterales > Palauibacteraceae. The sequence goes on along the minus strand of JBDGZR010000045.1, from coordinate 15,191 downwards.
GCTGTGGAGGAGGCCCGCGATGCCGAAGCGTCGCTGGCTCGCGGCGACCCCGCCGGTCTTCTCCGTGGCCTTCCCGTCGGCATCAAGGATGTGACACCCGTCGCGGGGATGCGCACGACGTACGGCTCGCCGCTCTTCGCCGACCACATCGCCGAGGCTGACGCCCTGGTCGTCCGCCGGCTAAAGCGGGCCGGCGCGATCGTTCTGGGCAAGACCAACACCCCCGAGTTCGCCGCCGGGGCGAACACCTTCAACCCGGTCTTCGGGCCGACGCGGAACCCATGGGACCCCGCCCTCAGTGCTGGCGGCTCGACGGGAGGTGGAGCGGCAGCCCTGGCGAGCGGCATGGTGGCGCTGGCGGAGGGAACCGACCTGGGCGGCTCACTGCGCGTGCCTGCGGCCTTCTGCGGGGTTGTCGGCCTGCGGCCGTCGATCGGCTTCGTGCCCACGTACCCCAGCCGGCACCAGTGGGACACCCTACAATCCACCGGAGGCATGGCTCGAACCGCCGAAGACCTGGCTCTGATGATGGAAGCGGTGGGGGGACCGAGCGAGCGCATGCCGATCAACCAGCCCGACTCGGCCAAAGGGTTGCTCGACGCCGTAAGCCGCATGGCCGCGGGCCCCGCCCAGCTCCGGCTCGCCTACTGTCCCGACATCGCGGCGATCGGAGTGGACGCTGCGGTCGAGGAGACTTGCAGGGCCGCCGCCTTCGAGCTGGGCGACGAGGGGGTCAGCGTGGAAAAGATCGAGTTGGACCTCTCGTTCGCCCGCGAGGCGTTTCTGACGCTGCGTGGCTACTGGATGGTGGCGCACCACCACGCATTGCTAGATCGGCTCGAACTGCTGGGCGAGAACCTGGCCGGTAACATCCGTGCCGGCCTCGAGGTTTCACCGGAACGGCTCGGGGCCGCCGAGCGCGCCCGTTCCCGGTTGTGGGAACGGATGGGGGAGTTCTTCGAGCAGTTCGACGCCCTGCTCACGCCCTGCGCCGCCGTGCCGCCCTTCCCGGTGGAGGAGAATTACCCCGGCACCATAGGCGGACGCGAGATGACGAGCTACATCGATTGGATTGCGCCCACGTTCCTCTTGAGCCTCTCCGGGCTCCCGGCGGCGTCGGTGCCGGCCGGGCTGAATCCCGAGGGGTTGCCGGTCGGCCTTCAGATCGCGGCGCGCCCCTTCGGGGAAGCCGCGGCCCTCGGGCTGGCGGCGCGGGTGCAGGCGAGTCGCCCGATAGGCCTTCCGGATCTGACCAAGACCTGATGGACGCCGTCAAGGCCGGCGGGGATGCGGATCACGGGGAAGCGGCCGGAGGATCCGCGGCAAGGCGAACGGCTGCCCGCTCGCGGGCTCGGGCCGCCGACACGGCCTTGTAGAGCGCAGGCACGCTGAGCAGGGCCATCGATCCCGCGGCGACCCACATGAATGGATAGCCCCTGAGCTCGGGATCGAAGCGGGCGCCAAAATCGATCACGGCTCCGATGACGATGGGGGCCACCACCCGCGAGACGCCGACCGAGACGATGAAGAGCGCGGTCTGCCTGCCTGGCGCCTCGTCGCCGGCCAGCCTGGCGAATAGAGGGAACGGCAGGGCGATGAAGGAGGCGGCGGCCAGGCCCGCGGCGGCCAGCAGCCAGATGATGTCGGAAGAGCTGCGCGGGAAATACGCCACGAGCATCGCGACGCCGCACAGGCTGGCCGATATCCCCAGCAGCCGGGCACGGCCCACGACGTCGCTCAACCGGCCCACCGCCACGGCGCCGAACCCGACGCCCAGGAGCAGGAAGACGAGGAGCCCGGACGTGCCACCCACCGAGATGCCGAACACCGCACCGGCGTAGAGGAAGATGTAGGGCCGGATTCCGTCGATCGCTCCGTTCCACAGCCCGTTCGCGATGAGGAACCAGCGGATCTCCGGCCGCTTGAGGAGGCGCCGCCACACCGGTCGCTTCTTCCTTTGAGCAGGCGCAGGCTGCTCGTGACCCCGGTCGCTCGGAACCGACAACACCGTGAACCAGGTCGAGAGGAGGAGGACGAAGCCGGCCACCACGAAGGGCAGCGGCTCCCAGAGCTCGAATAGCAGTCCACCCACGATCAGCCCGAAGGCGAGTCCCAGGGCCTGAAAGGCGCCGCGGACCCCCTGGACTCTCGCCCGACGCTCGTCCGGGACGGCGTCGATCAGCAACGCCCACAGCGGGGTGACGAACCCCTGAAGCGCGGTGAAGAAGAGGATCCCGGCCACGGCCAGGGGCCAGAAACCGTGGATGAAGGGAACGGCCACGAGCGTGGCCGTCATCAGTGGTGCGGATATCCACAGGAACAAGGCGCGCCGCCCGAACCGGCGGGCCAGGGCGTTCGGGAGATGGTCGCTCATGTAGCCGATCCAGTACGGCACGAGGATCGCCAACAATCCTTCGGCGCCGATCACCGCGCCGATGAGGGCGGCTGAAGATGTATATCGGCCGAGGAGCACGGGAAGCAGGGCGATGATCAGGGTCTGGGCCGCGTTCGAGCCCATGGTCCCTATCGTCAGCCCGTACTCCCGGAGCCGAATGGCTCGTTCCTCTTTCAACCGCTCCTCACGTTTTCGAAGGGGGCCACGGTCGTGGCAGGTGGCCCACTGTTATGGCAGGGTTTCGCCCTCGACTCAAGGGCTCCCGCGAAACAGGCCGCCGCGGGAGGAGGGTTCGCGAGGGGTTACGGAGCCGGAAGCCGCCCCATGGCGTTCTCGGCGAGGCTCCCGAAGTAGAGGTCGTCGCCGTACCGCTCTACGCTGGAGATCTCCGCGAAGCCGCCAGCCGGGTCCTGGAGGTTGTGGACCACGTTGCCGTCGCCGTCCAGCCCGAGGACGAACGAATAGCGCTTCGGCCCTGGCTGCAGCTTGCGCGGCAGACGCGCCAGCAGCTTGCGCGCCGACGGTCGGGGGAGGAGGTAGTCGATGGTCTGGTTGCGCGGCGATACGAGCGCCAACCAGTAGGTGCCCCGGCCATCTGACGATATCCCGTCGGGAAAGCCCGGGAGGTTGTCGATGAAGATCTCGGTTTCGCCCCGGCGTGGGCCTTTCAGCCAGTGCCGCATGACGCGGTAGCGTCCTGTCTCGACTACGAGCACGAAATCTCCCTTCGGGCTCACGGCCACGCCGTTGGCGAAGAAGAGCGGATAAAGGACGACCGAGACGCTGTCCGTGCGAGGATCGTAGGAGAGAAGGCGGCCGTTGGGCTGGTGCTCCAGAAGGTCGAGAACGTAGTCGTTCAGGAAGAACCGGTCCGAGGCGTCGGTGAAGTAGATAGTCCCGTCGGGCGCCACGTCGACGTCGTCAGTGAGGCGAAACGGCCGCCCGCCGTGTCCCCTGGCGAGGCGGCGGATCGTTCCGTCCGGTGCAATGGACAGGAGGCCCTGGTACGCGTCGGCGACGATGAGGTTGCCGGCTCGGTCGAAATCCAGACCCAGTGGCCTTCCCACCGTATCGGTGAAGTCCTCCGCACCGGTGCCGTCGGGGTCCGTCCTCACGATGCGTCCGTCGCGCATGCCGCCGTAGATTCGTCCGCGGCCATCCACCGCCACGTCTTCCGGCCCGATGCCCGCACCGGATCCCAGTCGTTCGATCGAAGCGAGCTGATCGTTCGGTGCGTAGGCTCCTTCGTAGGCGGGGGCCGCCGCCGGCGTCCAGGAGCCGGGATAGATCCTGGACTTGGGAAGGAGGAAGTAGAACGTCGCAGCAAAGACGAGGACGACAGCTCCCAGCTGGACAATGTGCTTGATAAGCGACATTTACCGTTACCCGGGCAGACTGCGGGGTTTCACCTGGACGCTCGCGCGTCTACTGGCGCGCCTGGAAGCTAGAGCTTGACGGCTCCTGCTGGAAGCATCGGTGCCGGCCCGGGCAAACCGAGGAGTGGGGAAACCGAATGATGAAAGATGCCCGAGAGCAGGGTGATCCGGTCCGGCTGCTGTTTATATGCTTCGAGAACTCCTGCCGCAGCCAGATGGCCGAGGCGTTCGCACGCGCCCACGGCGCTCCGGGTACCGAAGCGTTCAGCGCCGGCTCGCGGCCCTCTGGCGTGGTCAACCCGACGGCGATCCTCGTCATGGGCGAGGTCGGGTACGATCTCGCCAGTCACCGGTCGAAGGCCGTCGGGGAGGTACCCTCGGGATCGTTCGACGTCGTCGTGTCGATGGGGTGCGGAGATGACTGTCCTGTCGTTCCCGCTCGCCGCCGTGAGGAATGGGAGATCCCCGATCCCAAGGAGATGCCGCTTGCGGGATTCAGAGAGGTGCGCGATCGAATCGAGACGGAGGTGTCGCGGCTGCTCGAGAGTCTGGGGGCTCACCGCTGATCCCGTCAGGGCCGATGGCAGTTCGCAGAGCCGATGGAGTCCGAAGAGTCTTAGATGCAAAACGGCCCCGGTCGACGGCGCCATGCCGAAGATCCCGGGGCCGCAACGGCGATGAGACTCGAGGCTAAGGCATGGTGTAGGGCGATCCGATTCCGTAGCTGGTACCGCCGATCCTGCTGCCGGGCAGCCGCACGTTCGGCCCCTCACAACCGCTTCCGCCTCCACCGATGATCAGCGGGCCTCGTCCGCCCGAGCCCTCGGGGATACGGAATCCGCCCAAGCGCTCGAAGTCGTGGTCGTTTCCGCCACGATTCGCCGCCGCGACGGCAGCGCCAAGACGGTCGTACTCGATGGCGTCCCCGACGTCCGAATCGTCGGCTTCGACGAGGCTGATCGCGATCATCGAGCCTTCCTGCGCCATGGCCAGCTTCGGCGGCTCGAGGTCCAGAGCGGCCTCTACCGTTGACGTCTCGCTCTCCGGCAGCGGCGCCGTTTCGGCTGCCACGTCTGCTTCGGCTACGCGCACATCGATGAGCTCGACAGGCTCCTCATCCACATAAGCCAGCGCGAGTTGCGTCGTGGGCTCTGCGTCGTCAGAGGCGGCGGGTGTCACGTTCAGCCGGCCCCATGCCAGGATCGCCCCGTGCACCACAAGGGAGACGAGAAGTCCGATCCCGAGCACACGCCGGTAGACCCGGTCGTATCCAGCCCCATCACTCATCAGCCTCTTCCTCCATACAAGGCGTTTCCCCGCTCGGCGCCAGCAACACTACTCTGACGAAGGAACACCCAGTTTCGTCACACTAAGTAACCTAGCCTCGCGATGCCAGTTCCGGGCCGGCTAACCGCTGGCCCGGAACTACTCTGCCGCTCTACTGCTGTGACTGCCGGCTCGGCCTCGCTCGCGTTGGTCTCGCCGCGGCTGAAGCCCGCGTTTGAACCGCTCGGCGAGCCGCCGAGGATGCCGTCCCGTTTGCGCGAGTCGGACGGGTCTGTGCAACAGGCGGCCTGGCCACCCGCGCTCGGTTGGGGGCGCTCGGCCGCACCTGAGCCGCCCTCGAGGTAGAACGCGTGGGCGTCGTCCTTACGGACGGCTGCTGCTGACGGGTTGCCGGCGGTCGCGCCGCTCTCGAAGGGGTCGGCCGTACCAGGGCCCGTTGCACCTTCTCGCGCATCGTGGCAGGCGCAGGATTCGCCGCGGTGGTGCTGGAGCGCTGAAGCTGCCGCGCCGAGGGACTGCTGAAGGAGCTTCGACTGCGCTGCGTGCCGAACGAACGTGACGCCTCTTCGATGGCGCGGGTGATGGCGGCGCCGGTGGCCGGCGCGCTCCCGGCTGATCGACCGGTCACAAACTCCGTCGTCCTGCCGCTGCCGAAGTTGCTGTCGTTCGTCCGGCCAAGGTCCGGAGCTTCGGGGACAAAGCCGCGTCCGCCGGAACCGATGATGCCCGACGGATCGGCGGGCACGGTCGTCGGGACCCTGATCGTCGGCGCCCCGGAGGTCGGGTTGCCTCCCAGCGGCCCCCGGCCTTCCTCGATGAACTCGCCCCTGCGCGGCCCCGCCGCGATCGGTCCGGGCAGCTGGATGCCCGGGACGCCCGAGCCCTCGCAACCGCTACCTCCACCCAGGACGATGAACGGGCCGGGTCCCGAGCCGCCTCCGAGGGCGATGCCGCCGATGATTCCAATCAGCGGACCCAGGCCGCCGCCTATGCCGCTAAGCGGCCCTTGGCTGCCATCTCCCTGTGCGCCGGCCAGAGTTCCGGACGGCCCCTCTCCCTCAGGTCGTGGGTCGTCCACGGCCGACCCGATGTCCGACTCTCCCGGGTCGACCGGGCTGACCTCCATCTCGGGCGCGGCTTGTGCCATCGACAGTTCCGGCGTGGGCTCGATATCCACCGAGGCCTCTTCGCTGGAGGTCTGTTCCGCGGGAGGAGAAGGTCTGCTCTCGGGGACCGCGTCGGCTTCGGCGACGCGCACGTCGGTGAAGTCGAGCGACGCGAGATCCGCCTCCGCCAGGGCCAGCCTCGGCCCGGACGCCGGATCGTGAACGTCTGCCAGGTCAGCCACGCGACGGGCCACGTTGCTGCGGGGCACCGCCCCGGCACTGAAGTGGTTCCAGGATAGGACGACCGCACCGAGCGCCAACAGCGCCAGCAGTCCGGTCCCTGCCCGGCGAAGGTGAGGTCCGAGGTGTCTGGGCCCCTCCGACATGGCCTCCTCCCGTCGATCTGATCCCCGCTCATAGGGCACGCTTGAACGCGCCTTCCCTTAGTGTTGACTTCCCCTGCGGGCCCGCGGTCACATGCCGGCAGGGATCAGAGCCGGAGGATCTCCTGACGGGCGAAGATCGGGCCCACTTCGAGTCCCAGGGTGGGCTCGGAGTACAGCTCCGGCGGCACGCCGATGTCGGCCAGATAAAGATCGCCGGCGCAGTCGGCCGCCGGCCGAAGGCCGGCTTTCGGGAGGGCGAGGGTGAGGGTCGCGGCGGCTCTGACGGTGGGGTTCTTTTGCTCGCCGGTCGTGGCGTCGAGACCCGATGGAAGATCCAGGCTCAGCACCCGCGCGGAGGATTCGTTGCCCCTCCGAATGAGGCTGGCGGCCGCTCCCCTGGGGTCACCACGCAGGCTGTAGCCGATGAGCGCGTCGATCACGAGGTCCGTGCCCGAGATCGGAGACGGATCCGGCTGATGGGCACACCTGACGTCGAGCTCGTGGAGAATCGCCAGCTGGTGGGCTGGCACGCCCCGGTATTCTCCCGGAGGCCTGGAGAGGAGGACGCGAACGTGACCTCCCCAGGCGTGGAGCCGGCGGGCCGCTACGAGCCCGCCCCCGCCGTTTCCTCCACTCCCCGCCAGGAAGACGATATCTCGGCCCGTCGGATCGCCGCCCAGGAACCGGTCGCGGGCCAAGGCAGCCAGGTGGCGGCCGGCGTTCTCCATCATCTGCACGAACTCGATCCCGTACTTCTCCACCATCAGGCGGTCCACCTCGCGCATCTGCTCGGTGGTCAGGCGGGGGAGCTCTCCCGGTGGTTGTTGGGCCGCGTCTCCATGCATCTACGTCTATCCTCCATCCACATCTATTCTCTATCTACCCTCTGGTTTCGATCGCCCGACATGGTACCACAAATGGAGCCATGGGATGGTACCGGACTCGACACCATCTCATCACGTTGAAACGAGACGCCTCGGGACGCATACATTCCACCCCTCGGGGTCCCAACTTGGGGACAGACAACGAAGACTCGCAGCCAGACAACGAAGCGGAGACGCAGTGGATCACGCCGTAGCCCTCGTGCAGGCCTATCTGCACATCAACGGATACTTCACGGTGACCGAGTACCAGGTGCTCGAGGCGCTGAGCGAAGGTGGGTACAAGACCGCGACGGACATCGACCTGCTGGCGTTGCGCCTCCCGCATGCCGGCGGGCCGCGGCCGATCAGGGATGAGGAGATCGACGAGGGATTCGAGCCCGATCCGGCGCTCGAGACACAGGACAAGCGACCCGATCTCCTGATCATCGAGGTGAAGGAGGGAAGGGCAGAGCTGAACCCGGGAGCGCGCAGCCGCGAGGTTCTCGATGCCGTCCTACGTCGATGGGGATTCTGTCCGGAGGCGCATCTCTCGAAGGCTGTTGATCGGCTGCGGAGGAAGGGAAGTGCCGACATCCCATCGGGGCCGAGAATCCGCATGCTCGCCTTCGGCTCCGTGATCGACCCGAAGAAGGTCCGGGGGTTCAAGGCGATCTCGCTGGGGCACGTCATCTCCTTCCTGCGCGACTACATCGAGGAGCACTGGGACCTTCTCCGCCACGCGCAGGTCAAACAGCCGGCCCTCGGCCTCCTGGCCTTGCTGGAGCAGGCAAGCCAGCGGGACCGGGACTGAGGAGGAGCGCAGCCAGCTCAGGGCCAGCTCAGGCCAGGTGGGAGCCTGCTCCCGGCGGCGCCTGCATGAAGAACCGAGGGATCGGGGCGCGAAAGACGGAGCCGTCCCGCCGTCGGAAGTGATAGAAGCCCTCCATGTGACCCATCGGTCCGTGCAGCACGCAGAAGCTGTTGTACTCGAACACGTCGCCGGGATCCAGCAGTGGCGTCTCGCCGATGACGCCTTCGCCTTCCACCTCGTGTTCCCCGGCGACCGGGTCGTGAATGTGCCAGTGGCGCCAGAAGAGCCGCGCCGCCTCCTTCCCCACGTTCTCGACCCGGATGTGGTAGACGAACACGTAGCGCCAGCGATGAGGGTTGGACTGACTCTCCGCGTACTCGGTCCGCACCGTGATCTGCATCTCGTCGGTCTCGATCGCCGGACCATCCTCGATGCTGGCGGATGGCTCTGCGAAATCCGGAAGGTCGTGAGCGTAAGGGTCGAAGAGCCCGTTGCCCGAGCCGTTGGTGGATCCGTTGCCGCGGCTCATCGCCCTTCCTCCGCCACTTCGGCCGCGATCCCCGAGGCGGTGCCGCGCTCCGCGCGCTCACCCTCGGCCGTCGCAACGGCTTCCGCGAGGGAGTCCACGTAGGGAGGCCGGTGGATGCCCTGCTCGGTCACGATCCCGGCCACCAGATCGTTCGGCGTCACATCGAAGGCCGGGCTCCAGACCGGAGCATCCGCCGGGGCGGTGAGCTTTCCGAAGCCCAGCCGGATCTCGTCCGCACTCCGTTGCTCGATCGGGATCTCGGCGCCCGTGGCGGTGCCGAGGTCGACGGTAGAGGTGGGGGCCAGCACGTAGAACGGGACCCCGTGATGCTTGGCGAGCACCGCCAGGCCGTAGGTGCCGATCTTGTTCGCCACATCGCCGTTCGCCGCGATCCGGTCGGAGCCCACGAAGACGATGTCCGGCGGATCGGTCGCGAAGAGGGCCGCGGCCATGTTGTCGGCGATCACCGTGACGTCCACCCCCGCCTCCCCGAGCTCCCATGCCGTGATGCGGCTCCCCTGGAGAAGCGGCCGGGTCTCGTCGGCGTAGACGCTGACCTTCTTCCCCTGCTCGGTGGCCACGTAGACAGGAGCCAACGCCGTGCCGATCCCGCCGGTGGCCAGCGCCCCCGCGTTGCAGTGGGTGATGACGGTGCTTCCATCCCTGAGCAGCTCGGCGGCGTGCTCGCCTATCCCGCGGCACATCCTTCGGTCCTCCTCGAGGATCTCGTCCGCCTCGGCGCGGAGTCGGTCGGCCAGCTCGGCGGCCGACTCGGTGGCGGAGATGCCGGGCGCCTCGGTAAAGGCGGCAGCCGCAGCTCCGTTAGGATCCTCCGCGATCCCGGCCGCACGGCGGAGACGCTCGATCGCCCACACGAGGTTGACCGCGGTTGGTCGCGCCTGCTCGAGCCGGTCGCACCAGCCGCGCAGGCGCTGTCGGAGCTCCTCGGCGCCGAGCGCGTGGCTCGCGGCCTCGGCCTGCAGCACGGCCTGGCGCGCCAGCGCACCGATCCCCATCGCGGCCGTGATCCCGATCAGCGGCGCACCGCGGACCCGTAAGCTCTGGATCGCCTCCTCGACGTCGGCCACCGTGCGCAGCTCCTTCTCGACCCGGCGGGCGGGCAGCTCGGTTTGGTCGAGGATGACCACGGAGTCGCCGATCTCTGACCAGCGGATCTGCTCGGGCGGTTGGTAACGCGACGCTCCAGACATCAAGCTCCATCCCTGGAAGGGGCCCGTACTCCGTTTCGACCGTCCGCAAGATCTGTGGCTCGCGAGCTGAGGGAAAGACTCCACGGCTGCCAGGCCGATGTAGCCGAGGACGCCAAGGCAACGTTCGATCCCTCTTCCAACGACACGCTAATGACCCGCGCGCCGAAACCCGAGCGCTTGCCACCCCGTAGTGGATTCCGAATAGTCCTGTCATGAACGTCCGACTCCGTTCGGACGTCAGAAGGAGGAATCCAAATGGGCATCCTTTCCTGGCTGATCTTCGGCCTGATCGTCGGAGCGCTCGCCAAATGGATCATGCCGGGCAGAGACCCCGGCGGGATCTTCATCACGACGCTTCTGGGAATCGCCGGCGCGATGGTCGGAGGCTTTCTGGCCTCGCTCATCGGGATCGGGAGCGTTTCCGGCTTCAACTTCGGAAGCCTCATCATCGCGGTGGCCGGTGCGCTGCTGCTCCTCTGGCTTTACAAGAAGTTCAAGAGCTAGTCGACCCCTAGGTTTTCTCTGGTCGAGCCTGGCACCGGATCGGCGGTGCCAGGCCCGCACCATCCCGGGGCCATCGAACGGGCTCGGCATGCGTCCGAGCACCCTCGCCCCGGCCGCCCTGTAACCTCCCGCGCCGTGACGTCGTCTACCCCTCAGGTGGGTGTGCTTGGGGGCTGAGCGCGCGGTCGCATAATGGAACCTCCCCGCTCAAGGGACGCGGCCCGCGCCAGCCCCTTCTCATTAACCTGGTGCTGCACCCGTATATTCTCCCTCATGACGCTGAAGAGCTATACCGGGCTCTCGGCTGCCTCGTACGATCTCTGGTTCGGCGACGAGGGGTTCGAGGACGTCGAGTTCTTCCGCGATGCCATCCGACATGGCGGCGAGCCGGCGCTCGAAGTGGCCTGCGGCACGGGCCGGCTCCTGGTCCCCTTCGCCCGTGAAGGCCTGGATGTGGAGGGGCTCGATCTATCGGCAGAGATGCTGGGCATCTGCCGGCGGAAGGCCGAAGAGGCCGGTGTCCATGTCACTCTCCACCGGGCGGCGATGGAGGAGTTCGCCCTCGACCGCCGATTCCGGACGATCTTCGTTCCCTTTGGATCGTTCATGCTGCTCGACGACGTCGCCACGGCGCGCCGAGCGTTGAGCTGTTTTCATGCCCACCTGGAGGAGGGAGGCCGCGTCCTGATTCCGCTCCACCTGCCGTGGCTGCATGATGTGGGGGTCGAGCCCGCGCCGCCCGGCGAATGGAGGCTACGCCGTGTGGCGACCCGCCCGGAGGATGAAGCTGTCGTTCGCTGCTTCGAGAAGACGACCTTCGATTTCGAGCGGCAGGTTCAGGACATAGAGCTCCGCTTCGAGGTCGTGCTCGCCGGAGAGGTGATCGACGTCGAGGAGAGTGAGCAGCGGCTGCGCTGGTATACGCAGGAGGAGTTCGCCGATCTGCTCGGTGAAGCCGGCTTCACCGACGTGACGGTCCTCGAGGGCTACACCTGGAATCCGGCAGAGGCGGACAGCCCAAGCTTCATGGTTGTCGCGAGTTAGGCTTCACGACGTAAGGTCGCGTCGATGCCATTGCGGCTCGCCCTCGACCACACGGGCATGCGGGCGGCTCGGAGCCGGCTATCCGGCGTCGTACCCCTCCAGGATCGCCAGCATGGAGTCCGTGGAATCGAGCCGCAGCTCGAGCAACGGCGCGTACTCCTCGGAGGCGTAGAACTCCTCCGCCACCGCGCGGGATGGAAACTCCAGGATCACCACCGTGTGGTGGTCCCACTCTCCCTCCAGGACCTCGACGCCTCCTCCGCGCACCAGGTAGCGGGCGCCCCATCGCGACAGCATGGGAACGACCTCCTCAACGTAGCGGGCGAATCCATCTCGGTCCTTCACATCGATATCGACGATCACGTAGGCAGGCATCGATCGGCCTTCCGCTGCGGTCGAGTGCTCCGAGTCCAGAGTAGACCGGTTCAAGCTCGGGATCTCGTCCCGGCGCATCAAGCAGTGGGCACGCGACTCACCCTGCGATCGACGGCCGCAGCCCCGCGTTCAGCCGACGTCGAACAGGCTGAGCTGACCGCCCAGCGATGGCCGCCGGAAGTGGGTCGTGGAGAGTGGCGGTGGACTCCTGGCCAGCCCGAACCGGTTGCAGCCGATCTCGAACATCTGCTCAAGCTGCTTGGCGAACGGTCCCTCCCCCCGCTGCCGGCGGCCGAATTGCGCCTTGTAGAGCTTCCCGTCGCTCAGATCCCGAAGGCGGTTCAGGACCTTCTCCTTTCTCTCCGGGAAGTGTCTCTCCAACCAGGCTTCGAAAAGTGGGGCCACGCTCCAGGGCAGCCGCAGCATGATGAACGCTGCCCGGGTAGCTCCCGCTTCGGCGGCCGCGGCCAGGATGTCGGGCATTTCGTGATCAGTGAGGCCGGGGATGACGGGCGCTACCATGACGCCGGCCGGAATCCCGGCAGAGGCCAGCTTTCGAATCGCGTCCAGCCTGCGCTCGGGCGTAGACGTGCGCGGCTCCATGACCCGCTGGAGCTCCCGGTCCAGGCTCGTCACGGAGAGGCTGACGGCGATCGCCCCGTACTCTCTGAGCTGTCCCAGGGGGTCTATGTCCCGGGTCACGAGGTGGTTCTTCGTGATGATGGCTGTCGGATTCCTGGTTTCAGCAAGGACCTCCAGACAACGGCGGGTGATGCGTAGCCGGCGCTCGACCGGCTGGTAGGGGTCCGTCACACCGCTGAGCGCCACCAGCTGCGGCTTCCACCGCTTTGACGAGAGCTCACGGCGAAGCAGCTCCGGCGCATCCTCCTTGACGAAGATCCTGGTCTCGAAGTCGAGCCCGGCGGAGAGGCCCAGGTACTCGTGGGTGGGACGGGCATAACAGTTATGACTGACCACTCCGTCTGCGATGAAGTCGCCTGTCCTCGTCGTGATGTCGTAAAGAGGCCAGAGGGTTCCGAGTGGCTCGACTGACATGACCCTCAAATCTGATGTCGACTTGATTGCCTTTCCTTCGATGTTTCTTTTTCGGTGGATCGCGGGATCCGTTGAATGGAAAAACCGGAGATGCTCGCTCAGGCCTCGACGCACTCGAACTGCACTCAGGGGTCGGCATCTCCCGTTGGCTCTCTTCTCCACGCAGTGATCGAATCCAAGGCGATCAAGAGCTGCCACGGTGCGCTGGATGATTTCAGAGTCGGTGTTAACGATGCGCAGGACCCCATGGCTGTAGCTTCCCTCCGCATCGAAGATCCCTGCCAGAAAGCCGAGGCTCCACTCCAGGGAAGGTCTTTGCGGCCACCGTATGGCAGCCCCGATTCTCACGAAGTTCTCACGTGAGCTCGTGCGGATAGCCACCATCCGTCGTCTTCCGTTCTTCTGTTCCTTGAAGACGAACCTCTGCGTCTCCACGTCGATGGCACGTAGGTAGTCGGAGGCTCGATCGAGGGCCTGCTCGTCCACGAGCGCTAGACGAAATCGATACTGGTTTTCATGAGAGCGGCCCTCGCGCGCATATCGGTATGCTCTCAGATGGCCATCACCCCTAATGACGCCGCACAGATAACCTTGCTGGTAGGACTGACTATGTTGCGGGGTCGAAGCGAACTGTCCCGGGCCGAGCATTCTGTCGTTCGTGGTGAGATGCGGTCGTCTGTTGGCGCCCTGCTCGGAGCCTGTAACGAACTTCCAGCCACGCCATGTCAGGAATCGGTGGTTGTCGCCGGCTAGCAGGCGCGTTCCATCGGCGAGCAGGATGCGAAAGACCGGTCGATAAACCTTCCAGTGCGCCAGGACACGCGTCCTGACAAAGTAGCGATAGTGGCTCCCCTTCTCGGTCCCGTAGATTTCGTCCCCCGGTCTCACATCCCTCAACTCTTTCAGCGTACCGTTCGCCATGAGGATCGGCGTGTCCCCAGCCAGGCAGTAGGCACACCCGTGCTCGCAACCTCTGTAGGGGTTGATGCTCGCGTTGAAGCCGACGTCCGGACTGTCGTTGTAGGCGATGATCGAGCGGGAGTCGTCGCGGAAGAACCGGGTTCGGGGCAGGGGATCGTCCGGACTCCGGTCATCGCTCTCCATGGAGATCGGCACGAAGCGGTTCGGCGGGTCCTCGGCGGCTCCTCGTCCGCGGATCGGAAGCGGCTTCATTCAAGGGGATACACGCCCGGGGCTCGTATGTTCGGTGTTTGTTCGGTTTGTCCGAGATTGGAACAGGAACCGTGCTTCCTCCGTATCTGAGCCCCGGAAGAGGAGAGATATGGAAGACGCGATCATAGTTGGCTCGGGACCCGTGGGGCTGGCGTGCGCGGTGTCCGCCAGGCGAAGAGGTTTGGATCCGCTCGTGCTCGATCAGGGTTCGGTGTGCGATTCCATCGTGCGCTACCCGATCGGAATGACCTTTTTCACGACGCCGGAACGGATGGAGATCGGCGGGCATCCCCTGACCTGTGCCGGTCAGAAGCCCACCCGTGAGGAGGGGCTGAAGTACTACCGCGGGGTCGTGCGGAGCGAGGGACTCCGCGTCCGGACCTACGCCCGAGTCGCCTCGGCGGTCCGAGACAAAGACGGCATCGAATGCCGCCTGGAGACACGGTCGGGTCCCGAGTCGATCCGTTGTTCGAGGCTGGTGTTGGCGACGGGCTACTACGACCACCCGAACCTGGTAGGCGTTGAAGGCGAAGACCTTCCGCACGTCAGCCACTACTTCGACGAGGCGCACCGGAGCTTCGGGCAACGGGTCGTCATCATCGGAGGCAAGAACTCCGCGGTGGAGGCGGCGCTCGAGCTCTACCGCGCCGGGGCCCAGGTCACGCTCGTGAACCGGCATGCCGAGTTCAGGCCGACGGTCAAGTACTGGCTCGTTCCGGACGTTCAGAACCGAATCGCGGCCGGCGAGATCGAGGCGAGGTTCGGGGCGGAGGTTCTCCGGGTAACCCCGACGGCGGTCACGATCCGAAGCGCCGATGGGCAGGCGGAGGATCTTCCGTGCGACAGGGTGTACGCACTGACCGGGTTTCACCCGGACTTCGACCTGTTTCGCCGCGTCGGAATCGAGCTGGACCCCGACAGCTGTGTCCCGGCGATCGACATGGCGACCCTGGAGACGAATGTTCCGGGCGTCTACATGGCCGGCAGCATCACGCACGGCCACAAGACGTCCGAGGTCTTCATCGAGAACGGCCGCTTCGACGGGGAGAAGATCTTCGCCGACGTTGTGGGAGGA
>JBDGZR010000044.1:0-18214 GCA_039588495.1 Gemmatimonadota bacterium | reverse complement strand
CCAGGGGCCGTCGTGCCCCCGACTCCGACGCAACTCGAGGAGGACCTCGCAAGGGCGGATTCTCTCGCGGGAAGACCCTCCAACCCCCAGCTGGATGAGGCGTTGGGACGGAGACCTCCGCGGAGACCCCCGCAGGGCGGCGGCCCGCTTCCCGGTCTTCGACCCGGCTGGATGGTGCGCCGCGATTCGGTGCTCTTCCCTGAGAGAGGCACGCGGGTCGGGGCGACGTTCTGGACGCTGGTTCGGCAGGACGGGAATCCCGTGTTCGATCTCGACACCCTGGTGAATCGGTCTGGAGCGACGGCCACCTTCGCGCACGCCTATCTCCGGCCGGTCGCCGATCAGACCGTGACGCTCCGCTTCTCCGGCCTGGGGTGCACCGACGTGTCGGCGAAGCTCAACGAGCAGCCTCTGCCGTTGGAGGCCGACGCCAGCGCCACGGATTGTTCGGACGCCCATACGACGGCCTCGGCGACGGTGCGACTGGCGGGCGGATGGAACGCCCTTCTCGTAAGGGTGGAGGGTGACGAGGAGCCTTATGGATTCGCGGTCGCCGTTTCGCCCGGACCCGGCGGGGAATCGGTCGAGGAGCTGCGGATCCAGGCCTCCAGACCGCCGGGGGTCCAACCGATCCGTCCGCGAGCCTCCATTGATGTGATGGCCATCCGGGTGCCGGGACTTCAGTGGCGTGGAGGCGACCTCTCTGCCGAGGTCGTGGTCGACTTTCGTCTCTGGGGTGGCTCCGCACCGCCGGATGCCGAGGCCAAGCTGGAGATCGGCGGCGAGAAGGCGGAGTACCGTTTCGGCCAGACGCCCGACGGAGGCGAGAGCATCGAGTCGGTCTTCAAGCTCGTACCGATGGAGAAGCTTCGCGCGGTGGCGCTCGGCGAGGGGGTGTCGGTCCGGCTCGAGTGGGAGGACCACGACGAGGAGATGGCCCGCAGCCTGGCGGCGGATGGCATCCTGAGGGTCTTCCACGAGCCGATCCAGCTGCGGGGCTGGACGGGTGCGGGCGGCAACCTGCCACGAGGCGGCGTGGAGCTGGCGGGCGAGTGGAAGGTGCCGGGCTGGCTCTCCGGCTTTACGCTCGAGCTGCTTGCTGAAGAAGCGCCCGGGAACTACACGCTCGACGGCCAGCCGCTCGAGCTCGAGGAGGGAAGAGCCGTTCTGTGCAGCGACTGTCCGAAGAACGCCCGCCTACGGCTCGAGGCCGCGGCTACCGACGATTGGTCCTCACTGCCGAAAGTGCGGATCTCCGGGCCCGGCTACGCCGACGTCGCCGCAGTCGAGGGAGGCCCTCCACCGGAGCGCTGGCTGCGGGCCCTGGAGAAGGATGGCAGCGAAGAGTATCGGAAGCTGCTGAGCGAGCACGTGGGCGGAGACGGGTCCTAGGGGCGGCTCAACCGGCCCGCTCGGGGGCTTCTTCCTTCTCGATCGGTTCGTCCGTCTCCTCCGGGGCGGCGTCCGCCGTCTCCGAGTCATCGTCCGCTTCCTCCACCGTCACGCCCGAAGCCTCGTCCGCGCTCGCGGGCTCGGACTCGGTCCGCGCGGCTGCTCGCGGCTCCGATGGGGAGGCCATCGCAGCGGCCAGAGGCGTGGGCAACGCGGAGGCAGGTGGCCCGGTCGACGGCTTCGACCCAGCCGCTGCGGACGAGCCGGTCGCAGACGTACCCGTCGCGGCTGTCGACCCGGTCTTGGCGGCCGGGACGTCCGGATCGATCTTCGCCGCGCGCTCGACTTCCTGGAGCTCTCGCTGGATCTCGTTGAGGCCGCGGCGAAACTCCCGTAGAGCACCTCCGACAGCGCGGCCGATCTCCGGCATCCGACGAGGGCCGAAGAAGATCAACACAAGCATGGCGATGATGAGTATTTCCGAGAACCCGAAGTTGCCGAAGCTCATGGCGAGCGCCGCGGAGCGGCCCGGTACTCTCTAGGACCCGGTGGTGAGGGCGCTGAGGATCTCTTCCCCGTAGAACATCCCGATGTACCTGGCCTGAATCGGCGTGACGCTGCGCACGGCCCAGATCAGCTGTACGTGGTTCGGCTCGTGGGGCTCCGCGCGCAGCTTCAGGCCGCACTCCTCGGGAAGCCGGTTACCTTTGCGGAGGTTGCAGCGGCTGCAGGCGGTGACGACGTTCGTCCAGCCGTTCCCTCCGCCGCGAGAGATCGGAACGAGGTGATCCCGGGTGAGGGATTCCCTGTATCCCAGCTCGCGGCGGTGGCGACTGCAGTACTGGCATCTGTACTCGTCGCGGGCGAAGAGAAACGTGTTGGTGACCTGCCTGCGGAACCTGCGGGGCACATGGATGAACCGGACGAGTCTGATGACGACGGGGGCAGCGTAGTGGGCTCGCTCCGAGCGAAACGGACGCTCGTCGTCCACCTCGAGCGCTTCGGCTTTTCGGTCTATGACCAGCCGAACCGCTCGCCGGACGGGTATGATCGTCAGCGGCTCATACGACGCGTTCAGCGCGAGACAGCCCATGTGCTCAGCCCTCCTGGCTGGGCGAGAATTCTAGGACTCCGCGGATGGACAAGTCAAGCAACGGCGCGCGGATGACCCGATCCACGCCTACCTGCGAGGTCGCCCTTCCAAGGCCGGTCTACCAGACTTTTACCTACATCCTTCCCGAGGAGATCCATCGCCGCGCGAGGCCCGGGATGCGCCTCCGGGTTCCGTTCGGCAAGCGCGAGGCGATCGGGTGCATAGATACCGTGAGCGAGGGGGAGCCGTCCGGTCGAGTTCGGTCAGCTCTGGAGCTGCTGGATTCGGAGCCGATCCTTTCGCCCGAGCTTCTCGATATCTGCCGTTGGGTCGCCAGGTATTACGTCGCTCCCCTGGGGCTCGTGTTTCGGGCGGCGCTCCCCCCAGGTCTGCTCGCCGAGAGCGCCGACGAGTCGGACGGAGGAGGGCTCGTTCGCAAGGTCCTGCGGCTCAGCCAGCATCTGCCCACGCTCGAGGAGAGGGAGAGGGTCTTCGGGCGTGCCAATCGACAGCGGGAGGCGTTCGAGGCGCTGGAGGAGCTGGGTGGGGCCTCCACCGTCGTGGAGCTGGAGAGCCAGGGCTTCAGCCGCTCGGTTCTGGGCGGCCTCGTGAAGCGTGGCGTGGCCGACCTGACCGAGGAGCGCGTGGAGCGCGATCCCTTCCGGAATCTGGAATCCTCGCCGGAGCCGAGACATCAGCCTACCCGCGAGCAGGCCCGCGTCATCGAGCTCCTGACCGGCATGCTCGAGCGATCTGCACCTGGGTCGGCGCTTCTGAGAGGCGTTACGGGCTCCGGCAAGACGCTCGTCTACGTTCGGCTGATCGAGAGAGCGCTCGAGAGCGGACGCGGGGCGATCCTCCTCGTGCCGGAGATATCTCTCACACCCCAGACCGTGGGGCGCTTCCGCGCCGCCTTCGGCGACGCCGTGGCGGTCTTGCATTCCGGGCTGTCGGCCGGAGAGCGCCTCGACGCATGGCAGTCCTTGAGGGACGGACGCAAGCGCATCGCGATCGGGGCGCGGTCCGCGGTCTTTGCGCCCATCCACGATCTCGGGGTGATCATCCTCGACGAGGAGCACGAGGGCAGCTACAAGCAGTCGGAGACGCCCCGGTATCACGCGAGGGCCGTGGCCGCCGTCCGATGCCAGCGGGAGGCCGCGCTCTGCCTACTGGGGTCTGCCACGCCTTCGCTGGAGAGCTGGCACAACGCGCACTCGGGGCGCTACGCCCTTCTCGAGCTTCCGAAGCGGGTCACGGATCACCCGCTCCCCCACGTCCAGCTGGTCGATATTCGCGCCGGCGAATCGCCGCGCTCGAACGGCGGATCAGGGACGCGCTCTCCCGGAGGGCCGGCGCTGTCGGGCCCGCTGCGCGCGGCGATCGAAGAGCGCCTGGTGAAGGGCGAGCAGTGCATCGTGCTTCTGAACCGGCGCGGTTTCGCCACCTTCGTTCAGTGCGAGAATTGCGGGAAGGTCTGGAGCTGCGAGCACTGCAACGTCTCGCTCACCTACCATCGCCGGCAGCAGACGATCATCTGCCATCATTGCGGTTCCCGCGAGCGGCCGCCGGTTCACTGCGATGAGTGCGAGACCCGCATCTCCTACTCGGGGATCGGCACGGAGCAGGTGGAACAGCGGCTCGGCGAGACCTTTCCGGCCGCCAGGATCGCGCGGATGGATCTGGACACGACGACCACCAAGTGGTCGCACTTCCGAATCCTCGAGCGGATGCGCCAGCGAGAGGTGGACATCCTCCTCGGAACCCAGATGATTGCGAAGGGACTCGATTTCCCGGAGGTCACTCTGGTCGGGGTCATCAACGCGGACGTCGGTCTCAACCTGCCGGACTTCCGCTCGAGCGAGCGGACGTTCCAGCTTCTCTCCCAGGTGGCGGGAAGAGCCGGTCGGGGTGCGGAACCCGGCGAGGTCATCGTCCAGACGTCGCGGCCGGGCCATTTCGCCCTCCGGGCAGCCGTCGAACACGACTACGTGGGCTTCGCCGGGCGCGAGCTGGATGACCGTCTCGAGCCCGGCTACCCGCCACACCGCCGGCTGGCGAACGTCGTCGTCTCGGGAAGATCGGAGACACGGGTGACGGACCTGGCCGGGCTCCTGGCCGACTGGACCAGAGGTCTGATACGGTCTCGGTCTCTCGACGGCGTCGACGTGGTGGGCCCCGCCCCCTGTCCCATCGACCGGCTCAGGGGCCGCTGGAGGTGGCACTTCCTGCTCAAGTCCGACGGTCCGCGCCGGTTGGGCTCCGTATTGCGCTACCTGGCCGTCCACCACGGGCAGCCCTCGGGCGACCTGCGGATCGAGATCGACCGGGACCCGGAGTCACTCCTGTAGGAAGACGCCCAGGCCCGGTTCGTCGCCGAGGACGATTCTGGCCCCCTCCAGATGTGGCCCGCCGAACGGATCGGTCTTCAGTAGCGCGGCTCCGTCCAGATCCGCGTAGTCCACCAGCGGCGAGAGGTGGGCCGCGGGAGCGATTCCGAGGCTGCTCTCGATCATGCAGCCGAGCATGACCTTCAGCCCGCAGGCGCGGGCCGTGTGGATCATCCGAAGGGCCTCTCGCGGACCGCCGCACTTCGCCAGCTTGATGTTGATGCCGTGAGCACGGCCCACGAGCCCCGGGATGTCCGAGGAGACGATGCTCGACTCGTCGAGGATGATCGGGAGGGGCGAGCCCTCGAAAACCTTTCGCAGCCCTTCGCGATCGGTCGGGGGCAGCGGCTGCTCGACGAACTCGACGCCGTAATCCGCCAGGAGAGGGAGTCGAGCCAGCGCCTCTTCGGCGCTCCAGGCCGCGTTCGCGTCCACCCGCAGCGTCGCCTCGGGCGCTTCGCTACGCACGATCTCGAGGGTCTCCTCGTCCCGGTCCGTGCCCACCTTGATCTTCAGGATGGGGTAGTCGCGGGCGCGACGGACCTTCTCGGCCACTATATCGGGCTCATCGATCCCGATCGTGAATGAGCTGAGTGGAGCTTCCGCCGGCTCCAGGCCCCAGAGCCTCCAGAGCGGACGCTCGAGGACCTTCCCCTGCAGGTCGTGAAGGGCGGCGGAGATCGCGGCTCGCGCGGAGCCGTTCCCGCTCAGCCGCACCTCCAAGGCGCGCTCGAGCCGTTCGATCGACTCGGGACCGACCGGCTCCTCCACGCCCTCGATCACCGGGCGGTAGGCCTCGAGAGCGACGACGACGGTCTCGGCACTCTCCCCGTAGAAGGCCGAGGGATCGGCCTCTCCCCAACCCTCCAGGCCCTCGGCTTCGATACGGACCCAGACGACCGTCTCGCTCTCCCGGGTCGATCGGCTGATGGTGAAGGGGTACTCCAGCTCCAGCCGCAGCTTCTCCCAGCTGAGTCTCAAGGCCTTCTCCCGACCCGGACGCGGCGGCGGGCCCTATTCAGCCGCGCCAGGGCTCGGATTGGACGCCCTGGGTCGTCACGTCAGGGCCATCGGATCGCATGAAGACGTTGATCTCGGATCTGATCCCGAAGCGGTCCTGCAGATAGACTCCCGGTTCCACGGAGAAGCCGATGCCGGGGATGAGCTCCCGCTCTTCCCTCGTCTCCACTGAATCCAGATTGGGGCCGAAGCCGTGCAGCGCCCTGTCCATCCCGTGCCCGAGGCGATGCTGCAGAAACTCCCCGAATCCCGCATTCTCCAGGATCCGTCGCGACACGATGTCCACCTCGGCGCCCGTAACCCGCTCCCCGGCGCCGGCTCGGTCCCGAATGAACTCCACGGCGCCGTCGCGTGCGGCACGCACCGCCTCCCAGGCCTCGTCGAAGCCCGGAGGTCCCTCGGCGCCGAGCACGCCCATCCAGGTCTGGTCCGCGAATACCGCGTCCGGATCGTCCTCGATCCTTCCCCAGAGGTCGATGAGAAGGACGCCGCCGGGCTCGAGAACGGCCGCCTGGCCGGCCACGGGCTCGTAGTGCGGGCTCGCACTGTTGGGGCCCGTCCCCACGATCGTCCCTCCCTCGGCCAGACCGGCCGAGGCGATCTCCGAGAGTATCCACTCGGCCAGATCGTGCTCGGTCATTCCGAGCCCCTCATCCGCCGCCCGGAGGGCGCTGTGAAACGCCGTCTCCGCGATCGCCCCGATCCGCGCCCCGGCCAGCGTGTGCGTCTCGTACCCGCGGTCCCCCCACTGCGCGTAAGTCCCCGAGATGAGCGGAGCCGAGCTGACGACCCGTGGGCCGAGGCTCTCGATGAGCTCCACGACACCCGATGGCACCTGGTCGACGAAGGGTACGGCGTCCCGCTCCGAGACCTCCATCGCCACGACCTGACAGCCCGCCAGCAACCGTCGGAGAGCGTCTTCCATCTCCTCCCAACCGACGTACGCCTCGAGCTCGCCCTCCCAGTCGCTCCACGGATCCATCTCGATCTTGTGCGCCAGCGCGGCCGGCCTGGCGCCGGGCCGCAGGAGCAGGAAGATCCTCCTCGAGGGCCCAACGCCGAGCCCCAGCAACTCGCACATGGCTCGGTTCCGACCCTCCAGGTCGAACAGCAGCCAGCCATCGATCGCGTTCCGCTGCAGCTCCATGGCGGCGGCCTCCGCGAAGCCCTGCGGCAGACGAACCTTCATACCCCGGCATCCTCCGTCTCTTGTCGCTCTACTCGGCGCGGCCGGCTGTCGTGCAACCGGGTAAGCGCCCCGATGTGGGCTACGACGTTGCGGCCCAGTTCCTCCGGATTGTACCCCCCCTCGAGCGCGGAGACGATCCGCCCCGCGGCGCTCGGACGCGTCAGCTCCTCCAGCCCGGAGGTTATTTGGGAGAAGTGCTCTTCACGAAGCGTGAAGCCTCCGAGAACGTCTTCCGCGGCCGCATCGAAGCCGGCGGAGATCAGGACGAGCTCCGGACGAAAGGCGGCAGCCTGCTCGATCCCGGCGAGCATCCGGTCCACGTACTGCTCGGGCGGCAGGCCGGGAGGCAGGGGAAAATTGAGCGTCGTTCCCTCTCCCGGGCCCTCTCCCGTCTCATCCCGCGCCCCCGTGCCCGGATAGAAGGGGCTCTGGTGCATGGAGAGGTAGAAGACGTCGGGATCGCGGTAGAAGATGTCCTGGGTCCCGTTCCCGTGGTGGACGTCCCAATCCACGATCAGGACGCGAGAGGCCAGGCGGGATTCCAGCGCGTGACGGGCGGCGACCGCGACCGAGTTGAATAAGCAGAATCCCATCGCGCGGCTCGCCGTGGCGTGGTGTCCTGGCGGGCGAACCATGCAGAAAGCGTTGGCGTACCGTCCATCCGTGACGGCCTCAACCGCCCCGATGAGACAACCCGCGGCGGCGGTCGCGGCTTCCCAGGAGGCCCCCGAGACGACGGTATCGGAATCCAGGCTCACGAGGAGTCCCTCGGCGAGAGCGGCGTCGGCCGCGCTCCGCACGTAACGCACGTGCTCGGGCGTGTGGGCGAGCTCCAGGCTGGCATCGTCGACCGGTGAGCCGAGCACGGGCTCGGCGCCGGGCGACAGAGAGGGCAGCGCCTTCTCGAGCGCGCTCGTCACGGCGCGCAGCCGGCCCTGGTGCTCCGGATGGCGCCAGCCGGTGTCGTGTCGGGCGCAAGCGGGATGGTTGTATATCGCGGTCTTCGTCAATTCGTCGCTCTCTCCTCGGCCCCTATCGGCTCGATCGGTCGTCGAGCCAAGCGCAGCCGCCGGCCGCCCGCCCCTGCACCGGCAGTGGCGCTGGAAGACCAACTTAGTCGGCTTCAGAGACGCCTGCGACAGCTCTTCAAGGCTCCGCTCGGGTCTTGTTGCCGGGCCGCTCGTCCGACACCTACCTTGCCGCCGTCGCCCTGATAGAGACCGACCCTGATGCGAGCCTCGATGATCGGAACGCCCGAACGGCCCATGACCCGAACCCTCCGCCTGGGTGGCGCCGCCCTGGCCCTCCTCCTGGTGAGCGCGGCTTGCGAGGTACAGTGGGGCGGCGGACGGTTGGCGCTCGAGGATCCCTCTCCGCCCGAGCCCGAACCGGCGGCCGAGGAGGGAGAGCCGGCACCAGCCCCCCTGCCGGAGGCCCCGCTTCTCTATCTGGTCCGCCTGGGCGGTGCCGGTCAGGGGCAGCTGGCAGCGATCGCACGGATAGCCGGAGACAGCCTTGCTCCGCTGGAGTTCCCCGCACCGATACCGGGAGAGTACAGGGAGCGGTTCGAGCAGTCGTTCCTGCCGGCCGGAAGGGAGCTGGCGCTGGTCGTCGGCGGGAAGCGGATCGGGAGCGTCGTCATCGGAGGCCCGGCGGCCGACAGGGCAAACTGTCTCTCCGTCGCCACCGTTCAGGCGATCCTGCCGCCCGGGACGCCCGTCCCCGAGATCGCCTTCGCCGTGCCGCTCGAGCTCTCCCCCGTCCGTATCGGCCGCGCGACCGATCGGGGTCCGTCCAACCGCATGGTCACCTTCGGGCCCGTGTTGGCCGAGCAACTGCTGCGGGCGGAGGGCGTGGCTCGACCTTTCCTCGCCCAGCGGATGGCGCTGGAGGCCGTGGCCGGTCCGGACACGCTGCTGGAGATGGCGGCCACCTACCTGATCAACGACAGCCTCGCGTCCGGCCCTCCGCGGGGGGACGCCGCATCGCTTTTCTTCCTGGCGCGCCGCGAGCCGACACGGGGCTATCTGCCGGTGTGGAGCGAGGTGCGCACATACGGCACCGCCGAGCGCAAGGAGGCCTTCGCCTACGTCGAGTGGCTCGAGCTGAACGGCTCCCGGTTCGACTTCGTCAAAGCGGTCCGCGGATCCCACGAGGGTCTCTCGGCGAGCCGCGCTCCGGAGGATTGGCGCACGAGTCTGAGCCTGAGCGAGCGGCGATTCGTGTGGACGGAGCCGCCCGAGTGTCCGACGCTCGAGCTTCTGAACGAAGCGATATCTGGCTGAGGTCGAGCCGAGCGATGGCGGTCTGAATCAGGCCGCAAAGCTCCTCAGGGCCTGACCGGCCGACCCGCTCCGGAGCTCTCTGAGGGCGCGATCCCGCAGCTGCCGCACGCGCTCCCTGGTGACTCCGAGCAGCTGACCGATCTGCTCGAGCGTGTGCTCTTCCTCTCCCTGGAGCCCGTAATAGAGACGGACGACGCGCGCATCCCGAGGATTGATCTCCTGGAGCGCCCTGGCGATCTGCTCCCTCAGCAGCTTGTTCTCGAGTGACTCCTCGGTGCTCGACTCGTCGACGAGAAACCGGTCCACGAGCTGATTGTCGTCACCGGTGCCCACGGGAGCGTCCAGCCTCACTTCGGCTACGTTCAGCGCCTGGAGCATCTCGACCGTGGCGGTCTCCAGCTCCGCGATCTCGGCGATCTCCTCGGAGCTGGGCTCCCGGCTGAGACTTTGCTTGAGGTCTTCCCGAACCCGGATGACGCGGGCCAGCTCGGTGGCTCGGTTGAGCGGCAGGCGTACCGCACGGCTTTGTTTGGCCAGCGCGGCGAGAATAGCCTGGCGGATCCACCACACTGCATAGCTGATGAACTTCACGCCCTGATCAGGATCGAACTTCCGGGCGGCAGTCACCAGACCGACGTTCCCCTCCTGGATCAGGTCCGAGAAGGGCATTCCTCGGTTCTGATACTTTTTCGCCACGGACACGACGAAACGGAGGTTGGCTCGGACCAGTTTGTCGAGGGCCACGCTATCGCCGCTGCGCGCGAGGCGTGCGACTCGATCCTCGTCCTCGGCTGCCAGGAGAGGATAACGACTTAGCTCGTCCAGGTAGAGGTCGAGAGAACTCGACAACTCGTCGGCCGGTATCTGACCGTTCGTGCTTCGAGTCGCCATCTCACTCTCTCGAGGGTCTTTCGCCGTGCGAATCATGCTGCCGGTGCGGCCGGCCCTTCCAATGAGGGTGCAAGGTAAACAGGCCCCCTACGCGGGTCTAGTCGCCTCGACCCCGCAGGCGGCGCTTCGCTCGATCAATGCCGGCCCCGACGTCTCTCCTTGGCCGGGAGAGCCTCCAGGCACGTCGTCCACCAGCCGGTCCGGATGGTTTCCACGAATTCGGCCGGCAGGTTTTCATCCTGCATTTCGCGCGCCAACCGCTCATGATCGTACCCCAACGACACGATCTCGACATCCACACCCGGACGATCGCCACTCGCCGACAAAAGTGCGTACGCGACCTCCGTCCGCCCGTCGTTGGCGGGACGGCCGAGAACTCCGACGTTCGCGAAAGCACGCCCGCCCTGAAGCTCCCGTCTCCAGTACAGCCCCGTATGCGTCGCCAGGATGACGTCCGCCTCATACTCCCTCGTCAACCAGTCGAGGAAGTTGCTGGAGGTCGTCGATTCCCAGAGAAACTCGTTGGTGCGACGCGGGCTGCCGTGGCACATGAGCACTCTCTTCCCTCCGAGGATGATCCGTCGCTCGGGCGGGAGCTCGCGCATCCACGCCCGCCACGGGTCGCTCGTGTTTCGCAGGGTGTACTCGTAGGAGATTCGGGCGAAGTGGTTGTCCCGCGGGTCGGTGTACCCGCATTGGCAGTCGGCGAGACCTTGCCCGATCGCGTGATCGTAGTTGCCCTGCACAACCTTCACATCGGCTTCGCGCAACAGGGGAAAGACTCGATCCGGGTGCGGGCCGAAGCCCCCGAGGTCTCCGAGACAGTAGAGAGCCAGGGCGCCGCGAGCCCGCGCGTCCTCCAGAGCCGCCTCGAGGGCCAGGTGGTTGCTGTAGATGCCGCCGAACACGGCGACGCGCTCAGGTCGCATTCCGGCCGATATCCCCGTGGTTGCTGCAGATCGCACCATAATGCCAGCATGTGAAACAGGCCCGGTGGCGAAGCTCGAAGGGTCGTAGCGCGTCCTCCAGCGTCGGGCCCAAAAGTGAATCCGGGTGGTCGACCAGAATCGGACATACGTGCACTCCACGGCTCGTCACGATACGGCTGGTGGAGCACAGCAGCTGCGCCCTGTCATAGGACTCGAGCATCTCCTCCGTAACCAGGTGATGCCGGTCGTATCCTCCCGAGCGGAGAGTTTCGCGACCGATGCGGAGCGATGGAAGGATCTTGAGGCGGGGTCTCCCGCAGCCGACGTCGCGCAGGGCGGTGAAGAACCGCTCGCGTACCATCTCCTCATCGGCGGGATCCCAAACGCGTGCAGCCGTCAGGATCGGCAGGAACCCGTGGCCCAGCAGCTTCCGAATTCCCTCCATCGCACGCTCGAACGTCCCCTCTCCCCGGATCGGGTCGTTGGTCTCAGGACTCGGGCCGTCGATGCTCACCCTGAGCTCGAGCGAGTAGTCGCTGGCCGCCTCGGCCGCCGCCAGCCTGGTGAGCACCGGTTCGGTAAACAGGGTCCCGTTCGTGAGCACGGTCACCGGGCCGCACCGGAGCATCGCCTCGAGCATCCCGGGCAGGTCCGCGTGCATGAAGGGCTCGCCTCCGGTGACGTAGTACTCCTTGACCCCGTGCCGACGGGCGATCTCGAGCCAGCCGAGAACGCTCTCGAGCGAGAGAAAGCCCAGGGTGTCGTTTTCGGGGGCGCAGCTGATGAAGCAGTGGGCGCAGCGGAGATTGCACACAGTCCCCGTCACCTGGAGCCACAGCGCGTCCAGATGTTCGAGCGCGATGGTCGGCCCGGAGTCGGCGAGTCGTGAGGTTTCCGCGGAGATCGCAGGCGAACTGGCGGAGTTCATGGACGGCTTCTATTCTCCTTCTTCCCGTCGGCGGACCCGTTGCGAGGCCGCCGGCGCGGCGCCCGGCTGGAGCCCGTCTCGAAGAAGCCTACCATCGGGAACATCGCGATGCCACTTAGCCTTCGGCACGCCGCCGCGACCGATATCGGCCGCGTGCGTCAGGGCAACGAGGACAGTTTCTACGCCGACGACGATGCCAGCGTCTTCATCGTCGCCGATGGGATGGGTGGGCACGCGGCAGGCGAGGTGGCCGCCCAGATCGCGGCGAGCAAAGTCGGCGAAGCCCTCTCCGGTGCCGTCGGCACGCAGCCGGCGGCGGAGCTCTCTCAAACGCTGGAAGCGGCGATCGCCGAGGCCAACCGCCGCATCCTGTCGTGCGCCGAGGATGACCCCGCCTGCTACGGCATGGGCACGACCATCACGGCGCTTTGCGTCCTGGACGCCTCCTTCCTGATCGGCCACGTAGGGGACAGCCGGGCCTACCGCCTCCGCGGCGGCAGCCTCGAGCGGATCACGCGAGATCATACCCTCGTCCAACAGGAGGTGGATCGCGGCACACTCACCGATGAACAGGCTCGGGTCCACCCGAGATCCAACGTGCTGACCCGCGCTCTGGGAATCCCCGGTGGGTTCGCAACGGATCTATACGGGGGCATCCTCGAGGCCGGCGACCGCGTCCTCCTGGCAACCGACGGACTGAGCGCGATGCTCCCGGATGCCGAGATCGAACGAATCCTCGCCGCGACGACGGACGTGGAGGCGACGGCCGGACGACTGGTGGAAGGGGCGAACGCCGCCGGCGGGCTGGATAACACGACGGTGATCGTGATAGACGTGCTGGCGACCTAGTCTACGCTAGGCCGGGTAGAGCGCCGCCCCCCCCCGCAGCCTCGCCGAGACCTCTTCGGCTCCTGCCTCCAGAAGCTCCAGAAGCGGTCTCGGATCGGGCGCCAGCCGCTCTCCGAGCACGAATACCCGGAAGACCCTCGCGGCGTGATGAAGCGATCGGCTCAGGCGCGGCAGGTCGATCAGGCCTTCGGCGCCCTCCTCGGTGAGCCTCTGCACGTCACCGGTCCGGCGAATCAGCAGGATGTCCAGCTGTAGCATGTCCGGATAGCTAGGGTAGTCGACGAACACGCTGCCCGCCGGTACCGACCACTCCTTCGCCAGCCGATCTTCCAGCCCGCGGACCAGATCCGATCTCTCCTGAAGCCAGGAGCCGATTCCCGCCGGCACGGCATCGCCGAAAGCCTCGACCGCCCGCTTCGGCAGGCGACGGTTCTCCAGACAGTCGATAAGCCTCCCGACCACGACGGCGGCGCCCTCCCCCGGAAGATCCGCCGCTCGCCGCGCGAGCAGGCCCAGCAGCTCCTCATCCGTTCTTCCGGGAAGCTCCTCGGGCTCGACTAGTCCAGCCGAGCCCGCCCGCTCCACCACCGACCTGAAGACGACCGAGGCGGCCCGGACGGCGTGGTGCCAGTAGACGTTGCGGAACATCTGGTACTTCGAGAAGAGCAGCGATTCCAGTGCGCTCAACCCTTTTTCCGAGACCGCGACCTCCACCTCGGACCCGCTCCCTTGACTGGCCAACGTGAGCGCCTCGAGAAGCCGGTCCACATCCACCGTTCCGTAGGGAACGCCGCAGAAGAAGCTGTCCCGCTGCAGGTAATCGACCTTGTCAAGGTCCAGGGATCCCGCGATCAGCCCCTGAAGCGGATGCCGGGACGTGCCCTGGATCAGTTCGGCGATGATCTCGGGCCCGTCCGGATCCACACTCCGAAGGGGGCCTCGAATCGGATCCGCCCCGAGGAACAGGGAGGCCATCTGCTCGTGATGGCCGGGAATGGTGCCGGGACCGACTTCTTCCATCGCGTGCGAAAAGGCGTAATGACCGACGTCGTGCAGAAGGGCGGCGAGCGGGATGAGAGGCAGGCGCTGTCGATCGGTCTCGGAAAGCACATCGAGGGAGCCGCTCCAGGCAAGGCTCGCGAGTGCCCGGCGGGTCAGCCCGTAGACGCCGATCGCATGATTGAAACGGGTGTGGACGGCGCCCGGGTAGACGAGGTGCGCGAACCCGAGCTGCTTGACCCGGCGCAGGCGCTGGAACTGAGGCGTGTCGATGACCGCCGCCGCGGCCGCATCCAGCCGGACGTTGTTCCAGACCGGATCACGAACTACTCGGCCCGACGGCTTGCCCATCGCTACCTCCCCGTGCAGGGGAGAAGATGCCCAGCTGATGCGGCGGCGGCAATCGGGCCTGCTTGACACGTTCGGCGAAGCTCCTGACTTTGACCCGACCCGATCCCTCAACGGCCTGTTTTCGGCCCCGATCCTGGAGGTACCGTGGAGATCAAGCCGGGCCACATGGTCCATCTCGGCTACGGGAAGTTCTGGCGTTCCGACGAGATCGTCGGACTGCTCCCGATCGAGGACGGCCGAGGCCCCGGCCGCCGCACCGAGGTCTACGCCGCCACGGTCGGCGAGCCCATCGTCGCGTCGCGCTCCGAGCAGACGATTCTCCAGGAGATGGCGACCCTGCCGGACGACGTCGCCCGGGCGACCGAGGCGCTCTCGGCGGCCGAGGATCTTCTCGACGCCATACAGGAGTTCAACCCCGTCCTCAGGCGGATGCTGAAGAGCGAGGAGAGCTTCGACGTCGACTACTGGATCCGGCGACTCAAGGGACTCGCCGAGACACCGGAAGAAGACGACCAGGAGGAGCTCTTCTAGCTGTCGGCGCTCGCTCGGCGGGCGCGCTCGGCACCGGAACGCGTCGCTCCCCTGGCAGTATTCTCCTCCACATGTCCGTGCTGACCCGAAACGCTCCGCCTTTCCCGACCGTGGGCTTCATGGCGGCCGCATGCGCTCGACTTGCGGCCCTGTCCGTGCTGCTCGGGAGCCCAACCATCGTGGCGGCGCAAGATGTGACGGAATCCGCCCCCGAGTGGAACGACGACCGCTCGATGGAGATCGTCCGGGCGGCCATGCGTACCCGGCATCACACGTTCTCCGACAGCTCCCTCAGGAACTTCGAGGTCGAGTCGGAGGGGCATGTCTACCTGCTTACGGATATCGAGGGACAGGAGCGTCTGGTCCGGGCAGATCAGATCGCGCTTCGCATCGTCTGGGAGGCGCCCAACAACATCTCTCAGACGATCGTAGGCCGGCGCTTCGATCAGAGCCTGCCCTCGCGGATCCGATATCACGTGGACCACCTCGCGATCACGGTCGACAACTTCGGGAACTCCATCCGACTGGGAGAGGGAGACGAGGTGGCTGGCGTGAGGCACCCGGTCTGGCGCGGCGCCGAGCGCCATTATGACTACCGGCTCGTCGACTCCACGGAGGTCCGCTTCTCGGGGGGACGTGCGCGCGTCTACGAGGTCGACGTGCGCCCGGTACGCTTCGATCGGCCCGGGTTGATCGGGACGCTCTTCATCGACCGGGACACCTGGGCGATCGCTCGCATGTCCTTCACCTTCACCCCGATTTCGTACCGGGATCCCCGGCTCACCGGGCTGGACGTGGACATCGAGAACGCGCTCTGGGACGGCCGCTACTGGCTGCCCGTGCGGCAGGTGGTCGAGGTCCGGAGGTCTTCTCTCTGGCTCAGCTTTCCGATCAGCGCCACCATCCGCACCGAGCACCGGATCGGACCCTACCGGATCAATGTGGAGCGCGCCGGTCGGATCCCGCCGGGCGAGAAGATCGCCTCCGCGTCGCCGGAGCGTCTGAAGGCTTTCGACGACTGGAGCTCGGACCTCCTCGACGGGCCGGTCGAGCGGGCCGATACGGCGGCCATCGACATGGAGAGGATCCGCACGAGGGCGAAGGAGATCGTGGGCCGACGCGTCGTACCGAGCGGACGTTTCAGGGTGTGGCTGCAGGGCATCTCCAGCTTCATCCGCAGCCGACGGGCCGAAGGGTTCCTGCTCGGCGCGGGTGGCGAGTACTCCCTGCCGACCGGGAGCGCACGCGCATGGATCGGTTACCCGTTCGGCCATCAGCTTCCCGAGCTGACGGTCGAGCTGGATTTCGACCTGGGACAGAACCAGCTCCGGCTCGAAGGCTACCGGCAGCGGCTCACCGACATCGGGCCGATCCAGGCCGCTTCCGGCATCACCTCGACCGCCTCGCTGGGGATCAACGGCGAGGATTTCACCGACCCCTATTTCCGGGACGGAGCGCGAGCGACGTTCTTCTTTCCCTGGGCCGATGCCAGGAGCTCCATATCGGCCGGGTGGGAGCGGCAGGAGAGCGCCCTCCTCTCCACCGGCGTCGATGACGCGCGGCCGATCAGGCCGATCCGGGATGGCGACGTGTGGAGCACGACGGCCTCGCTCCGTCCCCGACTGCCAGGCGTTCTCGGAGCGGGGGTCACGGGTCGCCTCGACGCCGAGGGCGGAATCCTCGATGGCGACGGCTATGTCCGCTGGCTGTTCGGCGTCGAGCTCGACGGTCGGCGCCTGGGCTCGCCTTGGGGCTGGGAGGCGGAGATCGGGGGCGCTCTCGCCGCCGGTACCCTCCCGCCGCAACGCCTGGTGCTCCTCGGAGGCCGGCGCACGGTACCCGGCTACACCTTCCGCGGCTGGGGCGGCGATCAGGCTTTCTTCGCCAAGCTCCTGGGCTCCCGGCGTGTCATCGGACGGTGGCTGAACCTGCGGGCCTTCGCCACGGTGGGCACGGTGGGCGTCACCCCGGTCTCAGCGGGAGCCGCCGAGTTCTTCGGGACCTCGCCCAGCGGTGGGCTGCGGCCCTCGCTCGGCGCCGGCATCGGGGTGGTGAACGACTTCCTGCGCGTGGACGTGGCCCGAGGCCTCGACGACGGCGTGTGGGAGTGGATGGTCTCCTTCAACAGGGATCTCTGGCCGATGATGTGAGCCGGAACCCGCCCGGTGCGCCCGCTTCGCAACACCGGCGCTGTCTTCTCTTCTACCGCAGCACCTTCAGATCCAGATAGGTGGCGTGTGCGGGCGAGTGGTACACCCGCTGGGTCGCCTCGATGAAGTCCTCCTCCGTCGCGTCGAAGATGTTGGGGACGTAGCTCTGCGGGTTCCGGTCGATCAGGGGGAACCAGGTGCTCTGGATCTGCACCATGACCCGGTGGCCCTTCTTGAAGGTGTGGAACACGTCCTGCAGGGGCAGCCGCACCGTCGTCGGCTCGCCGGGCACGAACGGATCGGGGTGCTCGTAGCTGTTCCGGAACCTCCCGCGGATCACCTCGCTCCGCACCATCATCTCGTAACCGCTGAGCTCCACCCCCTCCGGCGTGTGCTCGTGATTCGGCTCGTCGTCCGGGTAGACATCGATGAGCTTGACGATCCAGTCGGAGGCGGTCCCGGTGGTCGAGACCTCGAGGTGGGCCATGATGTCGCCGGCCAGCGTCAGGTCCTCATCCAGCACGTCCGTCTGGAACTCGATCACATCGGGCCGGCGGCCCGCGAACCGCTGGTCCTCGTTCATGTAGCGGCGGGGAGTGAACACGACGCGGATGGCATCGGTGTACGGAACGGGCTCGTTCGGGTCGCTGACGTACTCCGTGTACCCGGGCTCGGCCGCGACGGGCGGCCCGGCGAACAGGTCGCCTCCGCCACGCAGGTACAGCCGCTCCGCGCGGGCAGCCGCGGGTGGCCACGCGTCGAACTCCTTCCACTCGTTCCGGCCCGTGTCGAAGACCAGCGCCTCGAACTCCGGGGGCTCCCCCTCCCCCTTCAGGAAGTGGCGGAAGAAGGGGGCCTCCACCTCCCGCTGGTACCAGCCGGAGATATCCTCGCCGAAGTAGATGTCACCGACCATGTGCGGCGCCCGGGCGCGTGACCAGCCGCCGTGGGTCCACGGACCCATGACGAGGACGTTGAAAGCGTCCGGACTCTCGCGCTCGAGGGTGCGATAGATGTTGAGCGGACCGTACAGGTCCTCGGCGTCGTACCAACCGCCCACCGTCATCACGGCGTGGTCCACCCCTTCGAGGTGGGGGAGGATGTTCCGCCGCTGCCAGAATTCGTCGTAGTTCGGGTGCTCCACGATCTGGCGCCAGAAGAAGTTGTCCTCACCGTACGAGTCGGAGAGCCGGTCGAACCCCATGTAGAACTTGTAGCCG
>JBDGZR010000043.1:0-26488 GCA_039588495.1 Gemmatimonadota bacterium | reverse complement strand
GTGGCTACGAGAAGGCCCAGGGTCAGCCAGGCGTCGAGCGTCATCTTAGCCCTCGACCCGAGCGGAGAGTCGGGCGCGTGGGTGCCCGATCAGAAGTCGTCGAAGCCGCCGTAGTCGTCGAAGCCCGCCGACGGAAGCGGCGTTGCCTCGGGGATGTCCACGTCGGGATAGCCGCCACCACCACCGCCACCGACGTAGATGGGTCCGCCGTAGCCGTAGCGGGGGCCGTAGCCCCACCAGGGGCCGCCCACGCCGACTCCTACCGAATAATGAACGGGCGTGCTTCGTACGTTGTTGGAGCATCCTGCCAGAGCCGGGGCGAGCAATCCGAGAGCGACGATAATGAAGAGCAGGTTCCGTAAGGATCTCATTCTGGCTTCCTCCCTCACTCTGCGACGAAGACGGCGAGCGCAGCGCCGGTTGGATCGACGATGACGGCAGCCTGGCCCTCGGCGAACTCGGGATCAGGATCGACGACTACCTGGCCTCCTAGCGCCACGGTTCTCTCCAGGGTGGCGGCGAGGTCGTCGACCGCCACGTAGGGTAGCCATCCCGATCCCGCGTCTCCCCTCTCCAGCTCGACCACTCCCGCCTGCGGCTCGCCGGCCACCTTGAGGACGCGGTACGGCTCCTCGCCCCTGATCTGGAGTCCGCCGGCCGTGTAACCGAGCGAGACATAGAAGGCGAGCGAGCCGGCAAGATCGGACGTCCAGAGCTCGACCCACCCGAAGTCACCCGCTGCCGGCTCCCGATCGGGAGGATCCCCACCACTCGCCCGCAGGAACGACACGGCCGCTCCCTGGGGGTCGGTGACGAAGGTCGTCCGGCCGCGATCCAAGAGCTCCTGCGGTGGATCGTGAACGACGCCCCCGGCCTCCCTCGTCTGCTCGGCCGCGCGGTCCACGTCCGGGACCGAGATCGATCCGATCCACAGCGACGCGTCGCCCGCCTCAGGGTCGGCCACGATCCCTCCGATCATGCGGCTGCGGTTCTCGACGACGGTGTAACCTGCATCTCCCTGCGCCAGATCGGAGAACTTCCACCCGAGCAGCTCCCCGTAGAAGCGCTTCGCCGCATCGACATCGCTGGTGGCCAGGTCGAACCAGACGAACTTGCCGTATTGGAACTTGCCGGTGCTGGGCTGCGCCACACGTGGCACCCGGACCTCCATCGGTCCGCAGCCCGGCAGCACGAGGGCCAGTGCCAACGCCAGAGCGGCAGCCGAGCCACAGCGTGCACGGACCGTAGAGCTTCTGTCCCTGAACATGGTCATCCTTTCGCGTGAACTCGGTCCATCAGCGTCGGCCGGTGGCCCGCTCGACAAGATGCACACAGGTGCCGCTCGATCAAGCCGGCGCCGGTGTCTCGGAGGGCGACGGCGCTACCGGACTCGCTGTGACCCGGACCCCCTCGGGCTCTCCGTCCCCGCCGTACGGGATCCGGAAGAAGATCGTGTAGAGCACGGGAACGACGATCAAGGTGAGCACCGTGGCCACGAAGAGTCCGCCCATGATCGTCACCGCCATCGAGACGAAGAAGGCGTCCGTAAGGAGCGGGATCATCCCGAGGATCGTGGTGGCCGCGGCCATCATCACGGGCCGCATCCGCGCCACGCCCGAGTCCACGACGGCGTGGAAGCGGTTCTTCCCCGTTTCTATCTGGCGGTCCATCTCCTCGACGAGGACGATGGAGTTCTTGATCAGCATCCCGATCAGGCTCAGGAATCCGAGCAGCGCCATGAACCCGAACGGTTGCCGGAAGAGCAGCAGCCCTGCCGTCACGCCGATGATCGCCAGCGAGATCGGCAGCGTACGCGCCAGACCTGCCTGGGCCCGGGCGCTGTCCTCCGCCTCGCCGCCCCAGGCGATGAAGTAGCCGGGCATGTCCTTGATCGGGATCTGGTCCATCTCGACGATCGGGATCGTCGTGGCGGTCAGTGTCTCGAGAGGATCTCTGTCCCCGAAGTTCTTTCCTGTATAGGCGGCCAGATCGATGTTGAGCGCCCGCTCGATGCGTGGCTTCGCGCGGTTGAACAGGTCGGCGGCCAGCTCACCGTCCGGGTCGGCGTGAACCCGGATCGTGCGCGATCGGTTCCAGCGGAAGACGGTGGCATCCTCCCAAACCGTCTCGAAGCCCGCGAGCACCTGACGCATCGGGATGTTTCGGCCGGCCGCCGGGCTCCAGATCTGAAGATCGCGGATGTTGTCCACGTCGTCGCGCTCGTAGTCCGGCGCCCGCGCCACGATCGGCAGGAGCTCGTCGCGCTCGCGGTAGACACCGGTCTGCGTTCCCTCGAACGCGGCGCGTAGCTGCTGCGCCAGCTCGGGCCGATCGATGCCGAGCTGCCGCGCCTGTGCATCGGCCATCAGCGGCCGGACGGTCTTCACCTGCTCACGCCACTCGTCCCGGATCCCCTTTCCGCCCTCCTCACGAAGGATCTCCTTCGCCGTCGCAGCCATCTCGCGCAGCACCGTCCCGTCCCGACCGCTGATGCGGAGCTGGATCTGGCCACCCTCCCCGGGGCCAAGGCGGAACTTCCGGATGTTGACGATCGCTTCCGGAAGGATCTCCTGGAGCTCCCGCTGGGTCTTGACCTGCAGCGAGTCGATGATCGTCCAGTCGTCCACATCCACGAACATGGCGCCGAAAGCCGAGCTGGCGGGGTTGGGCGTGTAGGTGAGAAGAAAGCGCAGGTCTCCGCCTCCGATCGCGGTCGAGACGTGCGTCACCCCGTCCAGGCCCGTGAAGTACTCCTCAGCCCTCGCGAGCTCGCGCTCGGTATCCCGGATGTGGGTGCCTTCGGGCAGCCAGATGTCGGCGAAGAACTGGGGCCGGGTGGAGTTCGGGAAGAACATGTTGCTGACGTAGCCGAACCCCCAGAGGGAGACGAGGAAGATCCCCACGATGACGCCCACGGTGACCCAGCGTCGGCGGATCGCGCCCGAGAGAAAGGCCTTGTAGCCCTGGTAGAACTTGCCGCCATAGGGATCCTTGGGCTCCTCTCCCGGCTTCTCCTCCTTCTTGCCCTTGAGGAAGATCTTGGCGAGCAGCGGCGTGGTCGTGATGGCCGTCACCCAGCTCAGCATCAGCGAGATGAGGATGACGGTGTAGAGCGACCGGGTGTACTCGCCCGTGCTGTCCTGGGAGGTACCGATCGACGCGAAGGCGAGGACCGCGATCACCGTCGCGCCGAGGAGCGGAATCATGTTCTGGCCGACGACCTCCGAGGCGGCCTTGATGCGATCCATCCCCTGCTCGATCCGGACCTGCATCCCGTCGACGATCACGATGGCGTTGTCGACCAACATGCCGAGGGCGATGATCAGCGCCCCGAGCGAGATCCGCTCGAGCATCACTCCCTGCAGCTGCATGAAGACGAAGGTGCCGAAGATCGTGAGGAAGAGGATGCCTCCGATAAGCGCACCGCTCCGCAAGCCCATGAAGATCATCAGCACGACGAACACGATCGCCACGGCCTCGAGCAGGTTCACCATGAAACCGCCGATCGCCGCCGTCACGGCCTCCGATTGCAGCGATACGGCTCCGATATCCATGCCGATCGGTGTCTGGGCCCGCAGCTGCTCGAACTTCCGCTGCAGCGCCTCGCCCATCGTCACGACGTTTCCGCCCTTGACCGTGGAGATACCGATTCCGATCCCCTGCTTCCCGTCGTGGCGGATGATCTGGGTGGGGGGATCCCGGTACCCGCGCCGGACGCTGGCCACGTCCCTCAGAAAGACGAGCTGGCCCTCTCCTCCCCGGGTGGTGATCAGGAGCTCGCCGAACTCCTTCTCGGACTGGAACTCGCCCGTCGGAACGATCGCGATGAAGTCGGTTCCGAGCTCGATCCGGCCCGCGTCGGCCGGCAGGTTCCTCGCCTGCAGCGCGCGGAAGATGTCATCCTGCGAGATCTGGAGCGCGGCCATCTTGGCCCGCGACATCTCGATGAAGATCGTCTCGGGAACATTCCCCCACAGGATGACCCGCTTGACGTCCTGTACGAGCAGGAGCTCCCGCCGGAGGAGCTTCGCGTACTCGTACAGCTCGGCCATCGTATAGCCCTCGCCCGTGAGCACCGCGTACACGCCGTACACGTCGCCGAAGTCGTCGTTGACGATCGATGGGCCGGCCCCGGGCGGCAGGCGGCTCTGGTAGTCGTTCACCTTCCGGCGCAGCTCGTCCCATACCTGAGGCAGGGCGGCGGCGTCGTACTGGTCCTTGATCGTCGCCTTGACCGACGACATCCCCCGGGTGTTCGTGGATTGCACGCGCTTCAGCTGTCCCAGCTCCTGCACGGCCCGCTCGATGACGTCGGAGACCTCCTCTTCGACTTCTTTCGCCGAGGCACCCGGGTAGGGCGTCGAGATGATCGCATCCTTGATCGTGAACTCGGGATCCTCGAGCCGGGGGAGGCTGTTGAAGGACTTGTAGCCGACCACCAGAAGCAGGATGGAGAGCGTCCAGGTGATCGTGCTCTTCCGGATGGCGAGCTCGGCGATATTCATCAAGCAGGTGCGTCCTTCTCGGTTAGCTGTCCAACAGGCGGATTTCCTGGCCTTCCTCGAGCTGGTAGACGCCGGCCACGGCGATCGTCTCGCCCGGCGTCAATCCGTCCAGCACGACGATGCTCTGGGTCCCCGTCACCGGCCCGACACGAACGTCGCGGCGGTGGACCGTCCTGGCCTCGGTGTCGACGACCCACACCAGTGCGCCCCCGGAGGGGTCCGAGATGACGGCGTGCGCCGGAACGGTGATCGGTACGGTCTCGCCCTCGTCGAGTCGGAGGTCGGAGACGATAACGAGCGCCGTCATCCCGGGGAGCACGTTCAGATCGGTCGGCTGAGGCATCGTGAACGTGATCGGGAAGGTCTGAGTGGCGGGATCGGCGGCGACCGAGAATTCCTTGATTTGCATCGGGTAGGAGCGGTCGGGAGCGACGTCGAAGGTGGTCACGATGGTCGGACGTGTTCCTGCGCGTATCGTAGCCATGATCGACTCGGGGACGTTGATCACGATCTCGACCTCGCCGACGTCGTGCAGGCTCAGGATCGGCTCCTTGGCCAGCACGTCCTCGAAGTTCTCGACGTACGTGATCCCGACTTGGCCCGTGAACGGGGCACGGAGATCGGTATCGCTGAGGTCGGCCTCCGCCTGCTCGAAGCGGGCTCTGGCCACGTCGCGACGCGCGGTGGCCAGCTCCAGGTCCGCCAGCGGCACCGCCTCCCGCTCGTAGAGACGCCGGTAGCGTTGTGCGTCCGCCTCGGCCTGGTCGTAGGACGCCTTGGCCTCGGCGAGCGCGATTCGGTAGTCCCGCGGGTCGATGCGGGCGAGGAGCTGCCCCTGCGTGACTTGATCTCCCTCGTTGACCGGGAACTCGATGAGCGGCCCGGCGACACGGAACGAAAGCTCGGCGCGGTCGGCCGCTTGGGTCGTACCCGGGAAGGTGAGACGGCCGCCGCTCATCCCGCCCACCACCATCGTGCTGATCGGGCGCGCGACGGGAGGTGGCTCGGCCGGTTCGCCGCCGCCGCATCCGGCTGTCGCAAGTAGAACGCTAGCGAGCGGGAATAGGAGGCCTCTCTGTACTGCCGGCAGTCTGGTCATGGTTCCTGCTCTTCGCCTCACGGTGTCGATCCGTTTGTCATCCAGTTGCTGGTTGTTCGTCCAAAAACGCTGCCCAGGACGGCCGCGCTCAGTTCGCGCCCAGGGCGGCGTCGATCCGCTGACGAAACTGCTCGCGCTCCTCCGGGGTCCGGTCGTCCTCGAACCAGGCGAGGGCGCGCTGGAAGTTCACCAGGTCGATGAGGAACGCATAGACCGCCGCAGCGGCTCCCTGCATGGCCACGAAGCTCTCGTTCTGGGCCGAGAGCAGATCGGTCACGTTGACGAGCCCCTGGGCGTACTTGTCCTGCACGAGCTCGAAGTTTCGCCGCGCCGCCTCGGCTTGGCGCCGGTTGAAAGTGATGGTCGGATAGGAGCTCTCCAGCTGACGGAGCGCGGTGCGCATCTGTCGCTCGACGATGTCGCCGACCAGTCGCTCCTCCCGGTACAGCCGCTCGAGCTCGGAGCTGGTCCGGCCCACGTCGTAGGCCCGCGACGCTCCCTGGAAGAGCGGATAGGTGGCCGTGACGTTGAAGGCCCACAAGTCTTGCTCGATGCCTTCCAGCTGCGGCTGGCGGTCGATCTGGTAGTCCCAAGAGAACCCGGCCGAGAGTGATGGGAGGTACCACCTCCGCTTCCGCTGGCCGACCTGGATACCCTGCGCCTCGATCTGCTTCTGGACCGCCTGAAGCTCGGGGTCCTGCTCCCGCGCGAACTGTACGGCTAGGGCCCGAAACCTCTCCAGCTCCCCGGCGTCGGCGAACAGGGGAGTGAGGACCTCGACGAAGAATGGGAACTGCTCCTCCGGCTCCTCCACCTCCTGCGGTTGCCATCTACGATCCTGCGCCACGGCGAGGATCTGGTTGAGGCGTATCCTCTCCGTTTCGATCAGGGCGAGGCTGGAGAACAGCCGGCTCTGCATCTTCGCCACCTCCGCCTCCCAGCGGTACACCTCGTCCCGTCCCGAATACCCGACCTCGGCCCGGAACTTGGCCAGCTCGAGGTTCTCCTGCGTGACCCTCAGGTTTCCTAGGTCGATTCGGTAGAGGATCTGCGAGAGGGCGTAGCGGAGGTACTCCGTGCCGGATTGGTCGAACGTCTCGAGCCGCGCCGCATCGTAGATCCGCTCCGTGCTCTCGACGAGGCGTTCGGAGGTGCGGTAGTCGCTGATCGTCGCGTCATCGTAGATCATCTGACTGGCCCGAATCCCCGCGCTGGCGACCCGGTCCGGCACGACTCCCTCCAGGAAGTTCTGGCTGAGTCCGCTGAGCTCTCCGATGGCGCCGATCTGCGGAAGGATCGGGCTGAGCGCGAGGCCACGCTCCTTTTCGGCCGTCACGATGTCCTGCGCCTGGATCGCCAGCTTGAGGTTACCCTGCTCCGCGAGCCGCAGCACCTGGGAGAAGACGAGCGGCTCCGCGGTTGGCTCGAGAGCGCCCTCGTTGACCCACGTGGCCAGCGCCATCGTGACTACGCTGGGCCGGTAGCCGATCTGGACGGCCGTCTCCGCGTTCATGAGCAGGCGAGGGTCGGCGGAGACGAGGATCGGGAGGTCGTCCATCGACGCGCCGCGCATCAGCTCGCTGATGTTGACGGCTACGCGCCGTGCGGCGACGGTCGTGAGCTCCGGCGTGCGGGCCGCCAGCGCGCCCTGCACGACGTCGCCATGTCCCTCGATGCTGAACGTCGGGATCCGGCGCGCGTTCATGCCCTGTATCAAACGCACGTGCTCGTCCAGCGTCAGCCGGGGAAGGCGCGTGAGGATGGCGGCTTCGGCCTCGCCGATGGCCGCCAGGGCGGCCTCGACGTCCGTCGTCACCGGCACCGGGATCAGCTCGGTCTCCGTCGCGACCTCGAGCTCTTCCATCTCTGCGAGCAGCAGCGTGAGCTGGTCGAGCACGGCGGCGTCGATCAGCACGTGAATCCGCTTGGTCGGAACCAGCTCGAGCAGCTCCCGGATGTCGCCTTCGGCGCGGTTGGCGATCAACATGAAGTTGAGGTTCGGCCAGGCCGAACGATCGCCGCGCACGTCGGCGATCTTGAAGAAGTCCAGCCGCTGCACGTAGGCGCTGATCACCGGCTTGTCGAGTTCGATTCGCGCCGCGGCCTGCGTGATCAAGGCGCCCGGAGCGACGATGGCGTCGATCTCCGGATCGTCCAGTGCCGCCCGGAGAGCCGGTTCCATCCGATCGGGGTTCCAGCCCGCGTCGAACGCCGGGGACCTCTTGAAGATCGCCCGCTCGCCCCGCGCGGCGAGGATGGCCGTCACCTCTCGCTCGATGCTGGCCAGGACACTGTCGCCGGGGGATGGGCCGTCCTCCACGACCGCGATCGTCACGGGCGCAGCGCGCACCGGCACCAGAGCTCCCTCCTGTGCCGTGCCGGGTGAGGGAATCAGCAGGATGGCCGAAAGCGCAGTAGCCAGAGAAGTGATGCCCCCGACGTGGCGCCGAGTAAGGAGCCCGTACATCGAAACGTCCTTTTCCAACTAAAGGATCGATGCCAAACCGTACCCACGCGTAGGTGGTCCAATTGGCGGGATCGAGGGCCGCTTGTCGAGGGCCGGACGGAAGGAGGATGAGGACAGCTCGCCGAGGGCCCTATATTCGGAGCACCGGCCTGGCCCGTGGCTTCCCTGCCCGGCGGTGGCCCGCCGCTACGATGCTCCGCGCGTCAGGATCTCGTGCCGGAGCTTCACCCACTCGAGCCGCTGGTCGAGCGAGGCCCGGAGCGAGTACTGCGCCTCTCCATACTCGTAGAGCACCATCATCCGCCCGCGAATCTCCGCTTGATCGGGCGAAAACCCCATGTCCCTGAAGAGGCCGACGGTCCACTTCATCCTGGCGTCGTCCACTTGTGCGACGGCCTGCTCGGCACGTTTGTCGCACTTGGCCCAGGTGCGCATGACCGCCTCGTAGCGCCCACGATCTTCACGGGCGATGTCTTCCATCACTCGGAGGAGGTTCTCTTCCGGGGAGCCAGTCAGCTCGTCGTGGCTGCGCACGGCGCCGAGCATCGTCTCGGCCCAGTAGTCGATCACGCTGGAGAGCAGGTCCTGCAGGTCCTCGAAATGCCAGTAGAAGCTCCCCTTGGTCACACCCAGGGACGCGGCCAGCGGTTCCACGTGAACCCCTTCGCTGCCGGAGCTCACCAGGGCGTCGAGCGCCGCGGCAAGCCAGTCGTTCCGGGTCAGCTTTTGTGTGCCTTGAGATTCTCTACTTGTCGCCATCGGATCTTTTGAGCCAGTTAGGGGCGGACCGGAGTCGTGCGGCCGCCCGAGGTATGCGATCACCGATAAGATTGTCGGCCCGGATCGCCGAAGCGCAACACCAGGTTCGAGCTTGCCACATTGGATATCGCCTCCCATGATGGCAGCAGTCGCTCGACGCTGCCGCTTTCTCGCGCTGGGGTGCTCACCGGTTGAATGACCGAGGGAGATCGAATGGGGCCGGCCAGTAGAGCCGCGTCCGCCACTTGGCGCCGGCTCGGCAGGATCTTCCCTCTCCTTGCCGCGGTCCTCTTTCTTGCCGCCGCCATCCTCTTGACGACGCTGGTTCCGCGACGCCTTCAACAGCGTGTCCTCGAGGACCGTACCGAGCTCGAGGAGGTCGTCCGGCCGGCTCGCTCGCTGACGGCGGATCTGGGCGCGACGCTGGATCGGGAAGCCGCTGCCGTGCGCGGATACCTGCTCGACCGCGACGTAAGGAACAAAGAGCGATACGGCCAGGCGCGGGCCCGTGAGGACTCCATCCTCCTGCAGCTCGCGCCGCTGGCCCGGCGCCTGGGCGCGCAGAGCGTGGCCCAGCTGAGCGATGTGCGAACCCGGGCCGCCGCCTGGCACATCGACCAGGAGCGCCTCCTCCTCGAGGAGCCGGGCTTCGCGCCCGAGTTTCTCCGCCGCATGCCGGCGCAGCTGGAGTTGTACGATGGCGCGACGCTGGCTGCCGAGCGTCTCGGCGCGACGCTCGCCGGAATCGAGACGGCCCGGCTGGACCGCCTGACCCGGCTTCTGGCGTTGCAGGAGCCTGTCATGCGTGGGGTGACCTGGCTGGCAGGCCTGGCTCTCCTCATCACGCTCCTGCTCGCCTGGAGGCTGATGGCGCTCCAGAGGCGCCCGCCCAGGCACACACTGGAGGAGAGCGAGCGTCGGTTCGGCGACCTGGTCGACTCGATGCGTGAGGTGTTCTGGATTCGGGATGCCGGGACAGGCCGGTTCATATATGTGAGCCCCGCCTACGAGAGCGTCTGGGGCCGGAGCCGCGAGCCGCTTTACGCCGGCTTCGGGCCGTTCCTGGCGACCGTTCACCCCGAGGACCGCCGGCGCGTGGAAGCGGCGACTCCGCCGGGAGAGCTCGAGTACCGAATCGTCCGTCCGGATGGGACGATTCGCTGGATCGCCGAGCGTTGCCTGTCGATGTCGGCCCCGGCCGACGGCTCGGTCCGGTGGCTCGGTGTCGCCGGCGACGTGACCGAGCGATTCGAGGCGCGGCAGCATCTGACCCACCTCGCTCTTCACGACCCCGTCACCGGCCTCGGCAACCACCTGCTGCTCCTCGATCGACTCGAGCATGCCCTCGCCCGAGCGAAGCGGGCGAGGATGGCGGTGGCCGTCCTGGTCGTGGACGTCGTGGACTTTCGCTCCGTCAACGAAGAGTTGGGGTGGGCGGCCGGAGACAGGCTTCTGGCTGCCGTCGGCAAGCGCCTGCAGGGCACGCTGAGGCAGGAAGACACCCTCGTGCGTCTCGGGGACGATGCGTTCATGGCGGTGCTCGAGCAGGTCGAGAAGAGAGGCGGTGTTCTGCGCGCGGCGGCGCGGATCTCGGCTGCCTTCGAGGTGCCTTTCACGGTCGACGGGGGGGAGGTGGAGCTGAGAGTCCGGGTGGCGAGCGCGATCAGCGAGGCCGGGGCGTTGACCTCCGCCGATCTGGGCCGACTGGCCGACGAGGCCAGGCACCGCGCGAGCCTGGACCCGAGCGCCCCGTTCGAGCCGGCCGGGCAGGCTGCCGCCGTCGAGCTCCCCGGCGCGACGGGCGGCCGAGGTCGGCTGCGCCAGGCGCTGGAAGACGCGGAGTTCCGGGTCCACTACCAGCCGGTCCTGGATCTTCACACCGATCGGCTGGTGGGGCTGGAGGCGCTGCTGCGCTGGGAGCATCCCGGACGCGGTCTCCTTTTCCCGCACGACTTTCTGACACTGGCGGAGGAGAGCGGGCTGATCCATCCGCTCGGGCAATGGGTTCTTCGGAAGGTGTGCGCGGACCTGCGCTCCTGGGAGAACGAGCCGCCCCCTCTCCGGGACGCCTGGGTCTCGGTGAACCTCTCTCGGTCGCAGTTCGAGCTGCCCGATTTCGTCGCTGAAGTGACCCGCATCCTGGACTCGACGGGAGCCCTCCCGGCCCGGCTGAGGATCGAGGTGGATGAGGCGACCTGGTTCAGGGCCCGCAAACCGCTCAGGCGGCTTCGAGACCTCGGCATCGCCGTCGCGATCGACGGCTTCGGCGAGCGCTTCGGTGCCCTGGGGGCTCTGCGGCGTCTGCCCGTGGACGCCATCAAGATCAACCGGCGCCTCGGCTTCAGCCCGTTCGGCAGCGAGAGCACCTCCGCGGCCGTCGCCTCGTTCGTCGGGCTGGCCTCCGGCTTGGGTCTCGAGGTCACCGCCGTGGGGATCGAGAACAGCGGCGAGTTG
Source organism: Gemmatimonadota bacterium (assembly GCA_039588495.1). Classification (GTDB taxonomy): domain Bacteria; phylum Gemmatimonadota; class Gemmatimonadetes; order Palauibacterales; family Palauibacteraceae. The sequence continues at coordinate 15,204 of JBDGZR010000043.1, read as the reverse complement.
AGGGGCCTAAAGGCCTTGGGCTGCCCCACCGGGCAGGGCTTCCACCTCTCGCCGCCGCTGAGCGACGAGGCGCTCCGTGACTGGACGGCGGGCCGCGGCCGGGCACGAGCTCAGGGCTCGCCGAGCTGAGCGGTCGGCTCGGGGCGCTTCGACCCTAGACGGCGGCCGGCGATGGCCTGAGGTCGGGAGAGGGATCGGGATCTGGTCTTAGCGACGCTTCCGCTTCGGCCGCCTCGGTCGCCTGGTGAACCTCGAAGAAGAAGTGGTCGGCGCCCACCAGATTCACGATGCCCGCTTTCTCGAGGACGTCTCGAACCGGGCCCTTCACTCCGACGAAGAAGAAGCGGATCCCGGCGGCCCGGAACTCCTCGACGATCTCCTTCAGAGCGTGGGCGGCCGTCGAGTCGATCTGATTCACCGGGTAGGCGTCGAGAACGAGCGTGTCGAGCGCCGGGTCACGACCCGCTATCTCCCTCAGCTTGTCCTTGAGGAAGCCGGCGTTCCCGAAGAAGAGGGGGGCGTCAACCCGAAAGACGACGACGCCGCTCCGAACGAGCGCCTCGGGGTGTCGGCGGACGTTTCGGAACGTCGCCGTGCCCGGCAGCCGGCCCATGACCGCCGTGTGAGGCCTGTAGCTCTCGTGCACGAGGACGATGAGGGAGGCCACGACGCCCAGTAGAATGCCCTGCTCGATCCCCAGGGCCAGCGTCGCCGCGAACGTCATGGCCATCAGGAAGAAGTCCCGGCGCTTCACGTGCCACAGGAAGCGCGCCTCCCTCCAGTCGACCAACCCCGACACGGCCACCATGACGATCGCCGCGAGAACGGCGTTCGGCAGGTAGTAGAAGAGCGGGGTCAGGAACAGCAGCGTCAGGGAGATGACGCCGGCGGCGAAGAGCGAGGAGAGCGGCGTACGAGCGCCGGCCCGATCGTTGACTGCCGTACGGGAGAAGCCGCCCGTCGTCGGGTAGGCCCGGAAGACGGAGCCCACCATGTTAGCCAGCCCGAGGGCCACCAGTTCCTGGCTCGCGTCCACCTCGTAGCGGTCGCGGCTGGCGTACACCTTCGCGACGGCGATCGACTCCATGAAGCCCACCATCGAGATGATCAGGGCGGTCGGCAGCAGCGCCTGAAGGTCCGCGGCGCTCACGCGCGGAAGCTCCGGAAGCGGGAGGCCTCGCGGCACCTCGGTCACGATCCGGACGCCGGCCGCGTCGAGCGAGAGCGTCCCGACCGCGACCGTTCCCAGCACGACGACGGCGAGCGGGGCCGGGAAGCTCGGCTTCCATCGCCTGAGTGCCACGAGGATCACGATGGCGACGACGCCGATCGCCAACGTGATCGCGTGGGTAGAGCCGGCCTGCTGGACGGCGCCCGCGATGATGGTGTGGACATGGGTGGATCGCGGGAGCGAAATCCCCAGCAGGTGCTTCAGCTGGCTGAACCCGATGATGAGCGCCGCCGCGGCCGTGAAGCCGGTGAGCACCGGGTGCGAGAGGAAGTTCACCAGGAAGCCGAAGCGGGCGAGCCCGAGCGCGAGCTGGATCACGCCCACCATGAGGGCCAGGAGGATGGCGAGGGCGACGTAGCGTGCCGGATCGGCTTCGGCGAGAGGAGCTACTCCCGCGGCGACCAGCAGGGAGACCATCGCCACCGGCCCGACCGAGAGCGGGCGCGACGTGCCGAATGCCGCGTACACTGCGAGGGGCGTCAGCGCCGCGTAGAGCCCGTAAATCGGCTCCAGTCCGGCGATGAGGGCATACGCCATCCCCTGCGGGATGAGCATGACCCCCACCGTCAGGCCCGCGGAGAGATCACCTCTCAGCTTGCCGCGATCGTACGACGCCAGCTCGCCCGCGATCGGGGCGAGTCGCCTCAGGAGCGGTGCCATGGGCGGACCCCCAGCGGGGTGCCCGCTCAGACCGCTACGGGCTCTGCCGGCTCGGTCTTCTCCAGCGGGCCGATCGCCGGGTAATCGGCAATCAGGTCGTCCACGTAGCGCACGTCGAATCCCTGCCGCATCAGGTACGATGCGGCAGCCGCCGCCCGGGACCCGGTCCGGCAGTAGACGAGCAGCGTCTCGTCCTGGGGAATGCGGGCCTCGTACTCCGGAAGCCTCGTGTACGACGTGTTGAGCGCCCCCGGGACGCGGCCCTCACCGAACTCGGAGGAGAAGCGTACGTCAAGCGGGAGCGCCCCCTCGTCCTTGCGGGCCGTCTCCAGGTCCTTGAAGTCGATCACGTCGATCGACTCGTAGGCGCCGCCGTCGATGAAGTAGGCCTCCAGCGCCTCCGGCTCCACGAACCCGGCCACATTGTCGTAGCCGATCCGCACGAGATCCCGGACCGCCTCGTCCAGGTCCTCCTCGCGGACCACCAGGAAGAGCGGCGTCGTCTCGTCTTCGACCAGCGAGCCGACGACCTGGCTGAACGCCCGGTCCAGCGGGGCGTAGAGCGAGCCCTTGAGGTGACGGGCCATGTAGGCGTCCCGGTCCAGCCGGGTATCGATCACCAGAAGGTCCTCACGCCCCGAGAGCTTCTCGAGCTCCGTGCGGGCGAGCTTGCGTGGGGACGGAAGGTCGCCGAGGACCGGGGCACCGAGCTTATTGTCGCGCTTCATGCGGGCGAAGTAGGTCGGAGGCTCCGGCTGGCCCGTGAGGATGAAATCCACGAAGGCGTCCTCGCCCCGCTTCGCGGCCTCGATCGCCGGGCTGAACCGCCTCTCGTAGCCGACGGTCGTCTCCGGCACGGCACCCAGCGCCTTACCGCAGGCCGAGCCGGCCCCATGGGCGGGCCAGACCTGGAGGTAGTCGGGCAGCTCAAGAAAGCCCTGGACCGAGGAGTAAAGCCGACGGGCCGACGGCTCCATCATCCCCTCGACCTTGGCAGCCGTTTCCAGCAGGTCCGGCCGGCCCAGGTCGCCCACGAAGACGAAGTCGCCGCTCGCCATCCCGATCGGCTCATTCGCGCCCCCTCCCTCGTCGGTGATCAGGAAGACCACGTGTTCGGGCGTGTGGCCCGGCGTGTGAACGGCTTGCACGCTGATGTTGCCGATGCGGAAGCTGTCGCCGTCCTTCAGGAGCACATAGTCGTAATCGCCGTCCTTGACCCACTCGTACTTCCAGTTCGCATCCCCCTCATCGGAGAGATAGAGCTTCGCCCCGAAGCGCTCGGCGAACTCGCGAGCCCCGGAGAGGAAGTCGGCATGGATGTGCGTCTCGGTAACCGCCGTGATCGTCAGCCCCTCGGATTCGGCCAGCTCGACGTAGCGGTCGATGTCGCGCTCCGGGTCTATGATCAGGGCCTCGCCCGTGGCCTGGCAGCCGACCAGGTAGGCGTACTGCGCGAGCTTGTCGTCGAAGATCTGTCTCAAGAGCATGGTTCGGTCTCCTCGGGGCTGTCGTTGCGTTGGTTCGGTCGTTCAGTCGTTTAGTGGTGCGGCAGCCGGGGCGCGAAGTAGCCGTAGGCCCACGCGCCGGCCAGAGCGGCGAACAGCGCCACGAACATCACCGTGATGCCGTTCCCGATAAGTGCGTAGATCGGTCCGGGGCATGCGCCCAGCAGGCCCCAGCCGAGCCCGAACAGCGAGCCCCCGATCCAGTAGCGATAGTTGAGGCCGGCCGAGGGCTTCACCTTCGTCTCGATCTCCTCGCCGTCCAGGGTCCGCAGCTCGTGGCGCTTGATCAGCCATGTCGCCAACGCCGCCACGGCGACCGCGGATCCGATGATCCCGTACATATGAAAGCTCTGGAAGCGGAACATCTCCTGGATCCGGAACCAGGAGATCACCTCGCCCTTGGTGAAGACGGTTCCGAGAAAGGCTCCCAGGATCAAGTAGGGCAGCAGTCCTTTTTTCTCGCTCATCGGATCACCCGGCGCGGAAGACGAGCGGGAGCAGGAGGTGCGTCGCCACGAGGCCGCCCGCGAAGAAGCCCAACACGGCGATCAGCGATGAGAACTGAAAGGTCGAGAGGCCGCTGATCGCGTGACCCGAGGTGCAGCCATCCGCGTAGCGGGCGCCGAAGCCGACGAAAAAGCCGCCCACGACGACCATCACGAAGCCGGGCAGCGTGAGGAGCCCACCCCAGCTGATGAACTCGCTCGGGACCATGCCTCTGAAATCCGTGATGCCGAGCGCCGCGAGATCCGAGTTGGTTGCCTCTGAGATGCCGATGACGGGATCGGGACTGGCCAGCCACGTCGCTCCGATCGCAGCGCCGCCGATGATCCCGACGATGAGCGCCAGCCGCCACATCCCCCGCTTCCAGTCGTAGCGGAAGTACTCGATCTGACCAGGAGCGGTCGCCGCACAGATCTGCCGGAAGCTGGTAGACAGCCCGAACTGCTTGCTGCCGATCAAGAGAAGAAGCGGCACGATGAGGCCGATCAGCGGTCCGGCGACCCACCAGGGCCAAGGTTGCGAGAGGGTTTCGATCATGGGCTCGGGTCTCCTTGTGGCTTCGTCCCACGCCTCGGGCGCTCGTCGTGGAGCGTTTACGATGCTTGGGAGACACGTCGACGGCTCGAGGTTCCCGGAGCCGTCGTATCCTGTCCATTACATCCTGTACATCCTGCGCATCACATTTCGGCGAACCTCTCCGTTAGGACGGCACGGACGGCGGGCGGGAGGTCTCCGCCCGAGATGCGCTGGCACGCCTCGTGGGCCATGTCCAATGAAAGGAAGAGGGAGCGACAGCGTTCGCAAACGGATTCCTGAGGCACGGGGAAGGGAACGCCCTTGTCGAGCGCATCCTGCTTGGCCTTCAGCAGGTCGAGGCATTCCCGCCGTGCGTGGTCCGGAGGCGAGCCGGTCCGGGTCGGAAGCTCGGCGCTCAGGACCCGGCGCAGCTTCATCCTCGCCCGGTAAAGACGCGTCTTGATCGTCCCCTCGGTCAGACCCATGATGGAGGCGATTTCCGCCACAGAGAGATCGGCCATCTCCTTGAGAACCAGTGGGATACGAAAGGCGTGCGGGAGCTCGCCGATCGCACGCTGGACGCTCTCCCGTACTCTCTCCCGGTCGAGCTCATCCAGGGGATGCTCGTCGTCGACGGCCGTCAGCACGCCGTCGTCGCGTGTGGGTAGAAGCTCGGCGAGCGACTCCAGGTGCCGCGGCTCGCCGGCCCGCTTCCGTTTCATTCGCTGACAGGTGCGTGCCGCGATCGTGTACAGCCAGGTGGATGCCTTGGAGCGGCCCTCGAATCCGTCCCACCCCCGGTAGGCCCGGATGAACGTCTCTTGTACCAGATCTTCCGCCGTCTGTGGGTCTCCGCACACCTGCAATCCGAGCCGGTAGATCTGGTCGCCGTGCTCGTCCAAGAGGCGAGGGATGGCCGTTCCTGCGGTCTCGGTCATCTTGCCCGGTTCATCCTGTCGAGTTCCCTTGAGGTATTCGTTTTCGGCACTGGCGTGGCTGCCTACATCGTGTTAATAGGATATGCAATTACGGCTTCCCGGGAGGCTCTGAAATCACTGCGACCGTACGGCCCCGTCTGCCGCGCCTTTCGCTAATCTGCGTCGGCCTCGCCCTGGCGATCAACGCCGGCGACCTGTTCGGTCAGCAGGAGAACAGGAAGGGGTTCGGGTTCAGCGGTTCGCTCGGCTGGTCGTCGATCGGTGGCGACTACGGCGAGTTTCTGACCAGCGGCATCCCTGCCGAGGGGTCCATCTGGTACCAGCCGAGCTGGTGGCGGCTCGGCGTCTCGGTCCACGTCGCCTCCTACGAGGTCATCGAGCCGTTCGAGAGCGAGAGCGTAAGCCAACTGGAGTTCCAGCTGTTCGGAACGTTCCTCTTCCTTCGAGGGAACCTCTTCCAGCCTTACGCCCAGGTGAGGGCCGGGATCACGCGCTGGCGGCCCGAGGGGCCCGTGTTCGATCCCAACCCGCCGCCTCCCGACGTACCGCCTGGGGAGAATCCGGCGCCCGGCCGCGACGGCTTTCAGGGAGGCCTGGCGGTCGGCTCGGAGTTCTGGGTGACGAAGAACTTCGGGATCGATGTGGCCGGACTGTTCTCGGCCTTCTCAACGGAGGACCTGGACATCCCGCTGCTGGGGCTCGCGGGCCTCTCGTCCGGCACCGAGCTCGGCTTCCGCGCCGGCGTGGTGTGGTTCCCATGAGCCGGCTCGGTAGAGCGACATTGGTCGCCGCGATGGTCTTGGCGGCGTTTCCGTCGATGCCGCTGGCCCAGGAAGCGGGTCCTCGGGCCTCAGAGGGCGCGATCGCCTTCGGCGCACGGGTGCAGGCGCCGAGCGACACGGCTCGCCTCTCGGACTTCTTCCCGCCGGGCGCCGTCACGCTGGCCGGCAAGAGGGCTCAGGCCGGAGTGGGCCTGACCAACCGTGGCCGTCTGATGGCCGATGCGCGCGGTACGGCCCTGCTGTTCGACGGGATGTTCGACAGCGGAAGCGAGCCACCGGTCGCCGACGACCCGACGACCCCATCTGCAGACGACAAGCAGGACGATACCAAGGGGGACCGCTACGACGTCTGGGGCGCGAAGCGCAACCCGGGGATGGCGGTCGGCCAGGTGGCGGGAATCAACGCGGTCGTCTGGTTCTTCAACGAGTACATCCGGGGCGGCAACTTCACGGCTGTCAATCCGAGGAGCTGGTGGAAGAACATCTCCAGCGGCTTCTTCTACGATGACAACCACTTCAAGACCAACATGTTCGCCCATCCCTACCACGGGAGCCTCTACTTCAGCGCGGCACGCTCGAACGGCATGAACTACTTCGAGTCGATGCCGTTCGCCGTTCTAGGAAGCTTCATGTGGGAGTGTTGCGGCGAGACGCACCTCATGGCCTGGAACGACTGGGTCATGACCAGCCTCGGTGGCGCCTCGATCGGCGAGATCCTTTACCGGGCCGGCTCCACCTTCCTCGACAACGAGCAGACCGGTGGCAGCCGGACGATGAAGGAGATCGGGAACTTCTTCCTCAACCCGATGCGCGGCCTCAACCGGCTCACGTCGGGGCGCTCCGGCCGGATATACTCGAATCCTGCCAGCCCCTACGATCGGATCCCGCCTCACCTTCATAATTACCTCAAGGCGGGCGTGCGGATTATCGGCGACCGGACGGCGAGCGAGAGCTTCGAGTCCGACACGACGGAGACGACCGCGTTCTTCGAGTTCGACATGCGGTTCGGGGATGTCTTCCGCAACACGCGCAGGAAGCCGTTCGACTACTTCACGCTGGCGATCCAGCTCAACTTCGGCGACACGGAGACGATCGGGCGGCTGCAGATCCACGGCAACTTGTTCGAGAGCGACATCGCGCGCACCGAAAAGACCCATCACGTCTTCGCGATCACGCAGAACTACGATTACGTCAACAACAAGGCGGTGGAGTTCGGCGGCCTGAGCTACGGGGCCGGGTTCTTCTCCCGGTTCGGGATGTCCGAGACGTGGGACTTCCGGACGAACGTGAACCTTCACGTCTACCTGCTCAACGCGATCGACTCGGAGTTCGCCTTCATCGGCGGGCGTCCACCCAACACGGAGCGCTTCCGGGAGTACGATTTCGGCATGGGCCCGGGCGCCTGGGTTCGGTTCGGGTTCAGCCATCGGGGCCGGCCGGTCGCGACGTTCCAGTATCGCTTCGCCCTCAACGAGGTCCTCAACGGCTCCAACGTGAACGGCGGGGACACCAACCACACCATCCAGTGGGGCGGTTTCGAGGGAGTCTTCCCGATCGGCCGCTGGGGCGTAGGCGCGGACGTGGTCGCCTTCGTCCGGCGGAGCAACTTCGAGGACATCGGCTTCGAGGACATCAAGCAGAACGTCGGCCGGGTCCGGTTCTACGGGGTCTTCCAGAGCTTCTGACCGCGCCGTGCTCGCCCGTCTTTCACGGGTATCACACGTAATCTGCTCCTTCCGGATGAGACTCTTCGCGCTCTGCCTGGCGGTGGCCTGCTCCCTCTCTTTTCCCGCATGGGCTCCCGGCGGAGCCGGCGGCGCGCTGGCTCAGGAGACAACCGGATCGGCCGGCGCCGCGATAGGTGGCGCCGCGCTCGGAGCGGCCTCCGGCGCGATGCTCGGCGTGACGGCCAGCCTGATCCCGTGCGCCAAGACCCTTTCCCAGCTGACATGCTCTCGCGCATCGACGCTTTCGGCCGGCCTGATCGGCCTCGGCAGCGGAACCCTCGTCGGGGCCTGGGATTCCGGGCGGCTCGGCAGCGCCGCCAAGGGAGCGGCAATAGGCTTCGGGGCGGGTGCCGCTGTGGGCTTCGTCCTCAAGGAGGTGGTGCGGCAATACGGCTGGCTGGATGTGCTCTCGACCGGTGCGATCGGCATGGCGTTCGGTGCTCAGCCCGAGGGAACGGCGCTCGGTCTCGGAGCGGGACTCTTCGTCGGCTCCGTGCTCTGGTTGGCGATCCCTTCCTACGAGCTGCCCGACCTGGCAGCCGCCGGCCTCATCGGCGTGGCGGCGGGCAGCTTGACTGCATGGGTGGTCGACGCCGTCCAGGCCAACTCGAGTGGCGGATCCGGCGTCACCATCCCGTTTTCGTTCACGATATGATGCGTCGGGTCGGCGTCTTCGGCGCTGGGGCCACGGCCCTGCTGTCGGCGGCGTGTGCGACGTCGGCCGGCATGCGGCTCGGGCCGGCGGACCGAGAATGCCCGGGCCGTGATGCAGCTGCGGAGGGCGAAGCGATCACCTGGTACGAACCATCCGGACCAAGTGATGCCGAGAGCAACGAGCGCTGGTGCGAGACGGTGGCGACGTGCCTCTCTTCCTGGAAGAGGTGCTCGGATACGAATGTCATACGAGGTCGCCGGCCCAGAACGCCGGCTTCTCCCACTTCGTCCTCCTGATCCAGGAGGCTCACCGGCGGTCCGAAGCGATCCCGGACGTGCCGGAGTCCTTCAAGTTCCCCCCACGCATCGTCCCCGAACCACCCTCCGAGGGATGGCTGGACATTGTGGAGCTGGCCGACACCTGCGGACTGGCGCTTTTCTACGTGCCGTCGCAGAGAAACGGTCCGCAGACCGTCGACGGAGAAAGGGAGGACAAGGGAAACGCGATTCTCTCGACGCTTCCGCTCGAAGACCTGGTCGCGATCGCGCTGCCGTTCGAGGCCGGCCGCAAGGTGGCGGTCGCGGCGACGATCGGTGGTTCGAGCGGAACTCGACTGCGCGTTACGAGCGTACATCTGGACATCGCCTCGACGTTGTACCGGACGCTCAAGACCGCGAACACGGCTCGTCTCAGGCAGTCGGCCGGTCTGATCCAGGCTCTGGCCCTGATCGAAACGGGCGGAGTGACGAGTGGGCTCGTCAACGTCGGCTCCGGCGAGACTGACTGCGGTGACCTTCCGGGTCCGATCGCCACCGTAGCGGCCGGCGACTTCAACACCTGGTCCGCCGGTGAGAGCGCGATCGACCAGATGCGACTCTGCTTTCCGGACTCACCGCCCTGGGACGGTGAGCCGACTTACGGCGCCTTCCCCACCGATTTCATCTTCGTCCGCCGCGCCGCGGACGGGCGGGTCGCGTACGTGGATGGGTCACAAAGGCGGATTGAAAAGCGTTATGGGTCCGACCACCAGGCTAGGATCGCGTGGCTCCGTCTGAGTGAGTAGATTTGCCGTGTCGGGGTACGGGACGCCAAGAAGGTGGGTGTTCTTCGGGGTGTGCGGGATAACCTGGAGCCAAACGGGATCTTCGGTATGAGTGTCTTAGAATCGAGAAGCCGGACCCGATCTCGCCGTCGTCTGCTCGGCGGCCTGTCGCTCTCTGCGATCGGGCTGGCCGCTCTGGCCGGATGCGGCGACCTGAGCGAGTTCGTCAAGCCGATCACCCCGGCTGAGATATCGGGCGAGTGGCACGCGACCGACCTCGTGCTCACCAGCGCGACCGACCCGACGGTGTCCTTCGACGCCATCGCCGAGGGGCTCAGCCTCTTCCTCCGCTTCTCGATCGACGGTGAGTACCAACAGATCATCCAGGAGACCGGCCAGGACGACGATGTCGAGGTCGGCAGCTACGAAATCGTCGACGACTTCATCCTGGTGGAGCTCGATTCGGCGCCGGGGGACACCACCCACTTCTCTTACGAGTTCCAGACGTCCAAGACCGCATTCTCGCTGACGCTACTCACCGACGATCTGGACTACGACTTCAACGGTGATGGGACCGACGAACCCGCGCTGGTGTTCGCGATCGTGATCCGCTAGGACGCCATCCCCGCGTCCTGACCTCCTTCGGCGGCCGAGCCGTCGGACCTGCCTAGAGCATCTCCTTGAAGCTTCGGGCGAACCAGAACTTGAACCCTCCGTGGGCCGGCAGGTACTGCTCCAGCTCCTCGAGAGTCTCCACCCAGGTCGTCGTTCCGAGGAGGCTCAGATAGTCGATGAGACCTTGGATTACCGCCCCACCCTCGACCGTGAGCATCACCTCCCCGTCCATGAGCATCGACCGGTAGTTCTGGTTGTAGGATCCGACCATCAGGTAGGCCACGAACTTCTCCAGCGTCTCCGGCGGCGTCTCCTCCATGACCGCGCGCTGGAGGGCGAGGTGGACAGGTGTGCTGTCCGACAGCGACCCTCCGTCGTCCTCCGAGTCTGGCGGCTCTCCCCGCCGCATCATCTGCAGGATGAAGGAATCGACGAGCGGGCCCAGATCCGGTCGCTCCGTGATCACCCGCCACGCCTCCGCGGAGGCGAGGAAATGGGTCTTGGCGTGCAGCTTCGGCTTCTCCTTCATGCTCGCGTCAGCATCACGTCCGCCACGGGAATCCAGGAATAGGCGCTCGCTTCGCGCCGACCACGCAACAGGTGATTGAAGTCCCACGACGTCCCGCAGGAAGGGATCGGTGGCGAAACCGTCCTCGACCACTCGCAGCCTGCCGGGTATGTCCCCGGCGTCCACGTCGAGCGCATACATCCCCGTCTTGAGCATGCCTCCGGCGGCGCGGATCTCCGGATCGAGTTCCGCCTGCAGCAGGATGAGGCGCGTGAACAGCTCCTGCGCGCGCGACATTTGGGGGAACCGGTTGCTGGGAGCGTTTTCGAGCGCCGGGGCGACGATCAGCACACGTCCTCCCCGAAGGCAATTCCCTACCAGCCACGAGGCGAGAATGGGTGAAATCCACAGGGAATCCGGGATGATGAGGACCGAGCCGGGGGGCATCAGGGTGTAGAGCGTTGCCTTGAGGACGTTGATCAGCTTGGGCCCGTGGCCGGTCTCGTTGTGGAGCTCGAGCGCGCGCGAAATGGCGCTTCCGGCGGCCATCTCGGCCCGGACGATCTCGTCGTAATCCACCGGTTTTGGCCGGGGGCGGAGCGGGAAGGGGATCTCCTCCTCGGAGAAACCCTGCTGAAGGAGCAGCTCTCGCGCGGCGTTCTTGATCGATAGTGCCGCGGGTCCCTGCAGAAGAATCCCCCGGTCCTCCCAACCCGGTCCGGAGTAGTGCTCGCCGATTCCCATCCCTCCGTAGACCACCATGCCCCGGTAGGGGTCCTCCTCGGTGATGTCGTAGAAGGCCAGCTTCCGGTGGTCGCGCATCGCGTTGTCGGGCCACTTGACGGCCGGCAGCAATTGATTCGACCAGTAGGTCGGGTCGGCCGGGTTCGTGATGCTCACGTGGACCTTGATCCGGTTCTCCAGCCACTTCTCCCCGTACAACGAAGCCCTCTCCTGAAGGAGCGACGACCGGGCCACGGCCTCTCGGAGATCCGCTTGCGCCGCCCGGATCGAGTCGGCCATGTATGCGAAGTCGTCCGGTAGCTCCATCCCTTGGCTCATGGGGTTCTCGAGGAGCTTCATCCAGGGCCGCGCCTTGTGGTCCTCGAAGCGGTGCTGGTCGAAGAAGATTAGGTGCACGGGCATCTTCCCCGCCTCGTCGTAGCGGCGGACACCCTCGATCAGAGCGCGGAGGTATCCCTGCGCTACGGTGTGGAACGTGACCGCGTCCGGATCCCCGTTCCCGTTTTGACCCTGGATGTCGTGGATCCACAGGACGCTGTAGTCTTCGGCGCGGCGGAGGATCGCGCCGACCTCCTGGTGGAACTCGCGGTTGTCGACGTACCAGACCCGATTACCCTCTACGAACGGCTTGCCGACGGCGCGCTCAACGATGGCGTTCAGCTCCGCCCGCGTGTCGTGCTGCTCCGGACGAAGCGCGTACTGAAGCGGGATCCAGACCAGCCGTGGGCTGCCCCACCTCTCCCGAGAGAGCCGCCGGTTCTCCTCTACGATCTCGGTCAGGCTTCGAAAGACGTACAAGACCTCGTCTTGCCGCTCCGGCGTCACGAGGCCGGAGGTGTCGAGCCAACTCAGGAAGGCGGAATCGGCTACCCGAGCCAGGCCGAGGGTCGTGTCCTTCTTCTTCCGCAGACCTAGCAGCCTGTTGTAGGGGAAGATCACGCATTCGAGAAGAAGCCCCCTCGCCCGCGCCGCCAGCCGGCGGCCCTCCGGCGTGCTGCCGCCGATCGGGAGAGCGAGACCTGAGGCCGCCACGGAGAAGGCTCGTTCCAGCTCGGCGTGGTAGGCCAGCACCTCCGCCTCGGCCGTGGGGCCGGCAGGAAACAGCGAACTCTTGGAGGCGAAGTGCGTCTTGAGCTCGGCGAGCCATACCTGGAAGTTCGCCAGGGCTTCCTCAGGATTGCCGCCTTCCTGATCGATGAAGGGCGTCGTGAGCCGGTTCACCCAGCCCGCCGCTTCGGAGACGTTGGCGAGGGCATCCTCGAGCGCAGGCTCGAGGCTCGGCGGGGGCATCGCTTCGAGTCGACCGTCGGGCAGGCTGGCGTGGGCGTTCCGCGTCCTTGTGTCGCCGAGCGCGCCCTGGCCGAGCGGCACGGTTAGCCCGAAGCTCACGGTGTGCCCTCTCCAGGGAAGCCAGTTCAGTCGTAAGCGGCTTCCATTTCCGATGATTCCGCTCCGCCGCAGCGGAGCGGAGATTCGGACGAGGAAGTCGAGCGATGCGTCTCGAAAGTTGTAGTCGGCCCCGAGTCCGAGCCGGACCATTGGAATCGCCAGAAGGGCTCGCAATCCGCCGTCGGGGCCTGCCTCGCGAGCGCCTATATACCCTTCGCCCTGCAGCCCCGGACCTCCGATCGTCGGGTTGAACAGGTCCTTGAAGACCCCGACATCCGCAAGAACGCCGAACTGGGTGTCTTCCGTGGGTCTATAGGCGCCGGCCTCCCACCCCAGGTAAGGCTTCCAGATGAGCGGGAGCCCCATGGACTTGGTGAGTCCGCCGCTGTCGGGCTCCACGACCTGCGCGGTCAGACCCTGATGTACGGCGAGGATGATCGCGAGGACCAAGAACCACACGCGCACGGGTTGTCCCATAAACCGAATCCAGGCTTCGTCGGTGCGTACGGCAGGTAACGCGGGCAAGAGTCGAGCCGGGACATGGCGCCATGACAATATGTCGATTGTGGGCCCTGAACCGCCATACGTGATATTACTGTTGCGGTTACGCCGTATGTCGCGTGTCCACCAGCGCGACGTCGGGGAGGCCCTGAGCCGGACAGGAGCCCAGGACTCCATCACGCCGACCGACGATGATGTCCGCCTCCGGCCGGAGAGCGCGCAACCGCCACAAGAAAAGCTCGGCAATGAGCGTGAAGGCACCGCCGACCACATAACCCTCCGCGATCGAGCGGACACGGGTCAGATAGCCGAGCCCGGACTGCTGCAGCACGCCGCCGCCGTTCCCGAACATCGAATCGAACGAGGCGACGGAAGCGCGCTGTTCGGAGGGGATGCTGTTGTGCAGGAAGGCCTGCTTGACCGGTCCTGCGGCCCCGACCGCCAATGTCATTACCATGAACAGGGCGACCGCGAGCCAGAAAGAACCGGCCAGCCCCACGCCAACCGCGGCGAGCGCCTGCACGCCAGCGGCCCAGAGCAGCAGGGTCGTGCGCCGGCCGCAGAAGCTGCTGAACCAGTCGGCGAGCGCGTTGCCTGCGATCATCGAAGCGGCCATGAGGGACGCAACGACGCCTGCCACCCAGACTGCATCTCGCCCGAGAAGCTCGAGAAAGTAGGGCTGCCACGCGTAGACGGCCCAGGCCATGAAACCGTACTGAACGAAGGAGCAGAGCATCAGGAGCCGAACGGGCTGCTTTCGCCAGCCGTATCGTACGGAGGATGCCGCAACGGCCCTCATCTCGCTGGGCAAATCGCTGAGGCGCACGGCTCGTGGGGTGAATCCGACATCGTGCATGGTGAAGAGAGCCACGGTGAACGCGGCGATGAGCATCACGGTGCGTGCGACATACGGCACGGCCAGGTCAATGCTGCCGAGCAGGCCCCCCGACAGGGTGCCGACCAGCATGGCGGCCCCGCTCACCATGGAGCCGCGCGCGAACACGGAGTCCAGCTGCCCCTCGAAGCCGGTGGCGTGCAAGGCATCCACCAGCCAGGCTTCGACCGCGCCCGAGTAGAAGGTGAAACCGAGGCCCATGACGACCGAGACGGCGGCGAAGGCTACCAGATCGCCGCCTGTCTTTGCCACGGCCAGGTAGCCGACCGTCGTAAGCGCGAGGATCACGACGCTCAGGAGGAAGGACGTGCGGCGGCCCGCCGTGTCCGCGAGAACGCCTGTAGGGATCTCGAAGACGAACATCCCGGCCGTAAAGGCGGCGTTTGCCACGAAGACGCCGAAGATGTCGAGGCCAGCGTCGAGCAGGAAGAGAGTATTCACGCCCCATATGAGGGCAGCGGAGAGGGTGTAGAGGCCGGCGATCGTAAAGTAGCTCGCCAGGATTCTCCTGGCGGTCACGGCGCCGTTCGAATCAGTCGACGACCCCTTCGGCCGTCTCGGCGATCAGGCTGTCCACGACGGCCTTCAGGTCGCTGGTTTCCTCGAAGACGCGAAGCTGACGCTCGGCGCTCGATCCCTCCTCGAGGATCCGGTAGGCGTATTCGACATCCTTGCGGCTACCCAGCTCATCCAGCACGTCATCCAGAAACCACTCGATCATCTCGCGGATGAGGGCTCGCGCCGGCTGCTCGGCCTGCTTCCCGAAGTCGATGAGCTTACCCTCGACTCCGTAGCGGGCCGCCCGCCACTTGTTTTCGGCGATCAGCTCGGCCGGATAGAGACGGAACGTCATGTTGTCGCGGCGTAGCTTCCACAGCTTCGCGACGATCGCCTGGAAGATCGCGGCGATGCACATGACCTCGTCGACCCGGGTGCAGATGTCGGTGAGGCGGAATTCCAGCGTCGGGTAGACCCAGTGCGGCCGAACGTCC
>JBDGZR010000042.1:0-18509 GCA_039588495.1 Gemmatimonadota bacterium | reverse complement strand
GATGCCTCGCGGGTTGAACGTCATCGAATCGCCATTTAGCTGCACGTCGAGCGAGGTCAGGGGCAGTTCCGATTCCGTGTCGAAGCTCCTCCGCGGATAGAGCACCGTCCCGCTGTCGGAGCGGATCACGTAGCTGAGCGAGTCTTCTCTGGCGACCAGCGAGACGTTCCTTCCCAGCTTGACGGCCGCGCTCCGGGTCACCGCGATATCGCCCGCTATCACGCCCGCGGCCCTCCTCGAGACTGTCGTCTCGTAATAGGTCCTCAAGCCCGAGACGCCGATCGCCGTGGCCACCGCGATGAGAGTGAGCGCGATGAGCATCTCCACCAGCGTGAAGCCACCCCTCCCGGCTGGAGCGGGAGTCGAAGTCGCGGAGGGCCTCATCACATGCTCTCGGTCCACGTTCCCGGCACCTCGTACAAGCCGCCGAACGCCGATTGCATGGCCTCCTGGACGTTGCACGAGTCGTAGCGGAATTCCTTGGTGCCGTTCCCGAGGTCACTGTCCGGCGGTGTCCCCCCCAGCGCGACGTTCAGCCCGGCCATCATCGTGCCGTGGATCTTGTTGTTGCCGTTGCTGGTGAAGTTGTTCCCCACGAGGACGATTCCGTCCCAGTGGAAACTGCCGTCCATCGTAAGGTTGCCTTCCACGATCAGCGTGCCTCGTCCGCTGTTGTCCGGGTCCAGCGAGATGTCGCCCGTCGCGTGGATGACGGGCCATTCATCTGCGCCGATGCTTGGCCACGAATCCGACGGGATAGTGTAGTCCGCCGTGACCACGTCTCCGTTGATGACTCCCGCCCAATCCAGGCCGATGAGTGCGAGGAGGCCGGCGATGTCGTCTTCGAGGATGTCGGGATCGCCCTCGGGCACCGGCTGGCCGCCACTCTGGTCATAGCCGCCGGTCGGCACGGCGACGCCGGCGAGCTCGGGCGCCTTGGCGCCGTCGCAGTCGCCGTCTTTCGACCTGTCCTCGCCTTCTATCTTGCCCGACCCGCCGTTCTTGTGGAGCGTAGTAAGTGACACGATCGAGGCCGTGACGTCGAAGCTGCTGATCGCGTAGATCGCCGTTGTCGAGACGCTGTGCGTCGCCGTTCCGCCCTCGGGCGCGTCGTAGGTCGCCCGCGAAGAGATCCGGTACAGAATCCGGCCGTCGCCGAGATCGAGCAGCTGTTGCGGTCCGACGTCCGCATCGCCGGTCGTGTAGGCGTAGGCGAGCTTGGTGTCCGGCTTCTTCTGATCGCCCACGTACTCGTAAAGGCCGGCGTTCGCGGCCAGGAACGCATGCACGCTCGAGCGGTGGTTCTGACTCACGCGGTAGTCAGAGTCGGAGAGAATGAAGCCGGCGGAGGCCATAGCCGTGACGCCGATCAGGACGAACAACACCGTCAGAAGGGCAAACCCGCCCTCGTTCCCTTCCAGGCCAGGGGAGGCGGCCGGCCGGGGTGGGTCTAAGCTCTTCATCGACAGGATTCGTGGTACTTCCATGATACTCCGAGCCTGTTCACGTCATTCCTAAGGCGATCCAAGGCCGCCGCCGTCGCGTCGTGACCACCTTTTAGGGCAACTCGCAAGCCCACCCGGCCCGCTTCGCGATACGGACCTCTAACTGCAATTAGATGAGGGGGTTGTGAGGCTCGCGCGTGTGGTTTGGGAGACGTGTGTAGCGGGAGGGCAACGGCGGTCCCGGCACTTTCTGGCACCTTTCAAGGCATTGTGCAAGAATTGGCCGGAAAGGGCTGTTTTGCTTGCTTTGAAGCGGCGTTTCGCCTATTCCTTCCCCCTGCCGCCAGCAAGCGTATCGGTCAGCCCCGCGGGCCGAGCCCCTTCGGGGTCGCTTTTGTCGCGGTTCGTGCCCGTAGCTCAGCCTGGATAGAGCGTCGGCCTCCGGAGCCGAAGGTCACAGGTTCGAATCCTGTCGGGCACGCTGAGGTCTCCCTGCGCACAGCCGCGAGGAGGCCGTTTTATTGGCCGCGGTGGACGGCGGTGGGCCGTTGCTCGTGCGCCCTTGCGGCTTTTCTGGCGGCTGGCGGCCGCCAGGCAAGGGCTAGAAGGGCTGGAAGGTGGGTTCGGTGGCGTTCGGGTCGGGTACGAGGCTGGCGAGCGCGGAGCAAACACCCAGAACGTAGGCCTCGATCTGCCAGCGGCGGAGATCCGCGGGGCGCACATCGAGAACGGAAAACGGCGCCATGAGGCAGAGGCCGATATCGCGGGCGACCGCCAGGCTCCGGTCGGTCGAGTCGCGGCCGGAGGCATGAGCGCCGCGGATCCACTCCTCCCGGTGCGCTTCGTCCGCGGTAAGTCTCTCCCAGGTCCGCCAGACGGCGGCCGCGGCCAGAGGCGGCAGATCGGCGAAGAATATGAACTCCTCCTGGAGCGCTTGCTTCACGCGCTGACGGAGCTCGGCCCAGTCCGCCTCCTGTCCCAACTCCTGGACCGCCGTCCAGGCGGCCGCCTCGCCCGCGTCCGCCGTAGCCTCATCTCCCGCCGCGTCGATCCGGGTCGGCTGGCCGACGGCCTGAACCAGCCAGGCCGGATTCACATCGAGCGCTTCGGCGGTCGAGAGCAGGAACTCCAGCGGCGGGTCGGCGCGGCCGTTCAGATAGCCGTGCACGCTCGCGTAGCTGCTGCCGCGGACCTTGTCGGCATGAAGCTCCAGGTGGAGCGACCGCATGCTGCGGTCGCGCAGAGACAGCGATCTCTTCAGTCGAGCCGCGACCCCGGGTGCTGTCTTCATGAGATCTCCGCGTGTGACAAACGCCCACAACAAACGACTTTCCGAGTATATCGCAAACTAAACAGGCAATCGCTTGCCGTCAAAGCAATGGACGGCAACGTGGCTTGTATCGTTAAGCGATATATTGTATACGAAGGTTTGATGACGGGAAGACCCGGCTCACCTTCTCGGGTGATCCATAAGGACGCGAGCGGACCCGCGCGTCGGAGTGCACGCCACGGTTGCGGAGCCGGGTGATCGGAATAGATTATGCGCCCCGCTGCGATCTCCCTGAAAACGGAGACGGCCCTCGACCCTCGTCCAAGGACGGGGGCGTTTGGTCTGGGGAACAATCGCGTCCGCCCGTGGTCCAATGGACCCGTGCCGGTGCGGGAAGCCCCGTGGTGGACGCTCGGGTGGCGGAATTGGCAGACGCGCAGGATTCAGGATCCTGTGGGAATTAATATCCCGTGGGGGTTCGACTCCCCCCCCGAGCACTCGACCGGCTGCTCGCGATGGTGCGCGAGCGGCATGACCAGCCCAGGTGGCGGAATTGGCAGACGCGCTAGCTTGAGGGGCTAGTGCCCTATACGGGCGTGGAGGTTCGAATCCTCTCCTGGGCATCAGAAGCCGGCGACGTCCGCTAAAGACGCGCCGGTCGCCGCCTTACCAGGCGTGCGGATCCGAAAATGCGCCCGTAGCTCAACTGGATAGAGCACCTGACTACGGATCAGGAGGTTGGGAGTTCGAATCTCTCCGGGCGTACTTCGCTTTCGCCTGCAGATGCCCAGTCGAGACCCTCCTTTTTCCGGCGCGCCCGAATCCTGCACTCTTCTCGATGCGCGAGATCGGTGCTCCAGACGGGGACTCTCGCTACGATATAATCTTGAGGGGCTAACTGCCCTTATTTAAGGCGTTTGCCGCGATCGCCGAAGTGGCGCGCTCGGCGACTGCCCGCGTGCCAGACGATGTGTCTACGCCGCAACAGACCGGCAATCGGGGCGCCCGGCTCCGAGCTTTAAGGAGTAGTAGATAGAATGTCAGGATTCCGACGCCTCTCTCCCAGCCATTTGATCAGTTCCGATAAGGGTAGCGCCATGGCCTTGACCGCGCTGGGCATGGTCGTCTTCCTAGGCGTAGTCGCGCTGGCCGTGGATTTGGGGATGCTGATGGGCTCCCGGACCGAGTCGCAGCGTGCGGCCGATGCGGCAGCCCTGGCCGGCGCTGGCTCCCTAATCAGCGGACCGAACGACGAGGTCAGGGCCAAAGCGTGGGCCGAGGAGTTCGCGGAAAGACACACGGTGCATGGCGAGTCTGTAGATCTGAGGCCCGATCAGGGATCTCCCCCCGACGTCGAAGTCTTCCTCGCAGAGAAGAAGGTGCGCGTACGCGTGAGGAACATCGCGGCGGGTCGAAACAACGCGATCCCGACTGTATTCGCCCGGGTGCTGGGACGGAACGAGGTAAACGTGTCGACCGTGGCGGCCGCCTGGGCCGTGCCGTCGGGATCGGGCCGTTGTCCGATACCGCTTGCGTTGCCGGACGACTGGGATGACGTCGATGGCGACAACATCTTCGACCCGGGAGAGCAGTATGTGCCCTTCGATCCAGACAATCCGCTGGCGTTCCACACGGGATACGACCTCAGCGACATCGTTCTGGGAGACGCCGGGCTGATCGAGATCAAGACGCGCGGCGGGCCCGCCGGGGGTGGAGCCGGGAGTAGCCTCTGCGTTGATTTTCCGAGCTGGCATTGCTGGTTTCAGCCCTTCGCGATAGACGACGGAGATCCCAGCGGCGGCGGCGCCAACGCGTTGAGGCCGTGGATCAACTCGTGTCCGGACCCGGGCATCGAGCTCACGGCGGGCGGCTTTGGCAACCCCCCGGAGGCCGCTACCGAGATTTATGCTGCCTCCGCGTCGGGCAACGAGCAGGCGCTGGTCGACGACTTCAAGGACCTCATCGACAACCCGGAATACGAGGCCGACTGGGGGACCCACACGGGCAGTGCCGGTGACAGGATCTGCCCGGTTCTTCCCGGCGGGGGGGGCTGCGCGGGTCCTACGAACCTGCGAGTGCGCATCATGCCGGTCGTGAGGCCGGATCTGGTTACCGGAACGGGGTCCAGCGTCCACGCCCCGGTTGCCGCACTGGTGTGTGTATGGGTCGACAAGGTGGCCGAGACGCCCGGTGGGGCACACGGATCCGGTCCTCCCGGCCGACGAAACGTCTACGTCCGACTGTACGACGGCTGTGGCGGCGAAGGGGTCGGAAACAACCCGTTCGCCCATACGCTTCAGCTCATTGAGTAGGGGGTCGGTCGCTTTCGATTAGAGGACAGGCCTGCCGGTCGAGGCGCTCCGGTCAGTCGAGGTCCGCCCAGTCGATTGCCGCCGGATCTTCGGTTACAGCTCCCTCACCGGCCTCTTTCTGAAGATCCCTCGCAACTCGCGCGATGCGCCTCAGCGCGTCGCGTTCCTTCTTGTGTCCCGGCGGGACGCGAGAGGCGACGCTCTTCCATTGCTCGGGAGTGAGGGAGCCGATGATCCGGTCCCGTTTGAGGACACGGTCGAGGAGGAAGCGCAATTCGGCTCGGAGCCCGCTCCCGGTGGAGCTCCGCACCTGCTCTCGGATGCTCTCGAGGCGGCCGTTCATAGGGTCATCGGGTGGGGCGATCCCTTCGAACTCTGCCTAGAATCAAAACGCTGTACCTGAGAATGCCGTACCTGAAATGGGGTACGGGCCCGGCGAGACGCCGGGCCCGTACGGTCGGACCCCATGTGCGACGCGGACGTCGCGTGCCTGATTTCGGCTCAGACAAGGCCGGCGCTGTCCCGCTCAATCGGTAGGTGCCTCGAGCCGGCGAAACCTTACATGGGGTCGCGAGTCGAGAGAGGGTCCCGCGGTCTTCTCCGCAGGAACTACTCCGTGCCGATGCCCTTCTTCCGGGGACTGAAGTTGGGTGGCTCGGTGACCGGTGCGGTCGCCGTGTCAGCCACAGCCCCGCTGCCGGTGACGGCCGTGGCCGATCCTGGCTCTGCCGGCGCCGTCGGTTGCTGGGCGCAGGCGACTGCTCCTCCGAGGGCCACGAGCAGGGCGAAGGCGATCGACTTCATGGGTCACTCCTCGTACAGGTGAATCCGCGGGAATCCCGTCCCTTTTCTTCAATCGACGGACGGATTTCGCTGATTTGCGGGGTTGATAATTGCAGGGTTCGAGCCACCCCGGGGCGGCGCCCGGGGCCGATCAGATCCGGAAGGCGTGTTAGTTCAGCGGCCGCTACCGTTTAGGCGATAGCCGGCCCAGTAGAACGGATCGCTGAACTCGGGGTGTGAGATCATCCTAAGCTGAGCGCGTGCGAGAGCTTGCGACGGAGGAAGGTCCCTCAGCTCCTCGTAAAAGAAGCCCGCGAGCAGAGCGGCGCTTCGATCTTCGACTCGCCAAAGCGTCGCCAACACGTTTTGCGCACCGACATACAAAAATGATTGGGCCAGAGTGGAGTAATCCTCACCGCTGTCGAAGCGTGTCGCCGTAGCCGGCCCCAGGCCTGTATCGCAGCCTGAGAGGTAGATGAGAGGCGTCCTGATCTGGAGGTCCAGGATCTCGTGGATCTCGAGCCGGCCATCGTCGTCCGTCCTCTCCGAGCGGCCGGGAGCCAACTCTAGCCGCGAGAACAACGGGTTGCGCGCGTTCATGACCGCGTGCGAGGCGAAATGCACGAGCCCGCCGCTTTCCAGCACGCTCCGGAGTCGCTCCTCGGTAGCCGTCGCTCCCCGGTAGAAAAGCGCCTCCGGCCGGAGCGGCATGACCGCCTGTGCCTCCTCGTTCGTAGCCGGAAGCTCCCTGGGGAAGGGAGCCAAGACGTACGTCGCATCCTCGGCGAAGCTGACCTCTGATCCAGCCGAGCCTCGCGCGCGGAGCTCCGGCAGGGAGGCGGCGGAGGGGAGGTGCAGGAGCGGCAGGATCTCGACGAGGCGTCGCCCGCGATCGGGCTCGAGGAGCGCCGCGAACGGCAGGTACGTGAGCACGGCGTGCGGAACGACGATCAGGAGCTCCGCTTCGGAGAGCGGAATGGAGCGGGCGGCGGGGGCGATAAGCGTCTCATACAGCACCTCCAGGACGGGAGCGGCCTCGTCCGGGCTTCCGCCGGGGCTGCCGAGCAGCTTTCGCGCGAGTCTGACCCTGCTTTCCAGATCCTCTCTCGCCGCCTCCGAGGCGACCACCAGAAATGTATCTTGCGTGACGATGAAGGCTTCGACGCGCTCTGGCATGACGAAGTACTCGAGGAGGACCTCGCCCGGCTGGAGAGCCGCCTGTACCTCGATCTCGAGCTGACCCGCGTAAGGGTGGTTCGCGCTGCTTGAAGTCATCTCCGCCAAGCTGATCTGCAGGGCCTCGTAGTCGCTTCGTGCCCTGGCCAGTCGAGCCCACAGCAGGGCGGCAGCGGTGTCGACGCCGACTCCTCCTTCGGCCTGTATCGCATCCAGGGTCGACACGAGCTGGCCGATGCGGCGGAGCAGTTCCTCGGCGCGGCCCGGCTCTTCGGTTGCTTCGCCGGCGCTACCCGAGCTGCCGCGCAGAACCACGTGCTCACGGAGCGCCTGCCCCCGAGCCTGGTCGGCGACCACGAAGGCTTCGGAGGTCATGCCGGCTCGCAGGAGTGCGGTTATCAGGTCGGCGTACGTCCTCTGACGTGCCGCGGAGAACCCGGCTCTCATCGCTCTCGACCGGAAGCTCCCGCGCACACGCTCCACGGTGCTCACGGCGCGGCGGCCGACGGCGAGCGCCGAATCCACCTCACCGAGCTGAAGAAAGGCGCGCGCTCGCAGGGCTTGGGCTTCCCACTCCGTCTCGTAGTCGCCCTGAAACAGACGGGGGCCCGCGTCACCGATCGCCGCGATGACGCGTTCAGGTTCCGAGCGCTCGTCGGATATGCGGGCCGCGGCCAGCGCGACGGCAGCGGCTGCCGAGCGCGTCCCGAGCTCGCTCGCCAGCTCCCGGGCGTCGGCGAGGAGCGAATCCGCCCGATCCTCGGACCCGGCTGACTCTTCGAGCTCGGAGAGCACGACCAGGCCCTCCAGCTCCTCGAAGCGAGCCCCCACGCGTCGATGGGTTTCCAGCGACCCCGTGGCCAGGTCGAGCGCCCTGTCGTTGTTGCCGAGCTCGGCAAAGATCTCGGCCTGTGCGCGCAGGCTGCGGCCGAGCTCCGTCTCGAGACCCGTGCCGGCATAGATCTCCTGCGCTTCGGCGTACAGCTCGAGGGCCCTGACCCGGTTGTCGGCGGCGACATAGAGCTCTGCGATCACCGCCAGGTCGTTGGCCTCCTGCTGCCTGAGCCCCTGCGATCGAGCGATCGCCAGAGCGCTGTCGTACATGACGTGCGCTCCGCCGAGATTCCCCAGCACCGCGTACGCGCTCCCCAGCTGACCCAGGGCGTTCTCGAGGCCCGTCGGGTAGTCGATCTCGCGGTACAGCCCGGCCGCCTCCTGCAGAAGAGGAATGGCGTGGAGCGGCCGGCCGACCATGATCTCGAGAGCGCCGAGGTTCGTGAGGGCGTTGCCCGCCATCACGCCGTCATCCAGAGCGCGGCCCGCTCTGAGCATGGTGGCGTAACCCTCGCGCGCTTTCGCGAACTCCCCCCACTCGGTGGCGACGAGCGCGAGGTTGCCCGAGGCTCTCGCGGCCCCTGCCGCGTCGCCCACGTCGTTAGCCGCGTCGGCGGCCTGCCCGAACAGAGTCGCGGCATCCTCGAATCGGGACTCGTCCCAGGCCACCAATCCGAGCGCGTTGTAACTGCGCGAGAGCTGGTCGTCGAGGCCCGCCTCCAGCTTGTCGGCCAGGGCTTTCTCGCCCAGCTGCTTCGCCTCCGAGTAGCGGCCCTGCCGCCATGCGGCGAGCCCCAGCCACGTCGTGGCTCGCGCCCGCGCGGCCACATCGCCAACTGCGGCTGCATCGGCTTCGACCGATGCCAGGATGGAACGAGCGCTGTCGTACTCCCCGTCGTAGTAGATGCCGAGTGCCGTGGAGAGACGGGATTCCAGGCTGGAGGATTCGGAGATTGGTGAGGTGGAGGCCGGGAGCTCTTCCCCGGCGGGTCGGCCGAACTCGAGAGTCTCATCGCACCCCCCCGACGCGGCCAGCGTGAATAAAACAGCCAGCCGGCAGCCGAAGGAGCGTTGGATCAGGGTTCGGACCAGAGGCGACTCGCGTCCGTCGTGGCGGTCGTGCCGTCAGTTAGCAATGCTTCGACGAACCAAAAGTAGCGGTTGCCCGGCTCTACTTCGAGGTCTGCCGGGAGCCGGAGGATGGTGTCGGTGGTCGATCCGCCCCAAACGAGGTCGCCCCGCTCGTCTGTGACGGTCAGGCTGTAGAAGGCGCCGGGCGCCACCTCACGCCAGAGGAAGACTGCGCCGGCCAGCGACTCGACCCGGGCGCCGTCGAGTGGCTCGACCGTCCCGAACTTCCGGACGCCTTCTTCCACGGCCGGCCCGCCGTCGCGCAGCATGGTCTCCCTTTCCGCGAGATCTCGCTCGACGCTGGGGCCGAGTAGCAGGACGCCGGTCAGCGCAGCCGCGGCCGCACCGATGCCGCCCGCCACCCGCGCTCGGCGCTGCCGCCGCGAGTGACGCAGCACTCCGGCTACCTGGACGAGCTCGTCGCGGCAAAGGCCGCAGCCCTCAAGATGAGTTTCCACGCCAGCCGCATCGGAGCCGTGAACGGCTCGGCTCGCGTAGGAGGCCATCTGTTCGCTTGTCAGATGTGACACGATACCAACGCTCCAAACGGGGATCTGGGTTCCTTCAGGAGTGGGATGACAGAAACGGCCAAAGTCTTTCTTCCCCTGGGAAGCCGGGCTTCACCTCGCGTATGGGTGCTCATGGCAGCGAGTCCGACACGCCCCGCTCCCGGAGCCGAAGGCGGAGCTTTTCGAGCACCTTCTTGAGCCTCCGGTAGACGTGGAAGGGAGAGGGAAACCCCATCGCGTCGGCAATCTGTCGCGCCGACCGTCCGTCCTCGAATCGGAAGCGGAGCAAGAGTCGATCCCTGGCGGCTAGCGATCCAAGCGCCTCCTGCAACGCGACCTCGAGCTCCCGTCGGCGAACATCCGCTTCGGGGTCCACGCTCGTTCGATCGGCCGTTCGGGCGATGTCGAGTTCCTCGGTCACCAGGTCCAGAAGCCGCCTTCTCTCTCGAGCCCGATGCTCGTCGTCGGGGTCTTCTCGCCGGTCCTTTCGTTTCACACGCCCGTAGCGGCTGCGTTGGTAGTCGATGCAGAGCCGCCGGGTCACCACCACCAGCCAGGCCTCGAACCTGCCCGCATCCGCACGAGCGAAGGTTCGCAACCGTTGATAGTCATCGCGGCTCAGTCCCTCGAGGACGAAGGCGTACTGGTCCATCGCCGCGTCGTAGTCCGAGCTCACGGACCTGACCGTCGACAGGATGAGTCTGCTGTGGTGGTCGACGAGATCCTGCCAGGCCGCTTCGCGCCTGGGGCCCTGCGGAGACTCGAGCAGACGAGCCACTTCCCGAGGCACCTGCCGCGACACCCTGCCCGGCTCCGTTTCGCTCACTCCATCCCTCGACGATGGCATTCGCGCGCAAAACCGGCAGGTGGGTCCGTCAATAATTGATAGGGAGTTGATGCGTCTTGATAACGCGTTGACACGCTCGCTGCGGACCCCCGAGCGCCGGGGGTCGAACTGGCGGACGCCAAACAGATCAGGTGAACAAATGGCCGAACAAAGCTCACAGCAGCCGTTCGACGAGGCGGACCTGATCGCGCGGTTGCGCACCCGGTCGCCGCGTGCCCTCGAAGAGGCATACGATCGGTATGGGCCGATGGTCTACGAAACGGCATACCGCATCACGGGCTGCCCAGCTGAGGCAAGCGACATCGTTCAGGAAGTGTTCCTCCGGCTTACCGCGAGCGTTCAATCGTTCAGCGGCCGTGGGAGCTTCACGGGCTGGCTGCGGAAGGTCGCCTTGCGAGCGGCCCTCATGAAGTGTCGGGCCAGGCGACGGCGCGCGGAGGTCTCCCTCGAGCACGCGCCGCTTCCCTTTACCCGCCGGCACGCTCCGGCTCCCGTCGACAGCATCGCGCTCGAGCAGGCGCTTGCCACGCTTTCTCCCTCATTGCGCACGGTATTCCTGCTCAAAGTGGTCGAGGGCTACTCGCATGACGAGATCGCCGAATCTCTGGGCATCAGGCGGGGCACGTCGGAGGTGCGCCTCCACCGGGCACGTCAAAATCTCCAGCAACAGCTGAGCGCCTGAGGTTCGCGCCGCAGAGCCCGACACAGCACCCTCAAGCTGACCTCATCCCCCCGACGGCTCCCGAGCGTCGCACATGACGCCGGGACAACGTACGCGAGGTCCCACGAGAGCCGCCAATTTTGGTCACCCGAGAGCGGGGCTCACGGTACCCGTTTCCCTCCGGTTTCCTTATGGTATGCGAGCATGCCTCGCGTGATCGTGAGCGGAGAAGGAGTTGTTATCAATAATAGTTATTGATACGTTCCGCCTCTCAGGTGAGCCATGCGTGCGCTGATTTCAGGATCGACGACGAATTCGAGGGAGAACGGAGAGGGTATATGAACCAGAAGGTGCAAGACGCGATCAACGAGCAGATAGCCGACGAGTTTTACGCATCCTATCTCTATCTTTCGATGATGACTTACTTCGAGGCGGAGAGCCTCGGTGGCTACGCCCGGTGGATGCGCATGCAGGCCGAAGAGGAACACGCTCACGCCATGAAGCTCGTCGATTTCCTCATCGAACGCGGTGGGCGCGTGCAGCTTCAGGCGATCGACAAACCGAAAGCCGAGTTCGACTCGCCGCTGGCCGTCATGCAGGCGGCCCTTGCACACGAGCAGAAGGTCACCGAGAGCATCAACGACCTGTACGAGTTGGCTGTCGCGGAGCGGGATTACCCCGCCCAGGTGATGCTCCAGTGGTTCGTTACCGAACAGGTGGAGGAAGAGGCCAGCGCCGGCGCGCTCGTTGATCAGCTGACACTCGCCGGCGATTCGGGGAGCGCCCTGCTCATGCTCGATGCGAAGGTGGGGCAGCGGACGACCGCTGCCTGACGTGTGATGGTCGCGTTGGCTCCCTCCCAGGCGGCGGGCGAGTACGTCGGCACGCTGCTGAGGGGCATTCCAGCGTCACTCGATGCCGGAGCCCGCATGGTATCGGGTTTCGTGGCCGACCACCCGGTGCTCGCACTCGGCAGCCTGCTCGCCGTGCTCATGCTGTGGGCGCTGTTTTCCGGAGGCGGCCGCCGCCGCGGGTAGATTCAGGCTGGTAGGCGGGCTCCCGCTCTGCAGGCCGCCACGTACTCCTCTTCGGCTTCGGCGCAGAGGGCGGCCCGCGTCTCGTTGTCGGCCACCAGCGTCGCGATCTCCTCGCCGAGTCCCCTGTAGCACAACGTCTTGTGGCCCGGGTCGTCGACCACCCGGCAGAACTCGAGCCCGCTCTCCGCCTCCGACGTCCAGTCTACGAACGCCTTGACGACTCCTACGTAGCACCAGCCGCGATACGGCTCGCTGCCGGCTCGGCACTGGCGTTCCGCCTCCTTGGGGTCCTTGGTTCGAGCCGTTATGTCCCGCCCGAGACTCTGATGGCAGGTGGCGCGCATCGCCGGAGGTGCGACATCGCAGCTTCGCGACGCGGCCGCGACATCGTTGCCGTTCAACCAGAGCATGACCGATGTCTGCATCAGGTAGCACTGATGCTGATAGCGGTCGTCCATTACAGAGCACGGGTAGAGCGGGTCGGTGGGATCGACCGCCTTCCAGGGCTTCTCGCCAGCCACCCCGGGATCTCCGCCATGGTCGTGGCCGGCCGCTTCGTCCCCGTCTTCCGACGCGTCCTCCTCGTCGCCGTCGGATGCCAGCATCATGGCTGGATGGTGCGGCATGGTGGCCGCCATGACGTTCTCCATGAACGCCCCGCCATAACAGGATTGCCGGTCCCAGTTGTCGCTGAGCAGATCACAAGCCTCGAGCGCCCGTGGCAGGTGATGGTCGAAATACATCGTCAACCCGTGGCCCATGCCGTGGATGCACTGGAAGAGGATCCACCGGCCCTCCTCGTCGTCCCGGTAGGGGTCGCAGAGGGCCCCGACGATCTCGACGTCGGCGCTCCCGCGCTCGTCGAAATAGGCCTGGATCACGCCGTGATAGCATCCGGACGAGAAGCTCTCGGTACAGCTCGAGAAGGTCTCGGTGACATCCGGCGACATCCGGTACGCCTCGATTCCGATGTGATGGGCGTATACATGAGCGTCGCGAGAGACGTCACCGTCGAGAAGGACCAGGTAATCCAGCGTGGTCATCGTGGGCCGCACCCCGGCTCTCTCCAGCTCGAGGGTGAGTCCGGCCTGGTAACAGTCGATCTTCTCCTGCCCCGTAAGGTCGCCGCACTCGGCGAGAAGAGCGCGCGCCTCCGGCGCCGAGTCGGCAGGGATACCGGAGTCCCCACCACCGAGAGCCGTCACGTCGAGTGTCGAAAGGAGCCGGCCGCGGCCCACGACCGCGATCGTGACGACCGCCAAGACGGTGAGGAAGACGGCGCCGGCCAGAATCCGAAAGTTACGGGATGAAGGGGTCATGCTCGAGACGATACGTCGGCCAGGAGGCCGCGGTCCACCTCTTCGCAACTCCGGCAACCGCAGAGCCCCAAAGCGACATCGAACTCCTTGCGAAGGATCTCCAGGACCTGGCCGACGCCCTCTTCGCCGTTCGCGGCCAGCCCCCACAGGATGGGCCGTCCCACGAGAACCGCCCTGGCTCCGAGGGCCAAAGCCTTCAGGACGTCAGTTCCCCGCCGCACGCCGCCGTCCACCAGGACCGGAATGCGTCCCTCGACCGCCTCCGCCACCGCTGGAAGAGCATCGATAGTCGCGACGGACGTGTCCAGCTGTCGACCGCCGTGGTTGGAGACGATGATGCCCGCCGCGCCGTTCTCGACGGCGAACCTGGCGTCTTCGGGGTGCACGATGCCCTTGATGACGACGGGAAGAGTGGAGACATCGGCCAGCCACGCCAGATCGCTCCAGTCGAGCGTCGGATCGAAGAGCGAGACTACGTAGTGCGCGAGGCCGGAGTCGGACTCTGACCGGTGAATCTCGTCGAGTCCGCTCGGCATCAGGTTCGCCATCTGGTGGCCACTCGGCAGATGAAAGCGGTTCCGCACGTCCCGTTCCCGTGTCGGCCAAACCTGTGCATCCACGGTAAGGACGATCGCCGTGCAGCCCGCCGCCTCGGCACGCTCGACGAGGCCGCGGGTGGCCTCTCGATCCCGGTAGACGTACAGCTGGAACCAGAGCGGCCCGTCCCCGACGGCCGCGACCTCCTCGATGCTGCAGTTGGAGAGCGTGCTCAGCGTCATGATGGTCCCGGCCGCGGCCGTGGCCCTCGCCGTTGCGAGCTCACCGTCGGGGTGGGCGAGCTGGTGAAAGGCCGTCGGCGCCACGAGAACCGGCATGGAGATCCGGCTGCCGAGGACCTCTGTCGACAGGTCACGCTCGCTCACATCCCGCAGCACCCGATGGTACAGTCGGAGGCGGTCGTAGGCCGCGTCGTTCTCCGTGAGGGTGATCTCGTCGAAGGAGCCGCCTCTATAGTAGTCGTACGCCATGGCCGAGAGCTTCTCGCGCGCCGCCAACTCGAAGTCACGGATGCTGATGAAGTCCATCATCCTCGTCCCGAACCTGGTGGTTCTTCGCTCAGGACCCTGGAGACCGCGCGCTTCCAGCCGGCGCAGAGAGCTTCCCGGCGCTCCTCCTCCATGCCGGGCTCGAACCGCCTTTCGCTCTGCCAGAGATCTTCGATCTCATCCAGGCAGCCGAAGAATCCAGCAGCCAATCCGGCGAGGTAAGCGGCGCCCAGCGCGGTGGTCTCCGTTACTTTCGGCCGCTCTACCGGAAGCGCCAGGATGTCGCTCAGGAACTGCATCGCCCAGTCGTTGGCCACGAGACCGCCGTCCACGCGCAAGCTGAGGAGGTCGGCACCCGAGTCGGCCGCCATGGCACCCATGAGGTCGCGCGTCTGATAGCTCACCGCCTCCAGCGCTGCGCGCGCGATGTGCGCGACGCCCGTACTGCGTGTGATCCCGAGGATGGCTCCTCTGGCGTCGGGGTCCCAGTAGGGCGCGCCCAAGCCGACGAATGCGGGGACGAGGTAGACCCCGCCCGTGTCCTCGACGCCTGCTGCCAGGGCTTCGGTCTCGGCCGCTTCGTCGATGACGCCGAGCCCGTCCCGCAGCCACTGAACGGCCGCCCCGCCGACGAAGATGCTCCCCTCCAGCGCGTAGGTCACGACCCCGCCCAGGCGCCAGGCGACGGTAGTGAGGAGCCGGTTGCGGGACTCGATCGGTTCCGTTCCCGTATTGAGAAGGGCGAACGTCCCGGTGCCGAAGGTGCTCTTGATCATCCCCGGAGTGAACGCCGCTTGGCCGAAAGTCGCGGCCTGCTGATCTCCCGCGACGCCCCGGATCGGGATCGGCCTGCCGAAAAGCTCGGAGGAAGCCTCGCCGAACGAGCCCGAGCTGTCCCTCACCTCGGGCAGGATCGACTCCGGAACGCGGAAGAGCGCGAGCAGGTCCGGGTCCCACGCCTGCTCGTGGATATCGAAGAGCAGCGTTCGCGAGGCGTTCGTCGCATCCGTGGCGTGAACCCCGCCGTCGGTGAGATTCCACAGCAGCCACGTGTCGATCGTTCCGGCCGCGAGCTCGCCCCGCTCCGCCGCCGCGCGCGCGCCTTCGACGTGGTCGAGAATCCAGGCGAGCTTCGTCGCCGAGAAGTATGGGTCGAGGAGAAGCCCGGTCGTCCGCCGCACCCCGTCTTCGTGCCCCTCGTCTCTGAGCCGGCGACACTCACCGGCCGTCCGTCGATCCTGCCATACGATCGCGTTGTGGACGGGCCGTCCATTCGCGCGGTGCCAGACGACCGACGTCTCCCGCTGGTTGGTGATCCCGATGGCTGCCACGTGCGACGGGTCCGTTGCCGAGGCGGAGATCGCTTCGCGGCAGACCGCCAGCGTGTCCCGCCAGATGCGCGCCGCGTCGTGTTCGACCCACCCGGAATGGGGGAAGATCTGAGGTAGCTCGCGTCGGGCGCTTCCCAGCGGCTGCCCCGCCTCATCGAACACGATCGCCCGCGAGGAAGTGGTGCCCTGATCGATCGCCAGGATCACGTGCGGGCTCAAGAGCGTGGGCGGCGATCGATGGCCGCCGATGGGTGAGTGGCTATCTTGCTCCTCCGAATCGGATAGGTCCCGGGCAGAATAGGCCGGATCGACCCGAGATTCCACCACGATGGGGAGAGCGACGTGAGGCGGTATCCGCGATGAGCGGCGGCGGACCGACCCGAGCCTGGTTCCAGACGTTCGGGTGCAAGGCGAACCAGTACGACACCGAGCGCATGCGTCAGGAGCTGGAGTGCTCGGGCGCCGTGGCAGTGACCTCGGCGGACCGCGCCGATGTGGCCGTCGTCAACACCTGCACGGTCACCGCCGAGGCCGACCGCGATGCCCGCCGAACCATCCGGAAGCTGGGCCGGGAGCACCCTGGACTCCGCATCGTCGTGGCCGGTTGCTCCGCCGCTCTTCGAGAGAGCGAATACTCCGCGATGGACGAGGTCTGGCGCGTGGTCCCCGGGCAGGATGCGGCCGCCGTGGCACGAGCCGCCGGTCCGCTGGGGCCTGCGGCGCCGAACGGGACCGGGCTCGTCGAGCTCCGAGGTTCGGATCGGGCTCTCCTGACCCGCTTTCGACGCGGCACGCGGGCGTGGCTCAAGGTGCAGGATGGCTGCGATCGGCGGTGCTCCTTCTGCGCCACCCGCCTGGCACGGGGAGCGAGCCGATCGCGCGATCCCGATGAGCTGATCCGCGAGGCGGCGCTGCTGGGCCGGAAGCATCCCGAGATCGTCATCACGGGGATCCACATCGGCCACTACGGGTCGGACCTGGCCGAGCCCGTGACGCTCTCGGGCCTCTGCCGCCGTCTGCTGGATGAGGTGCCGGACGTCAGGCTGCGGCTGGGATCGATCGAAGCGACGGAGATCGACGACCTCCTCGTCGATCTGCTCGCCGGCTCGGGCGGCCGCCTCGTCCCCCACCTGCACGTGCCCATGCAGAGCGGGAGCGACGCGGTGCTGAGGCGCATGCGGCGCTGGCATACGCGGGAGGCGTATCGCTCCCGCATCCTGGAGATCGCCTCACGACTCCCCTACCTCGGTCTCGGAGCGGACATCATCACCGGCTTCCCCGGCGAGACGCATGCCGATCACGAGAGCTCCCGGCGTCTCGTCGAGGAGCTGCCCTACACCTACCTGCACGTCTTTCCGTTCTCGGCCCGGCCGGTCACGGCGGCGGGGGACCTGCCGAATCAGGTCCGTCGCCGGGTGAGGGCGGTTCGAGGGCGTGACTTGAGAGAGATCGGCCTGGCCAAGGGGAGATCGTATCGAGCCTCACGCCTGGGCTCTACGGCTCACGTCGTGGTGGAGACGGTGGCGGCGCGAGGAACGGACGCACGCGAAGCGACGGGGACGACCGAGGATTACTTGCGCGTCGAAATCCCCGCGGGAAACGGAGCGGCAGGCCAGCGGCCCGGCGTGGTGCTGAGCGGGCTCCTGACCGGCTACCCGGATCGCCTTCAGCTGCGCGCCTGAAGGAGGACCGCTCTCGGGCCCGGCGCGCGGATGCGACCTCAGGCGCCGCTAGCGAAGAACCTCGAACGGCACGGACGCTCTCGTGTCGGCCCATTCCAGGAGGAGCGTCCCTTCGTCCGGGCCTCGCGGATAGAGCACGACCTGGAAGCTCTCGACCGGTTCCTCCAGCTTCTCTACCTCCATCTCGACGCGAGCGAGGTCCATGTCCTGGTGGTATTCCGTGCCCCACTGTCCGGTCTGCCGACTGACGATGAGCGTCCACTCGTCAGGGCCCGGGATCGTGTAGAGCGTGTAGTCGCCGGCGGGCACCTCGGCATCTCCGATTCGGAGGTTCGCCTCCGTCGAGAACGACGTGGCTTCGTTCGCCCCCGTGCGCCACACCTGCTTCCACGGAACGAGGCCGCCGAAAATCACGCGACCGCGCACCGAGGGGCTAGAAAACGCCACCTTGATCTGCCGGCCCGCCAGCTCGAGCTCGCTCGAATCGGGAGGGCTCAGGCGTTGCTGGGCCCCGAGACCGGGTGCCGCCGCCAGGGCGATGATGAGGCCTAGACCGGCCGCCAAGGCAAAGCGCGCTGTCTTCATCTTCGAGTCTCCTCGTTCACTGCACACCAACCTTCTTGAAGGAATCTAACCTCGTCGGCCGAAAAGAGCGGGCTAGGCGCCCTTCAGCGAGCCGCCTCCGTCCACGACGAAGATCGCGCCCGTGACCCAGTCGGCGGCCGGAGAGACGAGGTACGTCACCATGTTCCCGATATCTTCGGGATCGCCCATTCTTCCGAGCGGGATGGCCCTCCTGGCGAACTCCTCCGTGGCGCGCTCGACGGCGAACAGATCGGGTGCCTCATCGTTGGGCGGCGTGAACGCCTTTCGCACGCCCTCCGTCGGGATCGGCCCCGGCGCGACCGCATTGACGGTGATCCCGTGCTCCGCCCATTCGAGCGCCAGCGTGCGGGTCAACGCATCGATGCCGGCCTTCGCCGCACAAGCGTGAGCCATCTGTGGCCACCCACGATAGTGCAGGGTCATCGATATCGAGACGATCCGACCGTAGCCGGCGTCACGCATGAGTGGAAACACCGCCTGGCTCGAGAAGAAGGTGCCGTACAGATCTGTCTCGACCACG
>JBDGZR010000041.1:0-21343 GCA_039588495.1 Gemmatimonadota bacterium | reverse complement strand
TGGTCGCCGAAGCCGGGTCGCTCTTCGGCCCCTCCAGTCCCTCGCCGTTCACGGCCGAGACCTCGTAGGAGTACAGCGTGCTCGGATCGAGCCCGGTATCGGAGAACGAGGTCGTCACGGTCGACCCGGCCAGGGAGCCATCGCGGTAGACGTTGTAGCTGTCGACGCCGCTCTCGGGATCGACGGCGGCCGTCCACGTGAGGTCCACCTGATCGGGCCCGGCTGCGGTGGCCGCCAGGTCGGTCTGGTCGCCGAAGCCGGGTCGCTCTTCGGCCCCTCCAGTCCCTCGCCGTTCACGGCCGAGACCTCGTAGGAGTACAGCGTGCTCGGATCGAGCCCGGTATCGGAGAACGAGGTCGCGGCGGTCGACCCGGCCAGGGAGCCATCGCGGTAGACGTTGTAGCTGTCGACGCCGGTCTCGGGATCGACGGCGGCCGTCCACGTGAGGTCGATCTGATCGGGCCCGGCCGCGGTGGCGGCCAGATCCGCGGGCTGCGACGGCGGCGAGCCGTCCGGATCGGTGGTCGCCGAGGCTGAGTTGCTCTTCGGTCCCTCCAGCCCCTCCCCGTTTACCGCCGAGACCTCGTAGCTGTACAGGGTGCTGGGATCGAGCCCCGTGTCCGAGTAGGAGGTGTTGTTGATGGAGCCGGCCAGGGAGCCATCGCGGTAGATGTTGTAGATCGCGACGCCGCTCTCGGGATCGTCGGCCGCCGTCCAGCTGAGCTCTATCTTGTCAGGTCCACCGGGGGACGCCGTGAGGTCGGAGGGCGCGGTTGGCGGCGTGACGTCCGGCGGCGGGAGCGTACGCTCCTTCACCTTCTTGCTGGCAGGGCCCTCCAGCCCGTCACCCTTATCGACCGCGGTCACGTAGTACTCGTACTCGGTGTCGGGCTCGAGACCCCCATCCTGGAAGGTCGTGTCACTGGCCGTGCCGACCTGTGCATCATCGCGGTAGACGCGGTACTCGCTCACCTGCCCGGGTGGAAAGCCCGCGGGCGGTGACCAGGCGAGGTCGATCTGCTCGTGGCTGACGGCCGTCGCCGAGAGATTCTCGGGTGCTGGAGGTACGGCATCGTCCGCCAGCGATGCAACCGATCCGGCGGCCCCCGTCACCGCGGAAGCCAGGGCCACGGAGAGCCTCCCGGCGGTCGCTACGATAGCACCGACGGAGGCGCTGACCAGCGTGGTCAGGTCGGCCGCAAGCTGCTCGGAGAGCTCGCTCTCGTTGCCGGCGAGATCGACCGCGGAGACGGCGAAGTAGTAGACGAGGCGATCCAGCCGGTCGACCTCGAAGCTCGTGGCCAGCCCGGCGTCGATGCGCGTGCTGTTCGACCTCGTGAGAGGGGAGACGGTTCCGACGTAGAGGAAGTATCCGGCCAGGTCGTCGAGCTCATCGCCCGCCGCGTCGGTGGTCGGTGCGTCCCACATGACCGTCACCGAGAGATTCGCCTGCGCCGAGCCGGGATCGGTAGGGCCCTCGAGGCCGCTGGGCGGAGCGGGGGCGCACCCGGATAATAGACCGAGCCAGCCGCCAAAGAGCAGGCCGGAGATCCCGACGTGGAGGGGCGATTTACTGCCGAACACAGCTAGATTCACACTTCTCGACTGCAGAACTTCTACGACAGGCGACCACGCTAGCTTGAGGGCCGTCAGGGCCCGGGTCAAGTGTGGCAGTGCCGCAACAATCAGCGGCGATCAGCGACAATCAGCGGCGATCAACGACTCATCGAGATCTTCGTCGATGTGGGGAGAACCCGGACTTTCGCCGTCCAGAATTGCCCGACGGTTACTCCCGCGGGACCGGATCTATACTGCGGGCGTCCGTCACTACCGCCCCCCGATCAGTCCGAGGCGCGGCGGAGATCCCAGACCGGAGTCAAGACACCCATGAAGATCCGACGCCATCGAACGACGTTATGGCTCGCTTTCATCGCAGCCTGGATCGCCGTCCCTCAAGCGGCCAATGCCCAGACCAAGCTCCTGCGATACCCTGACATCCGGGGAGAGCGCGTCGTCTTTTCATATGCGGGCGACCTCTGGCTCGCTCCGGCCTCGGGAGGCACGGCCGTGCGCCTCACCTCGCACCCGGGCCGCGAGTTCTTCGCGAAGTTCTCGCACGACGGCCGGTGGATCGCGTTCACGGGGCAGTACGACGGGGATGAGCAGGTCTACCTGATCCCGAGCGGCGGCGGTGTCCCGAAGCAGCTCACGTACTATCCGGCTCGCGGCCCGCTGGCGGACCGGTGGGGATTCGACAACCAGGTGTACGGGTGGACCCGGGACGGACGGGTGCTCTACCGCTCTCTGCGCGATGGCTGGGATCTCACCGACAGCCGCCTGTACACCGTTTCGCTGGACGGCGGGCTGCCCGAGCCGCTTCCGATGCCGATATCGGGGGCCGGGGCTCTCTCTCCGGACGAGAGCCGGGTCGTTTACTCGCCGCTCTTCCGCGACTTCCGGACCTGGAAGCGCTACCAGGGTGGCTGGGCGCAGGATCTCTACATCTTCGATTTGGAGACCCTGGAGGCGACGCCGGTCACCGACCACCCGCGCGCGGACCGGGATCCGATGTGGATCGGGGAGGAGATCTATTTCGCGTCCGACCGGGACGGCACGAACAACCTCTACGCCTACGGGGTGGCGAGCGGCGAGACCCGACCCGGCAGATCACGGAGAACGGGACCTGGGACGTGAGGTGGCCCAGCGCAGACGACCGGCGAGTCGTCTACGAGCTGAACGGCGAGCTGGAGGTCTACGACACGCAGACCGGCGGCTCGACGAAGATCTCCATCACCGTCCCGAACGACGGCGTGGCCATGCGTCCCTCCCGGGTGAGCGCCGCGACGAACATCGAGGGCTTCGCCCTCAGCCCTGGGGGTGAGCGCGCGCTGTTCGTGGCCCGCGGTGATGTGTTCACGGCCCCGATCGAGAACGGGCCGACCCGCAACCTCACCAACTCCTCCTCCGCTCACGACAAGCGCGCCGAGTGGTCTCCCGACGGGACGCGCATCGCCTTCATCAGCGACCGGACCGGAGAGGAGCAGCTCTACATCGTGAGCCAGGACGGGTCGGGAGAGATGCGGCAGCTCACCGACCACGGCGTCGGGATGACTTATACGCCGAGATGGTCGCCGGACGGGGCGCACATCGCGTTCAGCGACAAGGAGGGCCGGATCCACGTGGTGGCCGTACAGAGCGGCGAGATCCGCCAGGCCGCCGAGGAGCGGCAGGGCCAGGTCTTCGACTACACCTGGTCGCCGGACAGCCGCTACCTGGCGTTCAGCCTCAACGACCCCAGCGGCTTCGCCTCCATCTACATCTGGAGTCTGGCCGAGAACCGGCTGGAACGTGTCACGGGATCGATGTTCAACGAGTTCCAGCCGGCCTGGGACCCGGCGGGCGACTACCTGTTCTACATCGCCGATCGATCCTTCGCGCCGCAGATCGGCTCCTTCGAGTGGAACTACGTTGTGGATCGCGAGAGCGGCATCTACGCCCTCGCTCTGCGCGACGACGTGCCGAACCCGTTTCCGCCCCGGAGCGACGAAGTGAAGACCCTTGATGGGAGGGCGGACGAGGAGGTCGGGGAGGAGGAGGGCGATGAGGGGGCGAGCGACCGCTCAGGGCCCAAAGCGGTTCCTCCGATGCGGATCGATTTCGACGGTCTCGCCGAGCGCGTGGCACGGGTTCCGATCGAGTACGACAACTACTCGACCCTGGCGGCCGTCGACGGGCATCTCCTCTACCGCCGAACCTCGCCCTTTTACTACGGCCGTCCCGCGGGGGTCGAACCGGCGCTGAAGCTGTTCTCTTTCGAGGACCGCGAGGAGACCACGCTCGCTGAGGACGCGGACGGCTACGCACTCTCGGCCGACGGGAGGAAGGCGCTGGTGCGGAGCGGCCAGAGCTACAAGCTGTACGACGTGAAGGCCAAGGGCGGCGAGTCGAAGACGGTGAGCACGGCGGGGCTCATGGTGAACCGGGTTCCCGCCGAGGAGTGGGCGCAGATCTTCGATGAAGTGTGGCGCCGCTTCAGGGACTGGTTCTACGTCGAGAACATGCACGGCTATGACTGGGAGGCGCTCGGCGAGCAGTACCGGGCCCTGCTGCCGCACGTCGCCCATCGCTCGGACCTGAACTACCTGATTGGCGAGATGGTCGCCGAGCTGAGCGTCTCGCACGCCTACATCGCGGGCGGGGATTTCGAGACGCCGGATCGGCCGGCGGTTGCCTTGCCCGGCGCGAGATTCGAGCTGGACGAAGCCTCGGGCCGCTACCGGGTGTCAATGATCTTCGAGGGTCAGAACGAAGAGGACCGCTACCGCTCCCCCCTCACCGAGATCGGGGTGGACATGCGAGCCGGGGACTACGTGCTCGCGATC
Source organism: Gemmatimonadota bacterium (assembly GCA_039588495.1). Lineage (GTDB taxonomy): Bacteria > Gemmatimonadota > Gemmatimonadetes > Palauibacterales > Palauibacteraceae. The sequence continues at coordinate 16,961 of JBDGZR010000041.1, read as the reverse complement.
GACGGGGAGGAGCTGGTCGGACCCGACAACCCGTACCGGCTGCTTCTTCACAAGGCCGGCCGACCGGTCACGCTGACAGTCAACGACCGGCCGACAACGGACGGGTCGCGCGAGGTCAGCTTCAACCCGATCGACTCGGAGATCCCGCTCAAGTACCTGGCCTGGGTGGAGAAGAACCGCCGTTACGTGGACGCGGCGACCGATGGCGAGGTCGGGTATCTGCACCTCCCCGACATGGGCTCGAACGGTATCCGGGAGTTCATCAAGTGGTACTACGGGCAGATCCGGAAGGGCGGCCTCATTATCGACGTGCGCGGCAACGGGGGCGGTAACGTCTCACAGATGATCATCGAGCGGCTGCGGCGCGAGCTTCTGCGGGTGCGCTTCGTGCGCGCGGCCGAGTGGCCGCTCACCTATCCCTCGAGCGTCTTCTACGGCCATCTGGTGACGATCCTGAACGAGACCTCGGCTTCCGACGGGGACATCTTCCCGGCGATGTTCAAACGTGCCGGCCTGGGCCCATTGATCGGGAAGCGGTCCTGGGGCGGCGTGATCGGGATCACGGGCCACGGCCCGCTGATCGACGGAGGCTCCGTCTTCGTGCCGCAGTTCGGAACGAACGACCTCGACGGCTCGTGGATCATCGAGGGGCACGGGGTCGACCCCGACATCATCGTCGAGAACACCCCGAAGTCGGTGATCGAGGGACGTGATCTCCAGCTCGAGCGAGCCATCGAAGAGATCACGGGGATGATCGAGCGGGACCCGAAGCGTTTCCCGCCGCGGCCTGCGCCGCCGGTTCGGACGAAGACGGCCGGAGCTGGTGACGGGGACGGTTGATCGGCGGTAGCACACGAGAACGGTTGGAATCCAGACAACAAGCGAGGTCGAAGTGCCATCTCTTCTCTCCATGCTCCAGGAAACGATCGGGTCGGACACGGTCTCATCCGTGAGCCGGGAGCTCGGGACGGACGAGAGCGCGGCGCAAGGCGCCCTCGGCGCTGCCCTGCCGCTGATGCTGGAGGCGTTGACCCGGAACGCCTCGAGCCCGGAAGGAGCGGCCTCGCTGCACGACGCGCTGGCGCGGGACCACGACGGTTCGGTGCTCGATGACCTGCCGGGATACCTGAACCGGCCGAACCTGGCGGACGGCGAGGGCATCCTCGGGCATGTGTTCGGCAGCCGCCGCTCCGCTGTGGAGCAGGGGATCGGACGAAGCAGCGGCCTCGACGCCGGGGACGTAGCGAAGCTCATGGCGACGGTTGCGCCGCTCATCATGGCGTACCTGGGCCGCCGGCAGCGTGAGGCCGCGGTGGACTCGGCCGGGCTCGGTCCGGCGCTGGCGGCGGAGCGGGAACGAGCCCTGGCGGATGAGCCGGCGTTGGGCGGTCTGGCGGGCATCCTCGACGCCGACGACGACGGCAGCGTCATCGACGACCTCATGAAGCTAGGGGGCAAGTTCTTCCGGTAGGCCGGAACGGCGTACTTGAGGCGCCGGGTCAAGGGTCCCGGGGGGTTCCCGGGGCCTCTTGCCGCGCGGGGTAGGCTCCCGTCACTTTGCGCGTTACATGTCCGTGACACTCCCTGCAGTCGAGCGCCCCGGCGAAGCCGTACCGCCGCGACCCCTGGTGCGAGTGATCGTCGTGCTCGCGCTACTGTTCGTATTCCTGCTTGGCGTGAACGGCCTGGGCGACGGCTTCAAGTCGCTGGGCCAGGATTTTCTCGACTCCTTCTTCCGTGCCACCTCGAACCCCTTCATGGGGTTGATGGTGGGGATCCTGGCGACGACGCTCGTTCAGAGCTCCTCCGTGACCACGTCGCTCATCGTCGGGCTAGTAGCCGCACCGGTAAACCCGCTGCCGATAGCCAATGCCGTGCCGATGATCATGGGCGCGAACATCGGCACGACGGTCACGAACTCCGTCGTCTCCCTGGCCCACATGGGAAGGCCGGACGAGTTCCGGCGCGCCTTCTCGGTGGCGACCTGCCACGACTTCTTCAACTACATGGCGGTCGCGGTGCTGCTTCCGCTCGAGTTGGCGACCGGCTTTCTCCAGCGCGCGGCGACGACCTTGTCCTCGTACGTCACGGGCTTCGGCGGCGCCGCGTACGAGAGCCCGATCAAGGGAGCGCTCAAGGCGGGCCTAAAGCCGATCAAGGGCGTGATCGGCTTCCTGTTCGAGAACCAGAGGCTCGAGGCCGTCCTGCTCATCCTGGTCAGCGGCGTCCTCATCTTCACGGCTCTCATCCTGCTGGTGAAGGTGATGCGTTCGACCCTGCAGACGCGGGTCGAGCTCTTTGTCTCGAAGGCGCTGGACGTGAGCCCACTGCTGGCCATGCTGGTCGGGGTCATCGTGACGGTGATGGTGCAGTCGAGCTCGATCACGACGTCGCTGCTCGTGCCGCTGGCCGGAGCCGGGATTCTGACCCTGTACCAGGCTTTCCCGATTACGATCGGCGCCAATATCGGGACGACGGTCACCGCGTTGCTTGCCGCGCTGGCCGCGACCGGGCCGAACGCGCCGGCCGCGGTCACCATCGCGCTGGTCCACCTGCTGTTCAACCTGAGCGCCACGCTACTGATCTACCCGATCCCGACGATCCGCGAGATCCCGCTCCGGGCCGCCCGCTGGTTGGCCGACGCGGCCGTTAAGTCGAAGCGGTGGGCGCTCGCATACGTCGTCGGGCTGTTTTACGGGCTGCCCGCCCTGTTCGCTATCTTGGATCAGCTCCTGAGTAGCTGACCGGAGGTTCTAATGTTTCGACAGCTTCTGAGCGTCTTCAGAGACAACAAGCCGCTTCAGGCGATGGGCGAAGACTTCGCCGAAATGCTCCAGAAGACGTACGACATCACGGTGCGCGCCGGTCGGATTTACTTCACGAACGCGGCGACCACCGAGGATCGCACCTACATCTACAAGCAGGACGTGAAGATCAACAAACTGGAGCGCAAGATCCGAAAGGCCGTCGTCGCTCACCTCTCGTTTCCGGAGAACACCCAGAGCGTGCCGTACTGCCTGGCCCTGATGAGCCTCGTGAAGGACGTGGAGCGGATCGGCGATTACGCCAAGAACATCGCCGAGGTGAGGGATTTCTTCGCGGGCCAACTTCCGATGGACGATCATTTGGCGGAGCTTCAGGAGATCAGATCCGCGGTGGAGGAGGCGTTCTCCGTCACCGCGGAGGTTTTCGCCGAGGCTCAGACCGAGCGGGCGATGACCCTGATCCACCATGGGCAGAACGTCGGCCGCAGGTGCGACGGACTGGTGGAGGCGATCGCGCAGAGCTCCTACGACGCGGCCACCTCGGCGGCGCTCGTGCTCGGGACGCGGTACTACAAACGGATCAACGCCCACATCGTCAATGTCCTCACCAGCGTCGTGATGCCGCTGCACAAGCTGGACTACTTCGACGAGGACGCCCTGCCTACTATGTGACCGGAAATCCACCGGGCGTCGGATCCACTACGTGACATCCGCGCTCCGTTGCGCCTCGCCTCCTCGACTTCCGCTCATCTGCACCGTGTAGAGCCCCACGATGCGGGCGACCACGATCACCAGGAAGAGCTGGCCGAGGGTTGCCTCCAGCATGGCCATGATGCGGGCAGGGTCGGAGACTGGACGCATGTCCCCGTATCCGAGCGTCGTCAGCGTCACGAAGCTGAAGTAGGCGCGGACCTTTTCTCCGCTCGCTGAATGGAGATCGGCCGATATCCCCGCGTCTTCGACCGCGAGAGCGATCGCTCCGGGCTCGATCGTATCCGCGATCCCGTAGCCAATAGACCAGATCGTCGCCAGCAGGAGATAGACGCTTGCCACTCCGAACAGGAGGTCCGACGTCACCCGCTTCGCGCGGATGACGTGGTTGAGAATCCCGGCGGCCACCAGGGCCAGAAAGAGTGCTCCCGAGATCCCGCCGGCGATCGCCAGCCCGGGCTCCGTCGGCTCGAACCAGCCCGCAAGGAGGGCCGGAACGGCCAGCAGGAGCCCGACGATCAACATGCTTCGACGCTCGGCCGCCGTTACCAGAGCCGCCAGGGCCACGAGGGTGAACAGCAGCGGCGCCAGGAGACCCTCCAGCCGTTGCGGGACGAGGAACGGGCCGGAGATAAAGAGTAGCAGGGCGACGAAGAGCACCTGATAGCGGATCAACACCCGTTCACCCAGAGACGTGCTCGTGTCCGATCTCATGGTCATCTCTCCAGCCTCGGCGCATTATGGTGCGAGTCTTTTTCGAGGTGGCCTGTCGAAGGGCATTCAGAGGCCAGGACGAAGGAAGGTAACATGGGGGCAAGGCAAGGGCTGTGGCCCGGAATCGCGCTGCTACTCGCCGGCTGCACGGTCGGTCCCGACTACGAGGCACCGGACTATTCGGTACCCGACGAGTGGCGCACCGCCGTGGTGGAGGAGCTGGAGGACGAGGAGGCGCCGCTCCAGAGGCCCGATGCGCCAGCGATCGAGGGCGGTGGAGGAATCCCGGAGCCTACGTCCTAGGGTGACAGCACGCCCATGAGCACGGCCACGATCGTGATCGTGCTCATAAGGACGAGGGCGCGGTGCGAACGGCGGGTGAGCAGGTAGATCATCAGGGTCGCGCCGATCGGAGCGGTGAAGGCGAATATGTAGGCCAGCGTGAAGATCACGTCCTTGACCCACCACAGGCCGGTGAGTCCCGCCAGGCTCGCTTCTGCCACGAACGGTTGCACCACCTCGGTCGCCAGGTCCTCGAGCACAAAGAGGACGACGAAGGCACCGCCCAGCCGTAGATAGAGTCCCACCTCCGCCCGGCTCTTCTTCCTGAACGGCGCATAGAAGATCCCTACGATCGGCCGAACGAGGCGGGCGAAGGCGTTGCCCGGCTTCACGTGGTGGTAGAAGAGCCGGAGCCGGTAGCTCCAGCGCACCAGGTCGCCCACCAGCGGCACGTGGTGAAGGGGAGCCAGCTGCTGTCCGAAGTTGAGGACGACGATCAGCGCACCGACCGCGGCGATTGCTTCGATGTTTCCCGTCGCTCGGCTGACCGAGCCGAGCGCGTAGCCCGCCACGATGAGCACGATGGCATCGGCGAGCGCCTTTCGGGTCCCGCGGGCGCCGCGCCGGGACGCCGGGTCGTACCACCGCGGCGGAGCAGCCAGCTCCGAGCCGTCGGAGGGAGGAAGGAAGGCCAGGCCGGTGGGAGGCAGGCCCAGGTCCCTCCGTTGGCCCTGGATCGTGTTCTGCCGGAAGACCAGCCTCGGGATGAGGAAGAAGTCGACGGCCCACCAGATCAGCGCCCCGCCGAAGGTGAGCAGCATGGCGAGGCCGGTCCACGTTCGGTTCAGGTAGAAGCGGTGCGCCCCGAACACCCCGAGAAACAGCCACAGCAGGTACGCGAAGGACCTTCGCTTCAGCGGGTACTCGTAGAGGTCGTCGAGGATCTCCTGGGGAATCTGCTCGGCCATCGGATCATTCTATGGCCGAACCACTTCCGGTGACACATCCTCTTTCATGTGCCCGCCCGGTGGACGCCCCGTCGAGACAGGACCATCTCGACAGAACGGAGATCCCCATGGAACCCCTCGCTCCCGCACTGATCGTCGGTGCGATCCTGGCCGTCCTCGTGCTCCTGCCCCTCTTGATCGCCCTGTTCCAGTGGCTGTGGAACATCACGATGCCCCAGGTCTTCGGCCTCAACGTGATCACCTTCTGGCAGGCGTTTCGACTCCTCATCCTCGCGGCCTTTCTGTTCGGCACGGGCGAGGCCTACGACGGCCACCATTGAGCTGTGGAGCACTGTCCAGCCCTCCGCGAGGGCCTCGGGAGGTGCCGACCCCCTCCTGCGGAGTCGGGGTTTTCCCGGCAAGCGCTGTTGGGGGGATCCCGACGTGACGCGGACGCCGGTTTGCCCTACGCTTCGGCTGGAGAGATACAGCCAGCGGGAGGTCAACATGCCCGTCAAGAGACTAAAGCGGTTCCTGGAGAGCGAGGGAGTCAAGTACTTGACCATCTCGCATTCCCAGGCGTTCACCGCCCAGGAGATCGCCGCTTCCGCGCACATCCCCGGGAAGGAGCTCGCGAAGACGGTGATGGTGAAGATCGACGGCGACATGGCGATGGCGGTGCTGCCGGCCGACGATCGAGTGGACCGCCATCTCCTCAAGCAGGCGGCAGGGGCCGACGTCGTGGAGCTTGCCTCCGAGTCCGAGTTCAGGGATCTGTTCTCCAACTGCCAGCTCGGCGCCATGCCGCCGTTCGGGAACCTGTGGGATATGCGGGTTTTCGTGGATGAGCGCCTCGCCGAGGACGAGGAGATCGCCTTCAACGCGGGCTCTCACTCGGAGCTGGTGCGTCTGGCCTATGCGGACTTCGAGCGGCTCGTCGAGCCCCAAGTCGTCCATCTGACGACGCGGGAGAGCGTTCTCACGGGCTAGAGGCCCGTCGGTTGGCGGGGTCCGGGAGCGGGTGTACGCGACCACGGAACGGCGCTATTGTTGGCGCCTCGCGTTCCCGTTCCAGAACCTGCCGTGGCCGAGATGTCGAGCAGCGCACAGGACAGCGTAAAGGACAGCGCCCAGGACCGAGAGGTCCGGCTCCGCGTGGAGACCGCGCTCAGGCAGCTGAGCGTCCTGGATCGCCATCTCCTCAGCAACGACGCGAACGAAAGAGCGCTCCGGCATCGGCTCGCGGTCCAGCTCGAGAAGCACTTCGACAACTGGGACGTGGACTGCGAGTACGACATCTTCGAGGCGGACCCGAAGCGGCTCGCGGAGTTGGAGCGCGCGCTGACCATCGCGGTCATGGGAAAGCCGCTCGCCAGGGACACCTTCGGCCTCACGGTCTACCCGGACATCATCGTCCATCACCGCAAGACCGACGAGAACCTCCTCGCGCTCGAGATCAGGAAGAGCAGCAGCCCCGTCCCCGAGGATGTCGACCGGGCCAAGCTGGCGGCATGGAAGAGCGAGCCGGTCGGCTTCCGCTACACCTGCCTGGTGCGTCTCGAGGTTGGGCCCACCACGAGCGATCCCTACAGCTACGAGTTCCTCTAGACAGCGCGATGTCTCGAGAACGACGGGTAGTGGGCTGGCTCACCTCTCCGGCCGTGGCCTTCCTGTTCATCGGAGCCCTGCTGTTCGGGCTGCAGGCCGCTGTCGGCGATCGTGGCGGCGACAGCGACTCCAGCCGCATCGAGGTGACGGCGGCCGAGATCGGCTACCTCGCCGACCGGTGGACCCGGCAGTGGAACCGGCCCCCGATCGACCGCGAGCTCAGGGGCCTGGTCGATGACTACATCCGCCAGGAAGTCCTCTACCGGGAGGCGCTGGCGCTCGGCTTCGACCGGGGCGACGAGGTGATCCGCCGACGGATGGTCCAGAAGTACGAGATGCTGACCGAGGACCTGGCGGCGCAGCTCGAGCCGAGCGACGCGGCGTTGCAGGCCTACTTCCAGGAGAACCTCGAGCGCTACCGTTACCCGGAGCGCCGCTCCTTCCGGCACATCTACTTCAACCTCGACCAGCGAGGCGAGGCCGGCGCGGCGGAAGCGGAGGCGGCCCTGGCCGATCTGCGCGCCTCGCCCGACGACGCCTCCCGCGAGCGCCGGCTCGGAGATCCGTTCATGCTTGCCTACGAGTATCGAGCGAGCTCGCCGCAGGAGGTGGAGAGGGAGTTCGGCCGACGCTTCGCCGATGCCGTGTTCGAGCTCGAGCCCGGCGGCTGGCAGGGTCCCGTGCTGTCGAGCTACGGACTGCACCTGGTGGTCGTGACCGATGTGCAGGAGTCAGCGCTGCCTGAGCTGGATGATGTGATGGGATACGTGCTCGCCGACTACCAGAGGGAGGTCAGGGAGCGCGCCCAGGACGAGGTCCTGGCCGGCCTGCTGCAGCGCTATGAGGTGGAGATCGACGAGGCCGCGATCCAGGATCGTGCCCTGCAGCGATGAAGGCTCGATGAGAGACTGGCACGGCAGGGGATCGGCTCGTGCACTTGCAGGACCGGCGGTGGCGGTAGCCTCGCTGGTGACGGCGGTCTCGACGCTTCACCTGGCCGCGCTCCTCTTCTTCCCGGCCTCTCTGCCCGCCGCCGCGGCGCTGGATGGGCAGCCGATCCAGGTCCAGATCCAGGAGCAGGAGCCGGGGGTCTTCCTGGTCCAGTGGCGGGTCCCGAAGATCATTCCTTTCGAGGCGATGCCGACGCTGGCGCTGCCGGAGGGCTGCCGGGCCGACGGCGAGCGCACGCTGATCGATCAGCCGGGCGGATGGCTGAACAGGCAGCTCTACCGCTGCTCGGAGGAACTCGCCGGCCGCACGATCCGTATCCTCTATCCACTCTACAACGCCTCGCTGACGACGCTCGTCAGGGTCGACTTCCTGAGCGGGGAGCGGTTCGCGCACGTCCTGAACCCCAGCGAGGACTCGTGGCGCGTGCCCGAGGCCGGCGCGGGAGAGCTCGCGTGGCTCCGCGGCGCCAGGCGGGCGGTGGTGGAGGGCGCCTCCCACGTCTTCGGCCATCCCGCGCATCTACTGTTCCTGCTAGCCATCTGCATGCTCGGATGGGGTTCGTGGGTGCGGCTGATCACGGCCTTCGCCACCGGACAGCTGGCCGCAGTGGCGTTGGCGGCGGGCGTCGGAATCGCGCCCGAGCCTGGCGTCGCCGAGATCTGCCTGGCGATCGCGGTGGCTTTTCTAGCCGCGCAGGCTCTCCGGCCTCCTGAGGCACGGCGGCAGCTCGTGGCCCTGGCCGCGATCGCCGGGCTGTTCCACGGTTTCGGCGTGGCGGTCACACACGCGCGACCCGAGGGGGTCATCGGTCCCGACTGGCTCTATCTGGCATTCGTGGTTCTGGGCATGGACGCGGCGCTGATCGCTCTCGCGTTCGGGGTGAACGCTGCCGGCGACCTGGTAGCGCGCCGCTGGCCCTCCGTGCTGCGCCGCCGGGCCCTGGCCTATGCCGTCGGGGGCGCCTCGGTAGCCGTAGCCCTCTCCATCGTTCTTGGAGAAGCTCCCGCCCCGGAAGCCGAAGCCAACACCACCCCGCGGCTGCCCGGGACGGCCGGAGCCAGCAGCGGCGCCTCGGTGCCGGGCTCGCGGCGGTTGGCCCCGCGTGCCCCCGATGCTCCGATCCAGAGCTTCCTCGCCGTCGAGCCGTACGAGGTCCGGCATCAGGTGCTGGTCCGTCTGGCCGACGCAGTCGAGCCTCTGGGTATGGCCGATCTACCAATGCCGGAAGCGGAAGAGACGGGCGGAGACCGGTTCGTCGAGGTCGAGGCCCAGGCGACGGTGGGGGAGCGGGTCGCCGCCTTCGTGGTCGAGAACACGACGGTAGCGATCGACGGGGAGATGGTGGCTCCGATCGTCGATCGATTCGCCTTCATGACTGTGGGTCGGAGTGGCGTACTGCCACGCGCCGTCCTGGAGCGCGAGCGGCTGGACGAGGCCCTGGTCGGCGTGACGATCGTCTATCCCGTGCCGGGCATGCCGGGCGAGGTGATTATGGAGTGGGAGACGTTCGCCGGCGTCACCGGCACCATATCGGCCACGGTGACCGACCCCGAAACGTCGGTCTCCTCGGAGCTGAGCTCTAAAGCGCCGGCGTTGCGGTGGGAGAACGTCCTCACGGAGGATCCAATTCCGACCGTCGCCGGCATCGATGTCGAGCCGCCGACCGTGCCGCTGCCGCTCGCGTCGCTCGCGTTGCTCGCCGCGACGCTGTTCCTGGTCGTGATCGGGTTTCGGGGCCGACGTCCGAAGACCTCGCTGACGCTGTCGCGCGTCACCCTTGCCCTTGCCGTGGTCGCGGTGCCGATCGCGGGGGTGACGATGCCGCTGCCCTCGGCCATACGCTCCGTGCCCACCGGGGGGCAGGCGAGGCGGATCCTCGCCGGCGTACTTCCGAACGTGTACCGCGCCTTCGAGCTCCGGGACGAGGCCGCGGTGTACGACCGCCTCGCCGTCAGCGTGACCGGACCGACGCTGACGGAGGTGTACCTGGAGCACCGGCGCGCGCTGGAGCTGGAGGAGCGTGGCGGCGCCAGGGCTCGCGTGGAAGCGGTCGAGATTCTGGAGGTCCGGGATGTCGAGCCGGCCCCCGAAGGCGGATTCACCGCGGAGGCCGGCTGGAAGGTCGGCGGGAACGTCACTCACTTCGGCCACCGCCACTTCCGACAGAACAGGTACGATGCGCTCGTCCACCTGGTACCGGACGAGGGGGTGTGGAAGGTACGCTCGATCGAGATCCTCGAGGAGGAGCGTCTGAGATAGGTGAGTCTTGAGAAGTCGGATGAGATGCACCTACAGCTAAAGGTGTAGATTAGAGAGCCGCGACTGCCGAAAAGGGGGCCACATGCTCGAGTTCTTCATTCACCTCGTCGTCACCGCGCTCCTTCTCCTCGTGGTGGCCTACGTGGTGCCGGGCGTCCAGATCGAGGGGATGAAGTCCGCGTTGATCGCGGCCCTGATCCTGGGGATCGTGAACGCGCTGGTGAGACCGTTCGTCGTCTTCCTCACGATCCCGATCACGATCGTCACGCTCGGGCTGTTCCTGCTCGCGATCAACGCGTTCATGTTCCTGTTGGCCTCGAAGCTCGTGCCCGGCTTCAGGGTAGAAGGTTGCCTGCCCGCGTTCCTCGGCAGCCTGGTCTTCTCTGCCTTGAACCTCGTCGTGTCCGCAGCGTTCGGGATCTGAGATGGGAGAAGGCGGACCGATCGATCCGAGGTGACTCGGCTTTACAGGCAACGGTAGGAGGTGAAGCGGCTTGGCACGTAGCGACAAAGCGAGCGTCACCGATCGCTTCCTCCGCATGTTCAGCGATGTGCGGGCGGGCGAGAGCGGCACCGTCCTCCTCCTGGGCCTGAACGTCTTTCTCATCCTCACCGCCTACTACTTCATCAAGCCGGTCCGGGAGGCGCTGATCCTCGAGAGCGGCGGTGCGGAGATCAAGGCGTATTCCTCGGCCGGGCAGGCGCTTCTGCTTCTCGGAATCGTACCGATCTACGGGGTGCTGGCGGGGAGGTTGCCCCGCAAGAAGCTGATCAACGTCGTTACCATCTTTTTCGCCGCCTGCATGGTCGCCTTCTACCTCATCGGCCAGGCGGCCGGATCCTCGCTCACCCTGGCGCTCGTGTTCTTCCTGTGGATCGGGATCTTCAACCTGATGGTAATCGCCCAGTTCTGGTCGTTCGCCAACGACATCTACACGACAGAAGAGGGCGAGCGCCTGTTTCCGATCGTGGCGGTCGGAGCCTCGGCCGGTGCCGTCGTGGGAAGCTGGCTTTCGGGCGGCGTGATCTCCGCGTTCGGCGTCCTGCTTCCGCTCCTCATCGCCGCCGGCGTGCTCGCGCTCAGCCTCGTGGTCACGAACTGGGTGGATGTCCGCGAGCGCCGCCGGAAGGAAGTCGCCGGGATCCCGAGCATCCTCGACACGGCGACCATGCCGGCGGCGAGCACCCAGCTCAGCCTCGCGGACATCCAGAAGGCGATCGAGGAGTACGACAAGCTGGAGGCCGAACGGGAGGCGCGCGGAGAGACGGCCGAACCCGAGCGCGAGGACGACAAAACCGCCGGCCGTCCCGCACCCGGGGGGCCGGCGCCGGAGCTCACGCAGACGTGGCAGTTCGCCGGGAAGGGTGAGGGCCCGTTCAAGCTCGTTCTCAAGTGCCGCTATCTCCTTCTCATCGCCCTCATGATCCTGCTGCTGAACTGGGTAAACACTCTCGGTGAGTACATCCTGGGGGGAGTGGTCGAGGACTCCGCGGCGGCGGCGGTCGCGGCCGGTGGGGCGGGGGAGCTGACGGAGGGCGAGTACATCGGGGCGTTCTACTCTCGGTTCTTCGCCGTGGTGAACGGTCTCGGTCTGTTCATCCAGCTCTTCCTCGTCTCGCGCGTCATCAAGTACCTGGGCGCCAGGGCGGCGCTGCTCGTTCTTCCGCTCATCGCCTTGGGTGGGTACGCGCTGCTGGCCTTTTATCCGCTGCTCTCGATCGTGCGCTGGACGAAGACGGCGGAGAACGCGACCGACTACTCCCTTCAGAACACGATGCGCAACATGATCTTTCTGCCCTGCACCCGGGAGCAGAAGTACAAGGCCAAGCAGGCGATCGACGCCTTCTTCTGGCGCGCCGGGGACGTGCTCTCCGCCGTCGTCGTTTTCTTCGGCGCCACGTACCTGGCGATGGGGACGAGCCAGTTCGCGATGGTCAACATCGCGCTCGTCCTTGTCTGGCTCGTGATCACCGTCCTGATCGGCCGTGAGTACGTGAAGCTGGTCGGCTCGGGGCGCCCCCCCTGCGTGGAAGGCCCGTTCGGATCCCTGTCTCTCTGAGAAGCGCCAGGCGGTAACCTCTGGGCCGGTACCGCTCGACGTGCGCGGGTGCTGCGTTGGGCCGACGCCGTCGTGGGTTCGCGGCTGGCTAGATCGGCTGCGGACGACCATACGCCCCCAACTGTCGGCTAACCGTTGTCGTGGCTATCCTTTTTGGAGGTTTTCTCTAGGATCTCACCAAGAGAAGTGTCAGACCACGCTGACGGGCCCGATCCTCCCCGGACCGCCACGTTGCAGCTGCGGCGCCAGCGGACGCCAACAACGCGGAGTCTCCTCCATGACAGCCAGACCGTGCCGAACTTTCGCTTCGATCCTTTTCGCGGCCCTGTGGATGCTCTCGATTCCCGCCGCTCCTCTTCAGGCGCAGGAGGATGTCCTGGAAGAGGAGGTGGAAGATGTCTATGAGGAGGCGAAGCAAGCCGACCTGGCGAAGGCGGCGTCGAACCCGCTCGCCAGCCTGATCAGCGTGCCGTTTCAGAACAACACGAGCTTCGGAATCGGAGGCTTCGAGCGCACGTCCAACGTGCTCAACATCCAGCCCGTGATCCCGATCAGCCTGTCCAAGTCGCTCAATCTGATTACCCGCACGATTCTGCCCGTCATTGCCGCGCCCGATGTGGTGGTGCCGGAACCGGGAGGGACCGAGCTCCCACTGGATCCGGAGGAGTGCATGCGGTCTGGTGAATCGCGGTTCTGCGGAGGGGCGCAGCAGCCGGCGGGCGCCACCTGGGGACTTGGAGACCTGACCTGGACGGGGTTCTTCACGCCCGCCAATCCCGGAGCCGTGATGATCGGCGCCGGCCCGGTGCTGATGTTTCCGACGGGGACCAGCGACGAGACCGGGTCGGGCAAATGGGGCGCCGGCCCATCGATCGTCCTCGTTGCCACGCCCGGGCAATCGCTGCTTGGGCTCCTGGTCAACAACGTGTGGTCGTACGCCGGCGACCCGGAGCGCGCAGACGTAAACCTGATGCTCATCCAGTACTTCATAAACTACAACTTCCCCAAAGGCTGGTACCTGTCGACCGCCCCGATCATCACAGGGGACTGGACGAAACCGGCTAGCCAGGGGTGGGTCGTGCCGTTCGGTGGAGGTGGCGGGAAGGTGTTCAACATTGGAAGCCAGCCGATCAACAGCCAGATCCAGGCGTTCTACAACGCCGTGACGCCGAAGAACGAGGCGGGGATCCGGGTTGGACCCGAATGGTCTCTGCGTCTGCAGGTGCAGCTGCTGTTTCCCAAATAGGAGAAGGGACAACCATGGTGAACGTCGTGAGATATCCACTCGTTCTGACCTTCCTGGCATGCACCACATTCGACGTCGCGACGGCGGCTCTCGCCCTCGCACAGGACGCTCCCGACCCGGCCGATCGCCAGGTGTATTTTGGCGAGGAGCACATGCACACCCGGAACTCGTTCGACGCGTTCACGGTCGGCGTGAATGCGACGTGGGAGGACGCGTACCGGTTCGCGCTGGGCGAGGAGATCGAGCTCTCGACGACCGGCGAGAAGATGCAGCGACGGACACCGTACGACTTCGTCGCGATCACGGATCACTCCGAGTACTACGGCGTGCTCAAGGATCTGGTCGATCCGAACAGCCCACTGTCGAAGTCGGAGTTCGCGCAGGGTTTCGCGCGCGGGATCAAGGATCCGGCGTCCGGCGGCCAGTACGTGTCACAGCTGATCAGGACGCTGGTGACGAACGATCCGATGGAGGAGTACGTGGCTCCCGAGCTTGTGAAGGGAAACTGGCAGAAGTTCATCGACGCAGCCGATAGGTTCTATAAGCCCGGGGAATTCACGACGCTCTATGCCTACGAGTGGACATCGATTCCCAATGGCCGGAACATGCATCGGAACGTGTTCTTCCGGGACAAACCACCCGCGGCGCCCTTCTCGGCATTCAATTCGATCTACCCCGAGGACCTGTGGCTGTACATGGAGATCCAGCGCGCCCAGGGGATCGAGACGCTCGCGATTCCGCACAACGGCAATGTTTCGAACGGCTGGATGTACTCGCCGTTGAAGTTTCTCGGCGCGTTTGCCGCCACGCCAATCGACGAGCGATACGCTCGCCTGCAGCAGAGGAACGAACCGCTGACGGAGATCATCCAGACGAAGGGCGCCTCGGAAGCCCATCCCATCATGTCACCGAACGATGAGTTCGCGAACTTCGAGTTGTTCGAGAACCTGATCAATCTCGGAGTGCCGAGCCAGGTTCGCTTCGGCTACGTCCGGCAGGGGCTGGTCGAGGGCATGCGAATCGAGAGCAAGGTAGGCTACAACCCCTACAAGATGGGGATCGTCGCCGGTGGCGACGTGCACTCCGGCTACCAGGGCAACGAGGAATGGGACTGGAAGGGCGCGCATGGCGAGCAGGATGACACGCCTGAAAAGCGTCTGGATCCCAGGCCCAACGCGAGCGGCGAGCCCGGCTACGTTGTGGGTTCGGCCGGGACGACGGCCGTGTGGGCCGATGAGAACACCCGCGAGGGCATCTTCGACGGCATGAGGCGGAAAGAGACCTACGGCACGTCCGGGACGCTGATCAGGCTCCGGTTCTTCGGAGGCTGGAGCTTCCCGGCCGATCTCACGTCCGATCCCGACTTCGTGAGCAAAGCGTATCAGACGGGCGTGACGATGGGCGGTGACCTCGCGGCCATGCCGGCGGGCGCGACCGCGCCCACGTTCGCCGTCTGGGCGATGAAGGACCCGGAGAGCGGGAATCTAGACCGCGTCCAGATCATAAAGGGCATGTTCAACTCGGAGACCGGGTACCCGCAAGAGTGGATCTACGACGTGGCCTGGTCCGACGGCCGAACGCCGGATCCGAGCACTGGAAAGCTCCCGCCGGTGGGCAGCACCGTCGACGTCTCTACAGCCACGTTCACCAACGACATCGGGGACGCGGCGCTCGCCGCCGTGTGGACCGACCCCGACTTCGATCCGAGCCAGCCGGCCGTGTACTACGTTCGTGTGCTCGAGATCCCGACACCACGGTGGTCCACGTACGACGCGGCCAGGAACAACCTACCGCTTCCGACGGAAGTCCCGCCCTCGATCCAGGAGCGGGCCTGGTCCTCGCCGATCTGGTACACGCCGCCGGCGCAGTAGCAGCCGTGCGGGCGGCCGACGCGAGGTTGAGTAAGTCTCGGGTGCGCCTCGCCCTGGCGCTGACAGGCATCCTGGTTGCCGCCTCGCCGAGTCTGTTGGCCCAATCGAACGGAGCGGCGGACCCGGCGCCGCCAGGGCCGATCGTCACCGATCGCCCGACGGACAGCGCCTCCCCCCTGCTCGTGCCCCAGCACACTTTTCAGCTGGAAGCCGGCTACAAGTTCAGCCGCTTCGGAGGCGACTCGGGCACAACCGATGTGCAGGTACTACCCGACCTGCTGGCCCGCTACGGGATCACCAGGAAGGTCGAGGCTCGGCTGGCCGCTGCCGGTTGGACGATCCAGAACGGGGCCGACGAAAGGCCGAGCGGATTTGCCGACATCAGCCTGGGCACCAAGATCTTTCTCGCTGACGAGCGCGGCGCGCGCCCGCAGATGGGGCTGCTCATCGATGTGAGCCTGCCGGTGGGCAGCAGCGATTACACCGGGAGATACGTGATTCCGAAGATCCTTTTCCTCGGGAGCAACAGCCCGAGCGACCGAATCGGCGTGACCTACAACATCGGACCCAGCTTCGTCACACTGAAGAGCGACGGTGAGTCGGAGACGAGCGTCGACCTGGGCTACGCGGCCGCTCTCAGCGGATCGGTGGGCGGACCGTTCAGCCTCTTCGGCGAGTTCTACGGCGCTTTCGCGTTCGGCTCGGATCGCCCGGATCGGCACAACTTCCAGGCGGGAACGACGATCTTGCTGACGCGCCTGTTCCAGATCGACGTCCGAGGCGGCGTAGGTCTGGTCGACAACGAGCCCAAATGGCTGGCCGGGGCGGGCCTCGCCTTCCGGGTGCCGCGTTGAGCGAAAGGCCTATCCTTTCGGCCGTGTCGCCCCAAACGGAATGTCGAGATACTCGATCGCCTCGGCCCCGGTGACGATCGGTCGGCCGACCGCATCGATGATCTCCTTGGCGCGCTCGATTTGCTCGACGTTGCTCGGACCCGTCGCCCAGTCCTCGAGCCCCACGCGGAAGCTCCCGCCCCGCTCCAGCGCCATCCGGGCCAGAGGGGTGTCCATGATGCTCGGCTCGCCGATGGAGCCGACCGACCACTTGAGGTCCAGGCCCTCCATCATCTTCAGGTAGAGCTCCAAGGCCTCGGGGACGGGCGGCGCCATCGCGCCTACTGAGTACGGAGCGAAGTAGATGTTGAGCTTCGACCCGCGCGGCAGGGTGCCGGCCCGGTCCATGGCGACGACGTTCTTCATCCAGCCCGGTTCGAACACCGATATCGAGGTGCCGCTCCCCAGGTCATCGCAGATCTGCATGATGACCTGCCAATCGTCCGGCCAGAAGCCGTACCAGTAGAAGGCCGACTCGGGCCCGGGCTTCCCTCTCTCATCATAACCGGCCAGCGGCACGACGCCCGTGTCGAACAGCACCATGTTGGCCAGCCCCGCCTCGGCCAGGATGCGTTGGTGCCCGCACTGGACCTTCCCGGGCCAGACGCTTCGGGTGCGATTGTACTCCTTCGGGTCGAAGTTCGCGGTCGCGTA
>JBDGZR010000040.1:0-19648 GCA_039588495.1 Gemmatimonadota bacterium | reverse complement strand
CCGGGTCATCCAGACGCCGACCGGCGGAGGCTTCGGGGGCAAGGAGGAGTTCCCCTCCATGGTGGCGCTGCACGCGGGTTTGCTCGCGCTCAAGTCGCGGGTGCCCGTGAAGCTCATCTACGACCGTACGGAGGACATGGTCGCGACGACAAAGCGCCATCCCTCGCAGATCCGGCACCGGACGGGAGTGGACGAGAACGGTCGTCTGATCGCGCAGGAAATCGAGGTGGTCATGGACGGAGGCGCCTACCTCACCCTGACCCCCGTGGTCCTCAGCAGAGCGATCATCCACGCGGCAGGTCCCTATCACTGCGGCAACGTGAGCATCCTGGGCCGGGCGATGTTCACGAACTCGGTGCCGTACGGCGCCTTCCGAGGGTTCGGCAACCCGCAGGCCCACTTCGCGGTCGAGCGCCACATGGACGTGATCGCCGATCGGCTTCGGATGGATCCGGTCGAGCTGCGGCGCATCAACATGATCGGGGACGGACAAACCACCGCCACGGGCCAGGTCATCGGGGACGGAGTGGACCGGCTGGGTATCGTGGATCGCGCGCTCGCGCTCTCGGACTACGAGCGGAGGAGGAGAGAGCACTGGGTCCGGAACCCGGAGCACCGCTACCTGCGACGGGGAATCGGGATGGCCGCCTTCTACCATGGCGCCGGCTTCACGGGAAGCGGCGAGGTCATGCTGGATTCGCGCCTCCACGTGGAAGGCCATCCAGACGGGAAGGTGCAGGTTCTTTGCGCCAGCACGGAGATGGGCCAGGGGCAGATCACCGTCTTCACCCAGCTCGCCGCCGATCGCCTCGGCTACGATCCGGCGGAGATCTCGATCCTGGAGCCCGACACGCACCGGGTACCGGACAGCGGACCGACCGTCGGGTCCAGGACCGCGATGGTCGTCGGCCGGCTGGTGGAGAGGGCCTGCGATGACCTGCGCCGGCAGGCGGGAGTGGAGATCGCCGCGCCGGGTGCCCTGGTGAAGGAGGCGATCGTCGCCTGGCATTCTGCGCACCCCGGAGAACGTCTGCTCGGGAAGGCGCGTTACGAGCCGCCGCCAGGGATCGAGTGGGATGAGGAGAAGTACGTCGGAGACGCGTACGGCGCGTTCGGCTGGGCCGCACACGTGGCCGAGGTCGAGGTCGACCTGCGAACGTACGACGTGCGCGTGCTGGATTTCGTCTCCGTGCAGGATGTGGGGACCGTTCTGAACGAGACGTTGGCCAGAGGCCAGGTTCAGGGCGGAGTCGCCCAGGGAATCAGCTGGGCGCTGCTCGAGGAGTGCGTCTGGAAGGATGGGGCGATGGAGAACGGCCAGCTGACCAACTACATCATCCCGACGAGCGGAGATCTGCCACCGATCCGGGTCGAGTTCCTTGAGTTCCCGTACGAGCACGGAGCCCAGGGCGCCAAGGGTATCGGCGAGCTTCCCCTGGTCGGCGCGGCGCCGGCCGTTTTGAACGCAGTCGCCGCGGCGACGGGAGGGCAGCCCACCGAGATCCCGCTCACTCCCGAGCGGCTGATGGCCTTGTTGGGGAACGGCGGCCGATGAGCGGCGGGAGAGAGGATCCGATCCGCATCTCCTTCACGCTCAACGGAGAGCCCACGACGGTGGAACTCAGACCGTCGGAGAGGCTCCTGGACCTCCTTCGATACCGTCTCGGACTCACCGGAACGAAGGAGGGCTGCGCCGAGGGCGAGTGCGGGGCGTGCACCGTCTACCTGGACGGGCTCCCCGTCGATTCCTGCCTCGTTCCCGCCTATCAGGTGCGTGGCCGCCTGGTGGAAACGATCGAATCGCTGGATCCAGAGGGCATGGCGCACTACCACGCCAGAGGTACCACGCAGTGCGGCGCCTGCACGCCCGGGGTGGTCATGACCGCCGAGTGGATCCTACGTCACCCGGACCGACTCGAGACCCACACGGTGCGTGAGCTGATGGCGGGCAACCTGTGCCGATGCACCGGCTATGACGGAATCATCGAAGGCATCGAGGGTGCGTTGGAGGATCGGGAGGCCGGGTGAGCGTTCTCCTCCCCGCTTCGCTGGCCGAGGCGCTAGAGACCCTTGCCGCCGACCCCGATCTGGTGCCCATGGCCGGCGGCACGGACCTGCTCGTTCATTGGCCTCAGCACACCGAGCTGCACGAGCGCTCCTACCTGGACCTGTCGGGCGTGGAGGAGCTCCGTCCCCATCGTTGGGAGACCGACGAGCTGGTCCTGGGAGGACTCACGACCTACTGGGACATCATCGAAGACCGCAGAGCCTGGAGGGAGCTTCCGCTCCTCATCGACGCGGCGCGGCAGGTAGGCTCCATTCAGATCCAGACGCGCGGCAGCTGGGCCGGAAACATCGTCAACGCCTCCCCGGCGGCGGACGGCGTGCCGGTGCTGATGGCGTACGACGCGGTCGTCGTGCTCGAGTCGACCCGCGGCCGGAGCGAGGTGCCTCTCTCGGGGTTCTATTCTGGGTACAAGGAGATGCGGCGGTCGCCGGACGAGCTGGTGACGGAGATTCGGGTGCCGCGCCGCGCCTACGACGTCCAGATCTTCGAGAAAGTGGGCTCGCGACGGGCGCAGGCGATCACGAAAGTAGGAGTGGCGGTGACGAGATCCGATGCCGGGTGGCGGGTGGTGGCAAACAGCGTGGCGCCGTTCGTATGCCGCTGCCCGGCGGTGGAGCGGATCCTCGAGCAGGGTACCGAGGTCGGAGGTCCGGACGACCTCCTGCCCGCCATCCGCGAGGACGTGACGCCGATCGATGACATCCGCTCGACCGCCGAGTATCGAGAGAAGGTGTTGGCTCGCCTTCTCTATTACGACCTGCTGGATCTCTGCCCCTCCTTCGGTTGAGCGTGGGATGCCCGGGATGACGCTGGCGCCTGCTTCGGTGCGCTACGCAGCTGGCTTCCTGGGCCTGGCGCTGGCAGCCGCCTGCGCTCCCGGGGACGGGAGCGCGGATCGAGAAACCGAACGGGGCTCGGAAGTGGACGAGCGGAGCAAGCGTGCCCTTTCGGCCGGAGCCGCCTCGCTCTATGTCGACCCCGCTGACTTCGACTTCTCGGAGAATCCCGACCTGCTCGACCGGCTGCTCGCCGACCCGCACGGCTACTTCCGATTCATCAACGTCCCCTTCAGCCGGCGCGTCTGCGATCTCTTTGCGGACCAACTGACCGCCCTCTCCTCCGAGCAGGCCCGTTCCTTCCAACTGAACCTGCATGGAGATGCGCACGTCGAGCAGTACGCGATCACCGATCTCGGCCGGGGGCTCACGGATTTCGACGATTCATCGCAGGGCCCGCCCTTTCTGGATCTCATGCGGTTCGCCGTGTCCCTGCGGCTGGCCAGCCGGATCAACAGCTGGGACGAGGTCGCGGAGGAAGAACTCGTGCGCACCTTTCTCCGGGGCTACTCCTCCGCGCTCGAGGATCCCGCGATCGAGGCGACGGAGCCGGCGGTCATCGAACGCCTTCGATCCTCGTTCAGCCAGGACACACCGGGGTACCTGACGTGGGTGGACTCTCTGATGGAGCCGGTGCCGCCCGAGGTCGAGAGCGAACTGCACGACGCGCTTCGCAGCTTCGCGGAGGCGATGGTCGAGGAGCACCCCGAGGTCGATCGGGACTACTTCGCGCCGGTGAGGCTGGGCTATCTGACGCTGGGCGTCGGAAGCGCGCTCGACACGAAGTTCATCGTCCGCGTCGCGGGACCTTCGCCCGACCCGATGGACGACGACGTGATCGAGATCAAGCGAGTGAGAGATCTCGCCGGTATCGACTGCATCCAGACCCAGGACGACGACCCCCTGCGCGTCCTCCTGAGCCAGGCTCGGATCTCCTACGAGCCGTTTCAGTGGTTGGGCTACATCCGACTCGCCGAGGGCAACTTCTGGACGCACGGCTGGGTGCACAATTACGAGGAGATCGACATCGACCGGACGTTCCGCTCACCGGACGAGCTCGCCGAGGTCGCCTTTGATGCGGGCGTGCAGCTGGGAATCGGCCACCCCAAGCTGGCGGCCACTCCCTTCGACCAGATCCTCCGGCGCCAGCTGCTCGAGCACCTGGACGCGCACACGGGCGAGATCGAGCGGTTGAGCGCCGAGTTGGCCGACCAGGTGAACGAGGCCTGGAGCCGCTTCGCCTCCGACGTGCGGTCGGGCGTGCAGCCGGACGCCGAGTCTTGAGCCGGCCGACCCCCTACCCTTCGGCCTCGCGCTGGCGTAGCTCGGCGCGGCGGATCTTCCCGCTCACGGTCTTCGGCAACTCGCTGACGAACTCGACCCTCCGCGGATACTTGTAGGGAGCCGTCGTGCGCTTGACGAACTGCTGGAGCCGGCGGGCCAGGTCCTTGCTCGGCTCATGGCCGGGGGAGAGGACGACGAACGCCTTGACGACCGACCCCCGCACCGGATCCGGGCTCGCCACCACGGCGGACTCGGCCACCGCCTCGTGCTCGAGCAGGGCGCTCTCGACCTCGAACGGCCCGATGCGGTAGGCGGCCGACAGTATGACGTCGTCGGCCCGGCCGACGAAGTGGAAGTAGCCATCCTCATCAAGCACCGCCCGGTCGCCGGTGATGTACCAATCGCCCTTGAAGAACCGGGCGGTGCGCTCCGGCTCCTTCCAGTACTCCTTGAACAGGCCGACGGGACGCTCCGGCTTTACGCGCACCGCGAGGTCACCCTCCCGCCCGGGTGGTAGCACGTTCCCGTCATCATCGATCACCTGAAGATCGAACCCCGGCGCGGCGACACCCATCGAGCCAGGGCGTGGCTTTACCCCGTGGAAGGCGCCGACGAGGACGACGGTCTCCGTCTGCCCATATCCCTCGCGTATCGTAACGCCGGTAGCCGCTTCCCAGCTCTCGTATGTCTCGGGGTTGAGCGGTTCTCCCGCCGTCACGACCGACCGCAGAGAGGAGAACTCGTAGCGCGAAAGGTCCTCGAGCACGAACATCCTGAGGATGGTCGGCGGAGCGCACACCGAGGTGATCGGATACTCGTTCAGGATCTCGAGGGCGCGCTTCGCGTGGAACCGCTCCTCGTGGTGGGCGAAGATCGTCGCCCCCATGTGCCAGGGACCGAATATCGAGCTCCAGCCCGCCTTGGCCCACCCGGTATCGGTGATGTTCCAGTGAACATCGTCCTCGGTGAGATCCAGCCAGAACTTGCCGGTGACGAGGTGGCCGAGGGGATAAGAGGCGTGGGTGTGCACGGTCATCTTCGGCCCGCCGGTCGTACCCGACGTGAAGTACAGCAAAGCCATCTCGTCGCTTCCCGTGGCGGCCGTCTCGAAATCCGCGGAGCCCTCTAGAAGGTCGGCAAAACCGTACCAGCCCGGCCGCCATCCGCCTCCGGCGGCGATGCAGGCCTTCAGTTTCGTGGAACCACCGAGGCTCTCGATCGCCTCCTCCACGCGGGATGTGACCTCCGGGATCGTGACGACGCATGTTGCTTCGGCCGCTTGGATCCGGTGCGCGATGTCCTTGGCGGAGAGCTGAATCGTGCCCGGGCTCACCACGGCGCCGACGCGGAAGCACCCCAGGCTCGTCAGCCACCACTCGACGACTCGCGGGAGGATAACAAGCACGACGTCGCCACGGCTGACGCCGAGGCGTGCCAGACCGCCGGCGACCTTCCGGCTGTCTCGGGCGAGCTCGGCGAAGGTCCACTGCCGCTCGTTGCCGTGGTCGTCGATCCACCACAGCGCCCTGTGCTGCGGATCCTCGGCCCAGCGATCGATGACGTCGCGGCTGAAGTTGAAGTGCTCCGGGACCTCCAGCCGATAGTCCCTTCTCTCATCCTCGAAGCCAGGTGCGCTCATGAGTCCCCCCGTTGGTCGCTTGACAGGCCCGCCGGGTGCCGCGACCGTTGCGCCAATGTCAATTCGCACCATCCTGCGCTCCTTCCTCACGGTCGGAAAGGGGACGGTCGGCGGACTCTCCGAGTCCTCGGCCGGGTCGGACCCTATTGCCCTCTTCGACCGGTGGTTCTCCTCGGCGAAGAAGTCGGGGCTTTTCCTTCCCGAGGCGATCGCTCTCGCCACGGCCACGCCGGACGGCGGGCCGTCGGTCCGCATGATGCTGCTGAAGGGATTCGACGCCCGCGGGTTCGTCTTCTACACGAACTACGAGAGCCGAAAGGCCGCCGAGCTTGCAGAGAACGCGCGGGCGGCGTTCCTCGTCTACTGGAACGTTCTGCACCGTCAGGTGAGGGTGGAGGGCACGATCGAGCGGCTGAGCGAGGCGGAGAGCTTCGCCTACTTCAGGACTCGCCCGCGAGGCAGCCGTCTTGGTGCGTGGGCCTCCGAGCAAAGCTCGGTCCTCACGAGCCGCAAGGAGCTGGAGCGGCGATTCCGGGAGCGAGAGTCGGAGTTCGAGGGCGAGGAGATCCCGCTTCCGCCGTTCTGGGGCGGCTTCAGGCTCCGTCCCGACGTCATCGAGTTCTGGCAGGGCCGAGTGAACCGGCTGCACGATCGCATTCGCTTCCGTCGCGACCAGGACGGCTGGTCCGTGACGAGGCTCTACCCGTAGTCGGGGCGGGCATGACCCTTGCCTGACATATTCGGAGTGTCGAGGATGATTGGATGTCCACCGTTGTGAGCACGGAGCCGCGGCTTGCCTTGGAAGTCTCTCGCGTAGTCGGCCAGCTGATCGGGGAAGCCGCAGGGCCGACCCTGCTGGTCACAGCGTCCCTTCACGGCAACGAGCAGGCCGGCCTGCGGGCCCTGGAGAAGGTCTTCGCACGCCTCGAGGCGGAGCGGCCGCCGATCCGGGGCGAGGTTATCGGCCTCGTCGGGAACCTCACCGCAGTGTCGCGGGGAGACCGCTTCGTGGACTCGGACCTCAACCGCCACTGGTCTCCGGCGAAGGTGTCGGCCCTCAGGGCTCACGAAGCGGACGCCCTCGAGGACGCCGAAGACCTGGAGGCCGGGCAGCTGCTAGAGGAGATCGACTCGGCCGTGGCTCGAGCCCGCGGTGATGTCTACTGCCTCGACCTCCATACCACATCCGGGGAGAGTCCGCCGTTCGCCACGGCGATGGACACCTTACGCAATCGCCGCTTCGCCCTCAGCTTCCCGGTGCCTCACGTGTTGGGCCTCGAGGAACACCTGGATCACACCCTGCTCAATCACCTGGATGGCGAAGGGTTCATAACGCTCGGCTTCGAGGGCGGGCAGCACGACGATCCCCGGTCCGTGGACCACTGCGAGGCGGCCGTCTGGCTGGCGTTGGCCGAGACGGACGTCCTCATCGAGCCCGACGCCGTTCCGACCGTGCAGGAGTCCCGCAGGAGCCTCGCCGCGGCCACGAAAGGCCTGCCTCAGGCCGTGGAGGTCAGGCACCGCCACGGCATCAGTGAGAACGACGGATTCCAGATGCTCCCAGGGTTCGTGAGCTTCCAGACGATCAGCCAGGGTGACCTGCTAGGGAGGAACGACCGCGGCGAGCTGCGCGCGCCCGAGGGCGGAGGCATCCTCATGCCTCTGTATCAGCGGCAGGGAGACGACGGATTCTTCGTGATCCGGAAGTTCAGCGCTTTCTGGCTCAACGTGTCGTCCGCCCTTCGCCACCTCCGGATCGACGCGCTGCTACCGTTTCTGCCGGGCGTCCATCGGGATCGCGACCGCCCCGGCACGCTCCGCATCGACCGCCACGTGGCGCGATTCTACGCCCTCCAGATCTTCCACCTCGCCGGCTACCGGAAGAAACGGATCGAGGGGGATCAGCTCGTCGTCACCCGGCGCAACGAGTAGAGCCGCCCCCCCCAGGTTCTCCGGTGTGTCGCGCGATGCCGAGCGCCAAGCCGTGTCGCCTAATGTCCGCGCTTCGCCTCTCGCCAGAGCCCCACGGCCAGCCAGCCGGCGAAGACAAATACCAGCACGCTGGGCCACATGGGAAGCATGACGCCGCTTATCACGATCTCCCAGCCCGCGATGGCGCGGAGCAGATGCGCAAACGCGACGACCGCCAGGACTAAGACCGCGATCGTCGTGAACGGCTTCACGCCATCCGCTCCGCCTCGACGGGCCCCCTCGTAATCGCGGTCAGCTTATCCATCACAGCGAACTGCTTCGCGCTCAAGTCGGAGAGGGCGGGATGGGTCTTCACCGCGCTCGCGAGCGGACCCTCGAGATAGGCCGCCAGAGAGGTGTCATCCTCGAACAGGTAGATGCCTCCCGCTTCGCTCTCGGCCTCGTTCATCAGCCAGACCTTCCACACGAGACCGGGCACTTCCGCAAAATCATTCGCGAGAGGCGACACGGCCGCCTCGTAGTCCGCCCGGGGAACGTTGAACTTGAAGTTGAGCTGCAGGATCTTGGCAGGCATTTCGGTACCTCCTTCTCAGTGCGAGCCGTGGGGCACGCAACCGAGCCTTCGCGCGCCTTGGCTCTCGGAATCGGGATGATTCGGGTGGCAGGCTGACCGGGGATCTCGGACAGTCGAGCTACCGCAACGTTCGACGGCGACCGGGTGCATGGCACACCTCAGGTGCGGACGCGGCCTATGCCGCTTTGGTGCCTTGTCTACACCTTCTCGCCACCACGCGTCCAGCGCCAGTCGGGAGATCCTCGATTCTTGGCCGAAGGACGGCCGTGCCCTCTAGCTGGTGGCGATGGGTTTCCGCTCCCGACCCAGCACGTAGCCCGCGCCGACGGTGAAGAACAGGTAAACCAGGACGATGCCCCAGCCCAGGCCGTTCAAGACCCCCGACAGGACGGCCTGCACCGTGATGACCACGCCGATGGCATCGTAGATGAGCAGGTAAAGGAGAATGGCGAGGCGCGCATCGGGGGCTTGGACATCCTTCGCGAACCACATCAGAAACAGTGCACCGATCAGCGCTGCGCCGTACTCCCGTGCGGTGAAGGTGCCGGCGGCGCCGAGCTCCGCGCCGAGGACGCCAAGCAGAGATACCGGCACCAGCAGTAGAATCAGGCCGAACGCCAGGCACACCACGGCCTTGGCGATCAGCAGCGTTCGAAATGTCATGAGAGCCTCCTGACCTGGAGATCCCACCTCCCACGCACATCGTCCCGTGCCTCCATCGTTCACTCCGGCCGGAGGCGGAGCCAGTCGAGAGGGTCTGGATAGACGGTGTGGGGAGACCCCCCACCGCTGCGGGCTTGAACCTCGGTTCAGGAGAACACCTGGGCTTCCAGCTCGGCGATCTTCTCCTTCAGGATATCCAGCGCCATGTCCACGTGCCTCCGGTGCGTGCGGAAGCAGAGTACAGCGAGCCGGAGCCAGAAGACGTCGTCGATCGTCGTGGACGAGAGGAAGATGCGGCCGTCCCGCTGCACCTCCCGGATCAGGCGGGCGTTGAACTCGTTGGGATCGCCCTCGCGCGGGACGTAGCGGTAGAGGGCCACCGACAGCTCGGGGTACGGACCGCGTTCCATTCCCGAGATCTTTCCCAGCTCCTCGTAGAAGTAGCGGCAGAGCTGGATCTTCTCCTCGAGAGCGGCGCGAAACGGCGCCAGGCCGTGAAGCACGAGCGGCATCCACATCCGCAGCCCGCGGAAGTGGCGTGTGAGCTCCGGCGAGAGGTCGGCCGGGGAGATCTCCTCGGTAGAGCTGAGCGCGTCCTGCAGGTAGTTGGCCTCGTAATGCTGCGAGCGGGCGAGCAGTTCCCCCTCCTTCACGATCAGGGCGCCGGTCCCGTAGGGGAGGAAGAGGCCCTTGTGGGGGTCCATCACGACGGAGTCCGAGCGCTCGAGGCCGCGGATCAGCTCCCGCCCGAGATCCGTGAGGAGGAAGAAGCCGCCGTAGGCGGCATCGACGTGGAGCCATAGGTCCTCGGCTTTCGCAACGTCCGCGATCTCGTCGACCGGGTCGATCGCTCCGGTGTCCGTCGTTCCCGAGGACGCCACGACCAGCCAGGGCCGAAGGCCGGCAGCGCGGTCCTCCTCGACCAGACGCGCCAGCTCATCCGCCCGCATCCGGTACCGGTCGTCCAGGGGAACCGCTCGGATCGGGGCCTCGCCCAGTCCGGCCAGACGCATCGCCTTGGTCACGCAGTGGTGCACCTGGCGGGTCATGTAGACCGGCGAGCGCTCGACGTCGCGAGGTCGGACCCCTTTGGCATCGCGGGCGGCGACGATCGCGGTGAGGTTGGCTATCGATCCCCCGGACGAGAGCGTGCCGAGCGCCGAGTCCGGATAGCCCACGAGCTCGGCCATCCAGCGGACGAGCAGGTTCTCGAGGCGCACCGCGCCGGGAGTTGCGTAAAAGACTCCCGAATAGTGGTTTCCGACGTCCGCCAGGTAGTCCCCGAGCGACGAGGTGAAGACGCCTCCGCCGGGCACGTACGCCATGTGGCCACCCGAAGCGGGGTTGAGGCCCGGGCGGTCCACGTGCTCCCCGATGATCTCGAGCGCCCGCTCGATCCCGATTCCCTCCTCCGGAATCGGCACCTTCAGCAGGCCCGCCCCCTTGTCCTCGGTGACCCGGTAGGTGAGGGCCTCCTCCAAGCCGGCGTAGAACTCCTCCGAGTGGCCGATGACGGGAGCCCGGAGAGACTCCCGGTCGACCGGCCCCGGCTCCAGACGATTCGCCGCGGCTTCCAGCTCCGCGATTCGGTCGCGGAGCGCACCGGCCTGCAGGAACGCGGCTGGTCTCACGCCGTTCAGGGCGTCGAGTTGGTGGCGGCCGCCGTTTGCCGCGGAGCCGTCCTGTAACGGTCGAACCAACCGAGGATGTAAGCGACCTTGGCCATCAGGTTGCTCGGCTTGGACGCGATTCCGTGCGAGGCGTCGGGAATTCGGACGAGCATCGTGGGGACTTTTCGCAGCTTGAGCGCCGTGTAGAACTGCTCGCTCTCCGAGATCGGCGTCCGGTAGTCTTCCTCGCCCGTCAGCAGCATGGTCGGCGTAGTCACGTTCCCGACCAGCGAGAGTGGCGAGCGCGCCATGTAGTGCTCGGCGTGCTCCCACGGAGGCCCGGGAAACCACCAGCGCGAGAAGAACGACGTCCGGTCGGCGGTGAGGACGAAGCTGTACCAGTTGATGACCGGCTTGGCCGATACCGCGGCCCGGAACCGGTCCGTCTTGCCCACGATCCATGCGGTCAGCACCCCTCCACCACTCCCGCCGGTGACGAACAGGTTGTCCTCATCCACATAGCCCTGCTCGATGACAGCGTCGACGCTGGACATCAAGTCATCGTAGTCCTGACTCGGATAGGCGTGGTGGATGAGGTTGCCGAACTCGCCGCCGTAGCTCGTCGAGCCGCGCGGGTTCACGTAGAGCACGACGTAGCCCGCGGCCGCGTACAGCTGAACCTCGGCCGAGAAGCGGTCGCCGTAGTTGGCGAAGGGTCCGCCGTGGATCTCGAGAACGAGAGGGTACTTGCGCGACGGGTCGAAGCTCGGCGGCTTGGCGATCCAGGCCTGGATCCGGCGACCGTCGTAGGAGGACTCGGACCAGAGCTCCTCGACCTCGGCCAGTCGCTTGTGCGACAGAAGGTCGTCGTTGAGCGCCGTCAGACGTCGCGGGGACTCGATGCCGGGACCGCCCACGGCCACATCTGCCGGGTGGTCCGGCCGGGAGAGGGTGAAGGCGAAGCGGCCGTCGCGCGCGACCGAGAACGCGCCTCCCGAGTACGGACGGCCGAGGGAGAGTCCGCCAACGTCCGCCGCCAGGGTTCGGACGCTCCCATCAAGCGAGACGAACGCGAGCTTCGTGTTCCCCTCGTCATCGTACTGGAAGAAGATCCCGGAGCCGTCCGCGCTCCATGCAGGATTCTCCGCATCCCGGTCGAGGCTCGCCGTGAGACTGCGGACGTTCCCGCCGTCGCGGTCCATCACGTACAGCTCGGTGACCTGGTAGCCCTGGTACCGGTCGTCGAAGCCCACGTAAGCGATCGCCGACCCATCCGGCGAGACGACGGGATCCGAGTCGGGACCGAACCGCTCGGAGAGCGGTCGGACCGCGCCGTCCGCGACCGAGACCTCGTAGATCTCCGTATCTCTCGGTGAGTACTTCCAATCCTCCTGCCGCTGGGCGGAGACGATCAGCGAGCGGCCGTCCGGCGTCCACTGGATCGCGCCGTCATGATTGAACGGTCCCGTCGTCAGTTGGCGCGGTGTGCCTCCATCCGCCGGGAGCACGAAGAGCTGGGGGTAACCCTCCTCGAGGTACCCGTCACCGTCGGAGCGGAACTCCAACTCGTCGATCGCGATGAACGGCTCGCCCCAGTCGGCGCCCTCCGGCTTCTCCGGCAGCTCCACTAAGGGCTCCGCGGGAGCGGGGACGAACATGGAGAAGGCGATCCACTCGCCGTCCGGCGACCAGACGAGGCTGCCGGGAGAGTGGGCCAACGTGGTCAGCAGAGCACGGTCGTCCGTCCCGACCCAGCGCAGCCAGAGCTGCTTGGCCCCCTCTTCACCCTCCCCGCTGGAGAGGTAGAGGATGCGGCTTCCATCCGGAGACCAGCGAGGAGAGGCCTCAGCGCCGGGAAGCGAAGTCAGCGCCCGATGGTCGGACCCATCCGCCCCGATTATCCAGAGATCGGAGATCCGCCGATCGGTCATCATGTCGAAGGCGTTGCGGACATACACGATCCGCTCGCCGTCCGGCGAGATTTGCGGATCGGACGCCCACTCGAGCTCGAAGACATCCGCCGGCTCGAACCGATCGGCGGATTGGGCCCAGGCAGAGCTGGTGACGCACGGGCCGGGTAGCACTCCCGCGGCCGCAGCACCCATCCAGGCCAGAGCGATCGCTGTCGCGCGTTGCTTCACTTGTCTCCTCCTCGTGGGCGCATTTCGGCGCTGGCCGCCTACCACATGCGCAAGGCAGCCTGCGCGTAGGACGAACCCGGGAAGCTATACTGTGGCGTTGGCGAGCAGAAGGACATCATGGCGGGTCGATGCAGGATCTCGTCGCTCGGGAAAGACCTAGGAGGCTACAGTTGGAGCAGAAGCGGATCGGTACGGAGGAGCACAAGGTCAGAGGCGACGATCTCGTCGCCAAGGTCAAGGAGATCATTCACCAGGGGAACGTCCGCCGCATCATCATCAAGGACGATGAGGGGAAGACACTGATCGAGGTGCCGCTGACCCTCGGCGTCGTGGGCGCCGTGCTCATCCCGGTCTGGGCGGCGATCGGCGCGATCGCCGCCCTGGTGACGAGGTGCTCGATAGTCGTGGAGCGGGCCGAGGAGTGACGACGGGCTGCGATCCTTGGTCGTCGGCCGCATGATGTGCTCAGGAGGCCGACGGTGCGGCCCCGCGGCGGGGCCGGAGGTGGACCCAAAGGACACCGTCTCGGGACCGCACCGTCAGTCGCCGCCCCCAAAGTCAGTTGTCGTCGGCTCCTTTGGCCTGATCGGTAGCGTCTTTAGCCTTGCGCAGCAGGCGCTCAGCCTCTGCTGTCATGGCGTGACCCCTCCGCGCGGCTACTCCGGATTCTCCAAACTCGAATGGAAGACTAGCAGAAGGCGCGTCATCGGCAGCGGCGTTGGCGACCCAAGCTGCGTCGCCGTACGCGTCGATGGCCACGTGGTAGTCTTCCCTCGAGAGAGCGATATCGCCCAGCTCTTCGAGAATCGTCATTGCCTCCAGCGACAAGCCACGCACGTGCAGGAAATTGCCCACGTCATGCATCGACTGGTACATGTTCGCGAACTCTACATCTACGGTGGTGAGTTCGTAGAGGTTCGGACCCAACCTCAGGTCAATCGAGTCCGCATCCGCCGTAGCCCGGTAAACCGAGAGCTCGTCGCCGACCCCGAGGCCGTTGCCGCCAGTGAGACCGATGGCGGCTGCCAGACAGGTCAGAGTAAGATTCCCGAACATCGGGCCCTCCTTTCCTCGGGCTGCAACCCTAGCGAACGTCGGGTGGGTGCCCAAGGTGCTCCCCTTCCGATGTCCGTCGAGGACCGCCTCGCGAGCCCCGCGGCGCCCGCTTCATCCGTCGACGCATATCAGTTACAAGGCACCCACCTACAAACTCTCTTCTGAAGATCTGCTGAGCATCGCCGATTCGTCTTTTTGGCTGCGTGGTCGAATGAAGGGGTGGGTGAAGAGCTGCAAGCCATACTGATCAGACCTCGGGAAGCGAGTAGAGCATACGGCGGCGAATAGATGATTTCCTGACTTGCAGAACTGGCTTGCCGGCGTATGTATTATTGGGTAGTTGGCATCTCGGCTCAACGGGGAAATGTTTCGTCTTCGATTCTTCGGTGGCGCCGCACTAAAGGGCCCGCGCGACCCGTTGTCGGGTCGCATCGTGGCCCGACAGCCTCTCGCTCTGCTAGCGGTCCTTACCGTGGCAGGCCGGAAGGGCGCCAGCCGGGAAAAGCTCATCAGCCTCTTTTGGCCGGATCGCGAGCCTCACAACGCCCGCCATCTCCTTTCCAACACGCTATACGTCATTCGTAAGGCCCTGGGCGAGGATTCGGTTCAGGCGGTCGGCGAGTGTATCCGACTGAACCGGGGGGTGGTCACGTCCGACGTCTGGGCCTTCGAGCAAGCGCTGGAGGAAGACGACCTCGAACACGCCACGTCGCTCTACGAAGGACCCTTCCTGGACGGATTCTACATCGAGGACGGCGGCGACTTCGACCACTGGGTGGAGCCGGTACGACAACGTCTCGCGCGCAGGTACGCGGAGGCGCTGGAAGAGCGGGCCGAACAGGCAGAGTCGGAGGGAGACTGCCGGGCCGCCGTAAGCTGGTGGCAGCTGCTCAACGAGGAGGATCTATATAACTCGCGCTACGCGGTCCGTTACATGCTAGCTCTCGCAGCGGCCCGCGATCCGGCCAACGCTTTCATGTTCGCCGAAGAGTTTGAGCGTCGGCTCGGCGAGGATCTGGGGATGAAGCCCGATCCGGAGATTTGGGCCTTGGCGCAGCACCTGCGGCAGGAACCGATGCCGACTGGGGTGGAAGCGGCTCAAACCGCCACGCGACCGGTCACGGTCACTACCGAGCGCGAAGTCCCGTCGTCGAGCACGGGTGTTGCTGAGGCTGCGCTCCCCGAGCGCACCAACTCAGTCCGGGCGGCTCAGTCTCGCCCGGTCATGTATGCGGCCGCAATCGTCGCCGTCCTTGTAGCCACCTGGCTTGTTATGCGGCTGCAGGATACGCAGCAGATGTTCTCGCTCCCAGGAGCGGACTCCACGGGTGTAGCTGAGGACGCCCTGGCGCTCAAGGTGGCTGCCGCTGAACCGCGAGATCGTATAGTACTGGCCGACTTCTCAGACGGGGGCTCCGGGTCGGAGCTCGGCTTGATAGTGACCGAGACGCTGCGCATCGGTCTAGCGCAGTCGCATGAGTTCGCTCTGCTGGAAGGCCATCAGCTCCAGTTGGCGCTGCGGCGGATGCAGATGGATCCGGACTCGGTTCTCGGAGCAACGGCGGCGCGCCAACTGGCCCGCCGAGAGGGACTTCAGGCCTTCATAACAGGCGCCGTCAGCGAATCGGACGAAGGCCACCAGATTACCGCACGGGTCGTCTCGGCCCTCAGCGGGGATGTGATCTTCGACACGCGTGAGGTGGCACTCGACTCCACCGGTATCATCGCGGCCGTGGGGCGCCTGTCGAGAAACCTGCGTGAGGGGGCCGGAGAGCCTCTTAGAGAGGTCGAACGGTCCGCACCCCTTCCCCGGGTCACGACATCCTCGCTCGAGGCTCTGCGTCTTTATTCGGAGGGGGTACGCGCGAGATGGTCCGGTCATCCTACGAGAGCGAGGTACCTCTTGGAGGAGGCTGTCACGATCGACACCGCTTTCGCGATGGCACACGCGAAGCTGGCAATCTTCGAGTCGGGTCTTGGGAGATCCGACCGTGTCAATAAACTCACCCGTGCGTTCGCATTGTGCGCCAACCTCCCGCCGCGCGAACGGCAGTTCATCTCGCTGCTCTATGAATACATCGTCCGAAGGGACGTGGACGAGGCGATCCGTTCGGCCCGCACTCTCGTGAACGACTTCCCTGACGACTACTCGGGCCTCAACTGGTTGGCGAACTTCTATGCGGTGACCCGTAAGCTCGTCCTGGCGGAGTTCTACTACCGCCGAGCGATCGCCCTTGACTCGTCCAACGTGCGGGGCTATCAGAACGCCATCCTCCTTCAGTTGATGCTGGACCGGCTAGATGATGCGGAGTTCACGCATGAGCGGATGATGGCCCGGGCTCCGGATCACCCCTGGACCTGGCAGCTGGCGGCTGTACTGGCGCGCTTTTCGGGCAACAACGCCGCGGCAAACGCTCACCTGAAATCCGTCTTGCACCTGCCCGCGCTGGACGTCTCGGATCGGTTGCACACGCTTCGGCAACTCGGAGCTGTCTCGAGGATTGACGGCGATATCTTCGCAAGCGAGCAGTACCTGCTCGATGCCGTTGAGGTCAACGTCGAGCGCAACTGGGCCGCCGGATGTCTCTCGCACGTCGTGCCGATGGCGCTAGCCGACATACATTTGCGAGAGGAGCCCGAACGGGGGCGCCTTCGTATCGACCGGGCGCTGGAGCGTTGTCCGCTCAGCTACATCGAACCGGAAGAACGTCCCTACGCGTTGCTGGCACAGGTCTACGCGGCGGCGGCTGTGCCGGATCGAGCGAGTGAGCTGCTCACCGACTTCGAGACGGCACGCCCCTTGGAGCTGAGACAGTGGAGGGAGGCGCTGGAGTATCGGAAGGCCCGCGCGGAGCTATCTATCGCCGAAGCGCGGCCGGCCGATGCGATTCGCGAGGCGCGCCTGATAGAGGATCAGAGGCTGTGCGCCCACAACCTCTGTGAATTGAACGCGTTCATCCTGATGGCCAGGGCATTCGACTTGGCCGGCCAACCGGACTCAGCCCTAGTGTACTACGAGCGATACGTCCACGCGCCGGGTTACATACGCATGTGGCCCGACTCATACTGGCTCGGGCCGACCTACGAGCGGCTCGCTGCCCTCCATGCGGAGCGCGGGAACGCGGAGACCGAAGCCCGTTACCTGAGCCTGTTTGTCGACCTATGGGAAGATGCGGACGCCGAACTGCAACCGCGGGTCGAAGAAGCCCGGCGGCGGTTGGGCGATTTGGAGTCCGGGGGCGTCCCGCTGGACGCCCCCGCAGGGCGATGAGCCGAGGCCCTGCCTCGGAACCCGCCTAGTCGGACTCCACCCGGCGTAGCTCGCGGTCGATCGCCGCCGCCACCACCTCGTACGGCACCGCCCCACCGGGCACGTTGACGCCGTTCACGAAGAGCGCTGGCGTGCCGTTAATCCCGGCGGTTTGCCCCTGACTCAAGTCTCGCCGGATCTGCTCGGCCTGCCGGCCGGAGTCGAGGCAGGCACCGAACTCCTCCGCATCGAGCCCCAACCGCCCCGCCTTCTCCTTCAGATCCGACGCGGCGAGCGTACTCTGCTCCTGGAACAGCAGGTCGTGCATCTCCCAGAAACTCCCCTGCTCGTGTGCGCAGAGAGAGGCCTCGGCCGCCTTGAAGGCGTTTGGGTGGATGTTGGTGAGCGGGAACTGGAGGTAGACGATGCGCACGCGGTCCCCGTACTCCTCCTTGATCCTGTTGATCGTCGGGAAGAAGCGACTGCAGAACGGACACTCGAAGTCGGAGAACTCGATGAGCGTGACGGGCGCATCCTCAGGCCCGAAGGACGGAGAGCCCTCCAAATCGAAGTCGGCCCGTGCCGGCTCCACGAAGTACTCGATCTCGTGCTCCGACCCCAACTGCGAGACCAGGGCCGTCACCAGCTGCTGGCGCTCGACATCCTCCAGGTACTGTCGGATCTGAGGGGCCACCTCCTCCAGCTGCCGGCCCTGAAGCCGCGAGCTGTTCCGACGGTACCAGTCCTCGACCTCCGCATCCGAGACCTCGACCTCGCCCTCTGTCTCGGCGGCGACGATCTCCTCGAGGCTCACACCTCGCGCTGCCGCGGCTTCTGTCAGCAGCCGGTCCTGGATGACCCCTTCGACGGCCGCCTCCAGTAGCTGCGACCGCTGCGATCGATACTGGTATTCCATCCTGGAGATCTGCTCGCGCACCTGATCATCCAGGTCGGCCAGCGTGATATCGGTCCCGTCTATGGATGCCAGCACCTCGGCCGCCGTGTCACCGCCTTCGGAGCCCGGGCCGGCGGAGACCGCAGACGAGCCGGCGCCATCCTGGCCCGTTCCGCAAGCCGCAATCATCAGGGCAGCCACAGCCGCCACCCACCTGGATCGGTCCATACCGGCTAATCGAACTAATCGAATCATCTTCGCAGTCATATTCGCTTTCCGCTTTGTAGGCTCCATCGGCGCTCCGCTCACCCCGACCCCGGTCTCGCTCCGTTCTTGCTCCAAGGCTCGCCGCGATCTCAGTTCGGAAAGGTCAACCCCACCGAGAACATCAAGTTTCGATTCTTGATGCTGATGATCTCGCTTTCTGCGATGTCCTTGAACCCCCACTCGTACGAAATGTCTATCGTCAGGCTGGTGGCCTTGATGCCGATGCCTGCCAGGAAACCGATGTCCGTGCTCTTCACCTGGCCCGGGAGACACTCGAGCTCCACCTCGTCGAGCTCGTCGAAGACCTTTCTCTTGCAGGACGTCTGGAAACTGAACGTGGGGCCGAAGAAAACCCGGGGCGACGTGACCGCCATCGGGGTCTGAGCCATGAGAAGGAGAGGAAACTCCCAATAGGTGAAGCGCCACTCTTCGTCGAACGGAACCTCGCTCAGCGGATCGCGCTTGAAGCCCTTCTTCGTGTAGAGGCCCTGGACCTCGACGCCCCAGGTCGCCCCGCCGACGTATAGCGTGCCACCGACGTGAAACCCGCCCTTCGCCTTCGTATCGACCTTGGCGTCGGCCACGCGCAGGCTGACGTTGGACGAGTTGTACCCGCCCTTGATGCCGCCCCGGATCTGGCCCATCGCTGCCGTGGAAAGGCCCATCAGCAGTCCCGTGGCGAGAATCAGGCCGCGCACGGCCGTCAACGTTCGTCGCATCGGACCTCCGAGTCGCGATAGGGTTGGCACCGGTCAAGCCTGCGCTCCGATCATTGATCGGGAGCACATGATCGACGCTGGGAAACGCTGGACGTTAACCGGTTTCGACGGCCCTCGAAACGTCGATGGCCCGGTGTCGAGGGAGGGTTGGCGTCGAAGCCTGTTGTTCTTTGGCGCCGACGGCGCCAGATTCTCGCCGCAACCGATTAGCTATCGCCCCGCCCAATGGAAGGAAAGGACCTTATTTATGCGACGCTTCACCGTTTTGGCGGCACTACTGATGGCTGCCGCCGCTCTGACCCTCGCTCCGGCTCCGGTGCTTGCACAGGACGACGAGGAGGAGCCCGACATCAACTACATCACCGTCACGTACATCAAAATGCCGGCCACGCAGGATCGGCAGAAGGCCATGCAGTGGATCGACCAGGTGATGGCACCGGTCGCCAAGCTGGATTCGAACGTCCTCTGGTACCGTGTCGCCACGCACAACTGGGGCGGGAACTCCAAGGACGTCGTGATCATGGCCGAGTACGACGAGTGGGCGGACCTCGAGGCGGACTGTCCGGCATGCGAGGCCTGGTTCGATGAGAACCAGCCGGCAGAGGACACGCCCGAGCGGGAGGAATGGGACGCGATGGCCGAGACGTTCTTCAAGTACTTCAGCGGCCACAAGGACGAGATCTACGCCACGAACATGAACCGGGCGAAGAACTA
>JBDGZR010000039.1:0-27487 GCA_039588495.1 Gemmatimonadota bacterium | reverse complement strand
CAAGGTCATCGATCTGATGGCCGCGTTGAAGGCCAGTCTCGGCGAGGAAGAGGAGGCCGCGGCCGCCAAGCCTCGAAAGGCGGCCAAGCGGGCGGGGTCGAAGAAGAAGGTCTCCAAGAAGGCGGCGAGCGGGGGCTGAGCCGCGGTCGGCCGAGATGGTCGATACGTACCGAACGCGAGAAGTAGCCGACCTGCTGGGCATCACGCCCGCCCGGGTGCGCCGGTTCGTCCACGCCGGCCTCCTGGACGCGCCGCGCGATTCGCGGGGCTATCGCTTTTCCTTCCAGGACCTGGTTCTCATCCGGGCGGCCACGGAGCTCGAGACCGAAGATCTCTCGGCCGCACAGGTCGGGAGAGCCCTCCGTGAGCTCAGGCGCCAGCTTCCGGGACGCCCCCTCACCGCCGTGCGAGTGAGTTCCGAGACGGGGCACGTCGTCGCCCGGGAGGGCGGGTCGGCCTGGGAGCCCGAGTCCGGCCAGTACGTGCTCGGCCTCGGTGGGAACGTCCGGGCGCAACCGGGGCCGGGGTCGGAGCCGGGGGGCGCGGGGTCGGAGCCGGAGCCGGAGCGGTCTATTGGCCTCGCGAGTCCCCGCCGCAAAGGGCCTGAGCACCAGCAGGGGCCGGCCGAGTGGTTCGAGATCGGCTGCGAGCTCGAGACGGGGTCTCCAGCCGAGGCTCGCGCCGCCTACACTCGAGCGCTGGAGCTGGCGCCGGATCATCCCGGCGCGCACCTGAACCTGGGCCGGTTGCTGCACGAGGAGGGGAGTCTCACGGCCGCCGAAGGCCACTACCGAGCGGCCCTAGCCTCCGAGCCCGGGAGCGCGACCGCCGCCTTCAACCTCGGCGTGGTCCTGGAAGACCTCGGCAAGGTGGAGCGGGCCGTCGAGGCCTATCTTCGCGCCGTCGCCTCGGACCCCGAGCTTGCCGATGCCCACTACAACCTCTCTCGGCTCTACGAGGCGATGGGGGACCGAAGCGCCGCTCTCCGCCATCTGAGAAGCTATAGCCTCATCTCCAGGACCAGCTGAAACTCCAAGACCAGCTGAAACTCCAAGACCAGTTGAACTCCAGGACCCCCTGACGCGCACGACCGGCTGATTCCCAGGACCAGCCGGCGCTCCCGCCCGGTGCTCGGCCCGAGCCGGCCGAACTGTGGCGCGGTCACCTCGATTTAGGCCTGCGGCGGGAGGTGCTCGCTCGGACCCCGTTTTTGACGCGTTGATGCCACACTTCCGGCCTCACCGGTCCCTCCTCTTCCTCCACATTGCCGACCGCGAAATACATGCACAATAATGCCTTGCGGCGACCGCCGTTGTTTGGTCCGCGCTGGTACGGGGCGTGAATTACATGTGGCCGGCAGAGTCGAGAACGGCTTCTCAGTCGTGGACGGACTCGCGGAAGACGCAAGACAAAAAAGAAGAGCGGTCGATGAGTACGGTAGCGCTGAACCAGATGTTCCGAGTGGGCGTGGGCTTCGCCGCCTGGTGTGCCCTCCGGCAGGTCCTGATGGTCTGGTTGACGAACGTGTAACCTCTGCGGAAGTGCCTCTGCTGATCCTGGGGCGGGACGATCGTTGTCCCGCCCCGCTCCTCACCTTCTTTCTCCTCTTGGACCTTCGCCCCATACTGTTCGGATGCACGCCGCGCAGCCTCCGCTTCGAGCCGTCGTCTGGGACTTCGACAACACCCTGGTCGACTCGCGAGAGAAGAATCTCGCCGTCACGCGACGGATCGTGACGCATCTCCGGGGGACCTGGGATCGTATCCCGATGCTGAGCTCGCTGGAGAGCTACGAGGAAGCACTCTGGCGCACTCGGAACTGGCGAGATCTCTACCGGTCCGAGCTCGGCATGGACGATGAGACGATCGATGAAGCCGGGCGCCTGTGGACCGGATACCAGATCGCCGAGACGACCACGGCGCCCATCCTGCCCGGCATTCCGGAAGCTCTGGAGGCTCTTCGCCACCTTCCGCACGCCATCTTCTCGGCCAACAGCCGCCGCAACATCGACGAAATGCTGAACGGCCACCGTCTGAGAGACCGCTTTGCGGCGGTCGTCGGATACGAGGAGGTCCACCTGCGGGCACAGAAGCCGGCGCCCGACGGATTCCTGCTGTGTGTGGAGCGTCTCGGCATCGACGGTCCGGGCGTTCTTCTATACGTGGGAGATCACGAGGTCGACGCCGAATGCGCGGCGAACGCCAACGCAGAGCTGGAGCGGCGGGGCATGCCGATTCGGGCGCTCAGCGTCGGTGCGGACTATGGCCGCAGCGAGGGCTCCGAGTGGTCGATCGAGCCCGATTATCGTGCCGGCTCGCCGGATGCCGTCGTCCGCCTGGCGGAGGCCCTTGGCCCGAACCCGGCGGCCGCGCCCAGGAGGCTGTAACGCCACCGTAACGAACCGTTGCACCCCGAGCCCGTCGCCACTAGTGTTTCACGCGTTGTTTGGCGTGACCCCCCAAGACGGATGAGGCAATGCCACCAACGCAGTACAGAGCCCGCTCGGCCGGCTTCTCTCGCCGTTGCCCCGTCTACCGACCTACCCGACACACTCCTTGCCGCCGCCACGAATTCGAGTCCGCCGGACTCACGTGGGATAGACGCTTCCGACCTTCAGTCGCTCATCGAGATGAGGAGGGGAAAAATGCGTGAACGCAGTTGGTTGGCATCTCTTGCACGAGCCGGAGCCGCGGCACTGGCTCTTCTTCTTTTCCTGTCCGGAGGGCTGCTCGCCCAGGGCGTGACGACCGGTGACATGGGCGGTTTCGTGACCGATGAGGGCGGGACTCCCATCGTGAACGCGGACGTCATCGCCACGCACGAGCCCAGCAGCACCGCGTACGGCACCAGCACCAGAGGGGGAGGCGCCTGGGACATCCCCAACATGAGGGTCGGCGGGCCTTACACGATCACCGTGACGATGATCGGCTACGCCGAGTATCGGGAAACCGGGGTCTACGTCGATCTCGGACAGAACCTCCGCCTGAACTTCGAGCTCGAGGTGCAGGCCGTCGAGGTCGCCGAGCTGGCGGTCCAGGTTGAGGAGAACACGCTTCTCAACGCCGGGCGGACCGGCGCCGCCACCTTCGTGAGTCAGGAACAGATCGAGGTCCTGCCCGCCCTCCGGCGCACGTTCAGGGATCTGGCGCGGATCGATCCGAGGGCCGATGAGAACATGGCGTTCGGAGGCCGCAACTGGCTGTACAACAACATCTCGTTGGACGGTTCCTACTTCAACAACGCGTTCGGGCTCGACGACCCGGTCCCGGGCGGTCAGTCGGCTTCGGAGCCGATCCCGTTCACGGCGATCGAGGCGGTCAACGTGCAGGTCGCGCCGTTCGATATCCGTCAGGGAGGCTTCACGGGCGCCAACGTCAACATCGTCTCGAAGAGCGGCACCAACGATTGGAAGATCGCCGCGTACGGCTTCTTCCGGAACC
Source organism: Gemmatimonadota bacterium (assembly GCA_039588495.1). Lineage (GTDB taxonomy): Bacteria > Gemmatimonadota > Gemmatimonadetes > Palauibacterales > Palauibacteraceae. The sequence continues at coordinate 24,047 of JBDGZR010000039.1, read as the reverse complement.
AGGACCTCCTCGGCAACAACGTCAACGGCGAGCCAGTGGTGGCCGACCCGGACCTGAACTTCGGTCAGTACGGCCTTAGCATCGGCGGGCCGATCATCAAGGACAAGCTCTTCTTCTTCGTGAACGGGGAGATCAACCGACGCGACGACCCGGGCACGAACTTCGTGGCCAACGAGGGAGGGAGCGTCGACTTCGGCGAGTCCCGTGTCGATGCCAGCACGATGGACGCGATCTCGCAGAGGCTGTCCGACCAGTACGGCTACGACACGGGACCGTATCAGGGATTCGTCCACCAGACGAAAAGCGACAAGGTCCTATTCAAGCTCGACTGGAACATAAGCCAGAGCGACAACTTCGTCTTCCGCTGGAACTTCCTGGATGCGGCGCGCGATCTCCCGCCTCATCCATTCGTCCTCAGCGCCTTCGGCTCGGGTCGAGGCCCCAACTCCACCAGCCTGCCGTTTCAGAACGCCGGCTACACGATCAACAACAACCTGCACTCCTTCGCGCTGGAGCTGAACAGCCGCTCCGATGGCTGGGCCAACCGCGGCTTCGTCAGCTTCAACCGCTTCAGGGACCACAGGGACGTGCCGAGCGAGCCGTTCCCGACGCTGGAGATCGCGGAGCAGGGCGTCACGTACACGTCGGCTGGGATGGAGACGTTCTCGGTCTCCAACATCCTGCATTCGGACGTCTTCCAGTTCACCGACAACTTCACGTTCTTTGCCGACGAGCACTCGATCACCGTCGGGACGAACTTCGAGAAGTTCGATTTCTTCAACTCATTCAACATCTTCCGCCACGGCTTCTCTGCCTGCCCGGCGCCCTTCTGCACGACGTTCAACTCGCTGGACGATTTCTTCACCTTCACGGCTCCGGGCGAAGGCCAGATGGACCTGAACGGTCTCGTCGACAGCGGCGCGACGTGCAGCGACGCGCTGGGTTGTCCGCTGAAGGGGGAGGCCTTCTCGTTCGGGCAGCTCTCTTTCTACGCGCAGGACGAGTTCGAGGTCTCCTCGCGCTTCAGCCTGACCTACGGGGTGCGGCTCGACATGCCGATGTACTTTACGGACCCGGTCGACAACCCGTTCTCCAGGTCGTTGAATGCGCTGGACCAGGACGGGAACTCGAGATCGTTCGACCAGAGCGAGACGCCGGGCACGAAGCTCATGTTCTCGCCGCGAGTCGGGTTCAACTGGGCTGCGACCGAGGACCGCTCCCTCCAGCTGCGGGGCGGCAGCGGCATCTTCACGGGCCGCATTCCGTTCGTTTGGGGTGGGAACAACTACTCCAACCCGGGATCCAACCCCAACATCTGGAACGGAACGCCTGAAGGCGCCGCTCCGGTCATCACGGGGGAGGGCTGCACGTCCGCCGGCTGTGAGACCGCCGTGCTCCAGCAGGCCTTCTACGTGAACGCGTTCGATCCAGACTTCAGGTGGCCTCAGACATGGGTCTCGAACATCGCGTTCGACACGAGGCTTCCGGGAGAGATCCTCGGAACGTTCGAGGTCGTGTACGGACGTGACATCAACTCGGTCCAGGTTTACAACGCCGATCTTGGGCCGCAGGTGGGCACCAACCCGACTGACGGTCGGCCGACCTACGGTCTCGTATCGCTCAATCCGGAGTGGAACGGTCTCGGGAGCTGCATCTGCGTCATCGACAACCGGAGTGACGGCTGGAACGTGAACTTCACAGCGCAGTTCCAGCGCGCGTTCAACTTCGGTCTCTCGGTCATGGCCGCCTACTCCTACACGGATGCGCGGAGCACGCTGAAGTCCACCGAGATCGCCGACAACCTCTGGCGGCAGCAGCCGGTGCAGGGCGATCACAAGAATCCGGCACTCTCCCACTCCGAGTTCGGGCAGCAGCACAGGATTATGGGAACGATCGCCTACCCGGTGGAGTGGTCACGGGCCCTCGCCACCAGCTTTGCCTTCTACTTCAACGTGGCCAACGGAAACACCTTCACCGGCGCCGGCGGCAGCCGGTACTCCTTCCTATACTCCGGCGACGTGAACCTGGATGGGTCGAGCCTGAACGACCTGATCTACATTCCGCGAGACATGAGCGAGATCGAATTCGACCCGTTCACGGACTCGAACGGAAACGTCGTCACGGGGAACCAGCAGTGGGCCGCGTTCGATGAGTTCATCGAGCAGGACCCCTACCTGAGTCAGCACCGTGGCGAGATCGCCGAGCGGTTCGGGCTCCTCAACCCGTTCTGGAGCAATATCGACTTCAAGCTCATGCAGGACTTCAGGTTCGGAAACACGGGCTCAGAGAGCACGATTCGGCTGCATTTCGATATCCTGAATTTCGGAAACCTGCTCAGCTCGAGCTGGGGAGTGCGGCAGGTCGCCAACGCGGCAGCAACCAATCCGCTGACGCTGACCCGATTCGAGGATGACGGAACGCCGGTGTTCAACTTCAACATGATCGACCACACCTTCGATCCGGACCTGAGCGTGATATCGCGCTGGCGTTTCCAGATCGGAATCCAGTACCTGTTCAACTAGAGCTCAAGCGGGGTGTGAGCCCCGAGCGCGCTCGAGCCCCGGCCGTGTTCTCACGGCCGGGGCTTTGTCTCGCCCTGGCGCGGTCTCTCGCTCTCGAGCCAGTGCGCCGCCACGCCGCGGAGGGATTGACCCTCGAGCCGCTCGGGGAGTAGTTCAGAGTAGCGAGATTCTCAAACGCCGTGCGAAAGGTCCGGTCCCGTATGATCGTCTCCGCCGCCCTGATCCTCACCATCGTCCCAGCTGCTGCCGCTCCTCCTCTGGCTCCGGCTCCGGCCCTGATGGCGGCCCCGGCTCCGGCCCTCGCCGTCAGCGCCGACACGGTCGTGCTGACTGAATGGCTGGTTCCGTACGAGGAGAGCCGGCCCCGCGATCCGTACGTGGCGCCGGACGGGCGCGTCTGGTTCGTGGGGCAACGGACCGACTACGCGGCCGTCTTCGATCCGAACACCGGCGAGTTCGAGCGCTTCGACCTGCCCGAAGGGGCGGGACCCCACAACCTCATCGTGGACTCCGATGGGACCGTCTGGTACGCGGGCAACCGCGCTGCGCACATCGGGAAGCTGGATCCGGTGACGGGTGAGATCGAGCAGGTCGCCACCCCGGATCCGCCGGCGCGCGACCCTCACACGCTGGTGTTCGCGCCGGACGGCAACATCTGGTTCACGGTACAGGGCGGGAACGTCGTCGGGCATCTTCAGACGACGACGGGCGAGATGCGCATCCTGCCCGTGGAGACAGCGAACGCACGGCCCTATGGAGTCGTGACCGCCGCGGACGGAAGGCCGTGGATCGTGCTCTTCGGCACGAACAAACTAGCCACGGTCGACACCGAGACGATGCAGCTATCCGAGATCGACTTGCCCCGGAAGGCTGCCAGGCCGCGCCGACTCGTCCTTACATCGGACGGGAACGTTTGGTATGTGGATTACGCCAAGGGCTTCCTCGGCCGGTACAGTCCGGTCAGCGGCGAGTTCGAGGAGTGGGAGATGCCGAACGGCGATTCTTCACGTCCGTACGCGATGGCCGTCGACGACCGGGACAGGATCTGGGCCGTCGAGACCGGCGTGACCCCGAACCGGTTCGTCGGCTTCGACCCGGCCACCGGAGAGTTCTTCGCCGCGACGGAGATCGAGAGCGGCGGCGGGAGCGTCCGCCACATGCACTACGATCAGCGCACGCAGTCCATCTGGTTCGGCACCGACACCAACTACCTCGGCCGCGCCCAACTCCCGTAGAGCGCCGTGGTATCTCGGCTCCGCGGACCAGCCTTCGGCCGGTGCCCGCGGACACCTGATCTTCGGAGCCTCCAAGGAGTCTCCTCAGGGTGTCCGATACTCGCTTCGCGAGATACGCACACCGCTAGAGCATGGATCAGTCATGCGCCTTCTACCTGTACAGGTGTACATGTAGAGGACGCCGGCTAGAACATGGTCTCCTCAGCCCATCCGGTCGGAGCTGCCGTGAGGCACCGTCGTAACGATTCGGAGAGCTCCCCGACGCCGTAAGTCCCGCCCCCAGGCCGGCGGGGATTCCCGGAGCGAGCCTTGAGATGCTGTGAGGAGACCCCGCAGCGAAGCGCGGAGGCTCCGAAGAAAAGCATCGGGAGCGAGACGGAGGGAACCCCGGCGGCCCCCCAGGCGGGACGGTGCGCGGGAAGTGCCTAGTCCTTCGGGTCCAGGATCTCCTCGATGCGGACCAGTACGTCCTGCAGGTGAAGCCTCGTGTCACGGTCCACGCCGCGGGAGAGCGCGGCCCGGGCCTGGCGCTGGATGGTCTCCAGCTCGGCGCGGATATGTGGCCGGATGTCCGACTGTGCGACGTTAACCGGAGTAAAGAAGGAAGCGGCGGCCTGTGAGCCCTCCGGCTGGGTGAAGTTCTCCGTCATGAGGCCGGCGGCGCGGCTCAGGTAGCCCCGCTGCAGGCTGCGCCGGTAGAGACCCACCGGCTCGGCGGTTAACAGCTCTCGCCACACACTCTCGCGCAGATCCTCCAGCATGTCGCCCAGGCCGTAGGCGTCGCTGCCGAGCCGAGCCTCCGATTCGATGAGCCGTTGCATGCGTCCGGCCTGCATCACGAGCCCCAGCGTGCGTACCTGGAGGACGCGGAGCCGCTCGACGGCGCCCACGTTCTCGATGCGGCTCACGATCGCCTCCGGCACCAGCCAGGTCGGAGGATCGAAGGCCTGCGTCCCGAGGAAGTCCAGCGCGCGCCGCTGCGTCTCGGCCGGCACGAACTCGTAGACGGGGCCCTCCTGATCGTAGGTCTTCCGCGTCTGGATCGCGCCGCCGATGTTCGCGGCCACGTGGTCCATGTAGCGGTTCCACTGATCGACGATCTCGCCGTACAGCTCCGCCAGCTCGGCGTACTCTTCGCCCTCCTCGTACGTCCACTCGATGAGGCCATCCAGAATCCGCTGCAGGTTGGCGATGCCGTAGGTGCCGGCCCGCATCGCGTCATCGCCTATCGCCTCCCACATCGATGTCGGATCCACCAGGCTCGGGTCTCCGAAGCGGTACATCGGGTCGTCCGCGTGCTCCAGGATCCAGCCGTTCAGCGTCGACTGCTCCTCGTCCGGCGTGTCGGCCTCGAGGATGGGCCGATACCCCCAGCGGATCGAGTGCTCGTCGTAGGGTCCGATACTGGGCATGAAGCAGACGCCCTCATCCTCCGGCTGCGCCACGTAGTTGAAGCGGGCGTAGTCCATGATGGATGGCGCGGTGCCCATGCGGCAGGTGAAGCTCGCGGACCTCAGCGAATCGACAGGGTAGGCGGCGCTGGCCTTCATGTTGTGCGGCAGCCCCAGGGTATGGCCGACCTCGTGGGCCGCGACGAAGCGCATGAGCTGCCCCATCAGCTCGTCTTCGAACTTCACCTTCCGGGCCTCGGGGTTCGCCGCCGCCGTCTGCACGAAGAACCAGTTGCGGACGAGGTTCGCGACGTTGTGGTACCAGCCGATGTCCGATTCGAGGATCTCGCCGCTGCGCGGGTCGTGCACGTGGGGCCCGAACGCGTTCTGTGTCTGTGATGGGAACCAGCGGATCACCGAGTAGCGGACATCCTCCGGGCTGAACTCGGGGTCTTCCTCCGGAGTGGGCGGATCGGCGGCCCGAATGGCGTTCTTGAACCCCGCCGCTTCGAAGGCGGGCTGCCAGTCCACGACCCCCTGCTTCAGGTACGGCCTCCACTTATCGGGCGTTGCCGGATCGATGTAGTAGACGATCGGCTTGATCGGCTCGACGAGCTCGCCTCTCAGGAACGCAGCGGTGTCGCTCGGCTCGAGACGCCAGCGCGTGATGTAACGGCGGGTCTCGGTCTTCTGGTCACTCAAGCCATAGTCGACCTGGGAGACGCGGAAGAAGCCGATCCGCTCATCCCAGAGCCGCGGCCGCATCGGCTCCTCCGGAAGCAGGATCATCGAGTGGTTCATCTCCAGCGAGACCGTGCCGGTGGAGACGTTGGTGGGCGGCTCCCCCGCCGCGTAGGTGAGGGCGACGCGGACTTCGATGTTGCGCGGGAAGCTCTTTACCCAGTCGACGAAGCTCCGGCTCTCGTCCAGCGTGTTTATCTTGAAGCGCTCGCGTAGCGGCTTGCTAAGGCCGAGCATCTTGACGTCGCTGGCGTAGAGCTTCGTCACGTCGATCACGACAGCGCTCGAGTCCTCGTTGAGCGCCTCGATCTCGAACGCCCTGACGATCGGCTCGAAGGTCGCGTTGACCACGGCCTCGTAGATCGGCAGGGAATCCGCCGCTACGAGCTCGTGGGAGGACACCCGGAGCAGGATCCGGTCATCGTGCCGCTGCCAGCGGATCGTCTGCGTGTTGTTCTTCATGCCGCCGAAGCCGAGGCGCTCCGCCGTCTTCGCGCGACGGGAGACGAGCAGCATCTGGCGTTCGAGCATCGTATCGGGGATCTCGAACAGTACCTTCTCGTCGATGCGGTGCACGACGAACATCCCGGAGTCCGAGACCGCTTCCTCCGTGACGACCTCGGCGTACGGCTTGATCTTCTCCTTCTCCGGCTTCTCCTGGTCGGAGGCCGCCTGCGCTTCGGCCGGCTCGTTCGAGCGGAAACCGACCGAGCATCCGCCTAGGGTCGTCAGCGCCAGTGTGGTCGCGAGCACCGCGGCGCCAAAGGGGCGAGCTCGCGTCGTTCTCGCGGAGAGAGCCGTCGTCATCCCGGTATCGTCGTCCTTCATGGTTTATTCGCTATTTGCCCCGGGCGGTTGAGCCGCTTCGTCGCGGATCCGCCGCTAAGGAGAACGTCCCATCCGGGTCCAGGCGGACGGCCGCGACGCCGCCAAAGTACATGGAGCGGTCGAACCGTCGCTGCCGCACATCCAGCTCGTCCACGCGGAGGCCTTCTTCGTAGTCGACCCTGAGCCCGTCGTCCTCGACCACCACGTGCAGTCTCGGGCTGTCTACCGCTTCCTGCAGCGGCAGGTCCAGACGCAGGTCGTAGAGCAGGGCGAGAAGAATCGCCGTCGGGATCCGTCCGGCTCCCGGAGAGCCGATCGAGAGCACGGCTCCGTCGTCGCGGCGGGCAATGGTGGGCGCCATGTTGGAGTGGAGGCGCGTGCCGGGTGTCAGTGCGTGGTAGCCCTCAGGGCTCAGCTCGATCTCTCCCAGACAGTTGTTCATCCAGATCCCGGTGCCGCCGGGCATGGCGCCCGAGCCGTAGCCCGCCGAGATGGTCACCGAGCAGGCGAGCCCGTCGGAGTCGATCGCCGAGGTGTGGACGGTGGAAGGGCTCTCCAGGGCGGCTCGCAGGACGCCGTGCGCCGCGCCGAGCAGCTCCCGCGCCCTCACCTCGCGGTCCGAGAAGGAGTCCACGAGCTCGGACTCGTGGCGAAACACGACCTCCTGAGCGCGGATGAGTCGCTTGAGCTCGTCTTCGTCCCACCCCTTCTTCGGGTGGCCCTCCAGCAGGATGAGCATCGCGGCCAGCGCGGCGCCGCCCCGCGAAGGCATGGGCGTCGTGGCGATGTCCCAACCATCCACCGCAACGTGCAGGGGAGCGCGCATGACGGCCTCATACGCCTCCAGGTCCGCCATGGTGAGCACGCCGCCCCCCTCCGCCAGCCCGTCCACCATGAGCCGGCCCACCTCTCCGCCGTAGAGCGCGGCCGCCCCATCCTTCGCGATCGCCGCGATGCTGTCGGCCAGTCCCTCGATCCTCACGGGTGCTCCTCGCGGAAGAGGGTCGCCGCCAGCGTCGTGAAGCGCCGCGTAGCTCGGTGGGTCCCAACCGAACACCGGCACCCCCGAGTAGATGAGGTAGTCGTAGGAGGGCTGCGAGAGGGGAAAGCCGTCCCGGGCGTACTCGTGGGCCGGGCCGAAGAGTCGCTTCCAGTCGACCTTCCCGTACCGGCTCGAGGCAACGTCGAAGGCGGCGAGCAATCCGGGTGTGCCCACCGAGCCGGGCCCGACCGTCGTCGAGACCCCTCCACCGTACTCCATCCAGATGTCGATCCGGCCGCCGCCGAGGCGCTCGGCGGGAAGGCCGCGGCCCGGCATCTCCACATGGCCGTCGATCAGAATCGGCGCTTGATCGGGCGGGCAGATCATCACGAAGGCGCCGCCGCCCAGTGATACGACGCCGGGCTCGGTGACGGCGGAAACGAGCGCTCCCGCCAACGCCGCGTCCACGGCGTTGCCCCCGATCTCCGCGAGCCGAGCCCCCGCATCGGCGGCGAGCGAGCAGCTGGATGCCACGGCGATCATTGAGCGCTCACCGTCCGACCCCGCGCCCATTCTCGCAGGGCGCTGATCTTCTCGGCCATCGTCTGTGACAGCGGGTGGGTGCGCGAGGACTCGTCGGCGAGAAGCTCCGTCGTGAGGGGCGATTCATTCGCGAACGAGGTGTAGAGCGCGGCCACGACCACCTGCTCGATCTCGGAACCGCTGAATCCGTCGGTCGTGGCGGCGAGGGCGGCGAGATCGAAGTCGTCCGCTTCGTGGCCTCGCTTCGCGAGATGGATCCCGAAGATCTCGCCCCGGGTCTCCGCGTCGGGCAGGTCGACGAAGAAGAGCTCGTCGAAGCGGCCCTTTCGGAGGAGCTCCGGCCTGAGGCGCGAGATGTCGTTCGCGGTCGCGACCACGAACACGTCGCCCTTCCTCTCCTGCAGCCAGGCCAGAAAGCTCCCCTGCACCCTGGCCGACACGCCCGCGTCTTCCTCTCCGCTGCCCGAGGCGAGCGCCTTTTCGATCTCGTCGATCCAGAGCACAACGGGAGCCATCCGCTCCGCGGTCGATGTGGCCCTGCGGGAGTTTTTCTCCGTCTCGCCGATGTACTTGTGGTAGAGGCCGGCCGGATCCAGCCGGAGAAGCGGCAGCCTCCACTCCGTCGCTACCGCCTTGGCGCACAGGCTCTTGCCGCAGCCGGGCACGCCCAGCAGAAGAAGGCCTTTCGGGAAGCTGAGGCCGTACTCACGAGCCCGATCGGGCTCCGACAGGATCGACTTTCTCTTCTGGAGCCAACCCTTGAGCGTGCCCATGTCGGCGATCTCGGCCATGCTCTCTTCCATCGGATAGTACTCGAGCAGCCCGTCCCGCTCGATCAGCTGCCGCTTCGCCTCCGCCACCCGGGCGACGTCCGCGGCTGCCAGCTTCCCGTCTTCGATGATCGCCTTCGTGAGAACCTTCTCCGCCTCCAGCAGCGTCAACCCGGAAAGGTTCTCGAGCATGCGGTTGGTGTCTTCCGCCGTCTGCTCCATCTCCACGTCCATCTTCTCCCGGACGTCTCTGAGCACGCGGCCGAGGAGACCTCGATATTCGGAGCGCGTGGGCGGCGGCAGGGCCACCCTGGCGGCGATCTGCCGGATCTCGTCGGCGGGCTCCAGTCCGGCGCCTACGAGGACGATCGCACCGTCCAGCTTCTCGAACGGAGCCGCCGCCTCCCGAAGGGAGCGTGAGAGAGAGGCATCCGAGAGGTCGGGTCCGAGGCCCTTGAAGAGATAGACCGCCGGGAACCGGGCGCTCTCGATATGAGTGATGGCGGACAACGGCTTTGATGTGCCGTAGACGGCTTCCTCCAAATCCGCGCGCCGAAGGCCCCTGGTTCGCGTCCACACGAACAGAGGGATGTCCAGCCGGTCCGCCAGGTAGGTGAGGAGGCTCTCCGCCCTTTCTTCCTCCTCGGTTTCCAGAAGGATGAGGGGGTATCTGGAGCGAAGCAGGAGCTCGATGTCACCGAGCGGGTCCGGACGTCGGCGTTCTGCGGTCATGGGAGGTCAGGAGCCTGCTGAAAAACTGCAGCGGGTCGCGTTGCCGTCGCCTCGGGGCCAGATCCGAGGCGACGTGCGACGCGATGCCGGGAGCCATCGGGGAGGAGCAGCAACGAGGGAGATGGCCCCGAGCCGCCGTAACCCGGAGGGCGCATGGGGTTTGCCGGCGCATACGGCGTCACTCGTCGTCGACGATAACGAACCATATCGCCTCCTTCTCGTTCCTTGTCTGCTCTCGGCAAGACCCACGCGCGCGGTCCACTGCAGTTCTTCAACAGGCTTCCAATCGAGCACGATGGAGGCGAGCGGACAACAATACCCACGCAACCTTTCGGAAGACGGACGCGAAAACTACCTTCCGAGGCTTTTGATCGACCGACCTCGCGTCCTGAAAAGATCTGAATAGACACGGATGTTCAGCACAGTTAGAGCCCGCTTGATCCTGATCGCAGTGCTGCTGCTTCTCTGCGGTTGGGCCTTGCTTCCGAAGGAGGGCCCGACCGGCGAGCGGGAGTCTGCGCTCAAGCTCGGTCTGGATCTCCAGGGCGGCATGCACCTGGCCGTCGAGATCGATGATCCCGACGGCAGCCTCGATGCAGCGGCCAAGGCCGACGCTATCGACCGGACGCTGACCACGATCCGCAACCGGATCGACGAGTTCGGCGTGCGCGAGCCCACGATCCAGAGAGTAGGCGACGAGAGGATCGTCGTGGAGCTGGCGGGGATCGACGATCCCGAGCGCGCCAAGTCGATCGTCGAGCGCACCGCCTTCCTCGAGTTCAAGATCGTGCGCGGCGGCGAGGAGTTCCGGCGCGCGCTGCCTCGGATGGACCGGATCATCGTCCGCGAGATCGGGGCCGAGAACCTCGAGACCGTCCCGATCGTCGAGGTCGAGACGCCCACCGGCCTGCCGGAGCTCCTCCAGGGCGCCGACTCGGCCGCCGCCGAGCCGGGTGCGGATGCCGCGGTCGACACGGCCACCTCCGGAACCGGGCCCGACACCGCAGCGGCCGGAGCCGCCGCGGATACCACGGGAGCAGGCGCGGATACCGCGGCCGCGGGAGCCGGGACGGACACGGCGACCGGCGGGGCGGGGGAGCAGGAGCTTCGTCCTCTCACGGCGCTGCTTCTCGAGAGCGGCCAGGTCGGCCAGTTCCTCGTGCGCGAGCAGGACATCCCGACGGCCGAGCGCTATCTGGCGCTCGAGGCCGTGACGGAGGCCATTCCCCGCGGCGCCGAGCTCAAGTGGGGTATCGAGCCGATCGCCGGCGGAGCCGATTCCTACCGCACGCTCTTCGTCCTCGAGGATGAGCCTCTCCTGACCGGTGAGGACCTGGCCGACGCCGGACCGGCGGCACGGGATCCGACGTTCAACCAGCCCTACGTGCCGTTCGAGACCACCCGGCGAGGGGCACGGAAGTTCGAGCGAGGCACGAGCCGTCACGTGGGCGACCTGATGGCGATCGTCCTCGACAACAAGGTCCAGAGCGCCCCGGTGATCCGCCAAACGCTGGGCCGGCGGGCCCAGATCGAGATGGGCACGGGATCGAGCCTCCAGGAGGCGCAGGACCTGGCCCTCGTTCTTCGCGCCGGCGCTCTCCCGCAACCGATCCGCATCGTGGAGGAGCGCTCGGTCGGACCATCGCTGGGGGCAGACTCCGTCAGGCAGGGGAAGATCGCGTTCGTCATAGGCATCATCCTGGTCCTGCTGTTGATGGTGGCCTACTACAGGGTGGCGGGCGTCATGGCCGTCATCGCCCTCGGCGTCTACGTCGTGCTGCTGCTCGGAGGGCTCGCCGGCCTCGGTGCCACGCTGACCCTGCCGGGCATCGCCGGCATCATCCTGTCGATCGGCATGGCCGTCGACGCGAACGTCCTCATCTTCGAGCGCATCCGGGAAGAGGTCGAAGCCGGGAAGACGCCCCGGACGGCCGTGGATACAGGCTTCGAGGCGGCGCTATCGGCGATCGTCGACGCCAACCTTACGACGCTGATCACCGCGATCATCCTCTTCCAGTTCGGAACGGGACCGGTCCGCGGGTTCGCCGTGACGCTGGTGATCGGGATCCTGGCCTCCTTCTTCACCGCGATCTACGTGACGCGCACGCTGTTCATGATCTATCTGGACAGGCGGGCCGCGGGCGCGCCGATAAAGATCTGACGATGAGATTCTTCAAAGACGCGCACTACCAGTTCATGGCATGGCGCCGCCGCGCCTACATCGCATCCGCCGTGCTGATCGCGATCGGGGTCGTTTCGATCGCGCTGCACGGAGGGCTCGAGTACGGCGTCGACTTCACCGGCGGCACGCTCGTGCAGGTGGAATTCAACGAGCAGGTGGACGCGGCGGCTCTGCGCTCCGTCGTGGAGGACGCCGGCTTCGCGGGAGCGGCGATCCAGGGCTTCGGCGGCGAGCGGGAGTACCTCGTTCGCTTGCAGACCTTCGAGGAGGTTGGCGGCGAGGGCGAGGTCGAGCGGATGCTGGATGCTCTCTCGGCAGCGTATGGCGAGGAGGGTTACACGGTGCTGCGAGTGGAGGCCGTGGGTCCGAAGGTCGGGAGCGAGCTTCAGCGCAAGGCCGTGCTGGCCATCCTCATGTCCTTCGTGTTGACCTTGATCTATCTCGCCTTCCGCTTCGAGTGGCGCTTCGGTGTGGCGGCGGTGGTCGCCACGATCCACGACATCATGATCACCTTCGGCTTTATCTCGCTGATGGGGATCGAGATCACGCTCGGAACCGTCGCGGCCATCCTCACGATCGTCGGTTACTCGCTCAACGACACGATCGTCGTGTTCGACCGCATCCGTGAGAACCTCCGGAAGAAGCGCAAGGAGCCGTACGAGACGACGCTGAACCGGAGCATCAACGAGACGCTGCCCCGGACGGTGCTCACCAGCGGCACCACTCTCGTCACCCTGCTGGCCCTCTTCATCTTCGGCGGGTCGGTGATCCGGCCGTTCGCGATGGTACTGATCCTCGGAGTCCTGATCGGGACGTACTCGTCGATCTTCGTCGCCTCGCCGGCGCTGCTCGAGATCGAGGAATACGGCCGCCGGCGGGCGAAGGCCCAGAGGGCGCACGCGGCTGGAGCCTGAGCTTCGCCCTGCGCTTCGTCCGGGCGAGTGCGGTTCGGGTGACGCTCGCGGCGGTGGCCGATGACTGAGATCCGCCTCTTCGACTCCCATCTCCATCTCTCCGACCAGGCGTTCGCGGAAGACCGCGGCGCGGTCCTCCAGCGAGCGCGGGACGCCGGCGTCGCGGAGCTCGTGACCATCGCCAGCGATCCTGCGGACGCCCGCCGGGCGATCGATCTCGCCGGTGCCTCTCGCGGCGTGTGGGCGACGGCGGGGCTTCATCCGCACGAGGCGGCCGCCTTCAGCATTGAGCTCCTGGCCGAGCTGGAAGACCTGGCCGCACTCCCCGAGGTGGTGGCGATCGGCGAGACGGGTCTCGATTACCACTACGACAACTCGCCGAGAGAGGAGCAGCGGCAGGCCTTCCGGTGCCAGCTGCAGCTGGCGGAGCGCACCGATCTGCCGGCGGTCGTCCATTCGCGCGCTGCGGACGAGGAAACGGCGGCGTTGATCTCGGAGTTCGCCGGACGCGTCCGCGGGGTTCTCCACTGCTTTTCCGGCGGGAACGAGCTCCTGACGGCGGGGCTCGACGCCGGGTGGTTCGTCTCCTTCTCGGGTATCGTTACGTTCAAGAGGTTCGGTGGCGCGGAAGCGGTCCGGCGGGTGCCGGCCGATCGTCTGCTCATCGAGACGGACAGCCCCTACCTCTCCCCCGTCCCTCGGAGAGGGCGGAGAAACGAGCCGTCGCACCTGATCCACACCTGCCGGCGGGTAGCGGAGATCCGGGGAGAAAGGCCTGAGACCACAGCCGAGATCACACGTGATAACGCAATGACATTTTATAACTTACATACATAGACCCGGCACCGTCGATGACCCCGCGAATCCAGATCCTTCCTGACCACGTCGCCAACCAGATCGCTGCCGGAGAGGTCGTCGAGCGGCCAGCTTCGGTCGTGAAGGAGCTGGTCGAGAACGCGCTCGACGCGGGCGCGAGCCGCATCGAGGTGTCGCTCCGCAACGGGGGCAAGACGGAGATCCGTGTGGCCGACGACGGCTGCGGGATGGACCGGGAGGACGCACTTCTGGCCCTGGATCGCCACGCGACGAGCAAGATCCGTCAGGCCGAGGATCTGGCGCGTATCTCGTCGCTCGGCTTCCGGGGCGAGGCGCTCCCGTCGATCGCGGCGGTGAGCCGGTTCTCTCTGGAGACGGCCTCGGAGGACGGGGTCGGCACCGGGGTGCGGGTGGCTGGAGGGCGTCTGCAGGCGGTCGACGAGATCGCCCGGCGCAGGGGAACGACCGTCATTGCCGCCGGACTGTTCGGCAACGTGCCCGCGCGAGCCAAGTTTCTCCGAAGCGCGGCCGCGGAGACTCGAGCCGCGAGCGAGGCGGTGATCCTGCTGGCTCTGTGCAACCTGCAGGTGGGATTCGGCCTGAGGTCCAACGACCGGGAGTTGCTCTCCCTGGGTCCGGCCACGCTGCGCCAACGGATCGGTCAGATCTGGGGCGAGGAGGAGGCCTCGTCGCTCATCGATCTGGGTGGACCGGATGGCGAGGATCTGGGTGGACCGGATGGCGAGCTCGGCGTGACGGGGTTGATCCAGCGGCCGGACGAGGCCCGGACGGGTCGCCGCCGCTTCAAGTTCGCCAACGCGAGGCCTTTCACCGACCGGGGCCTGGGGCGCATGGTCGACGAGGCCTACCGAACGACGGTCGTTCCGGGGCTCCGCCCCGACTATTTCCTCTTCCTGAACCTGCCCGCCGAGTCCATGGATGTGAACGTGCACCCGGCCAAGACGGAGATCCGGTTTCGCGATCGGGAGCGGGTCGAGCGGATGCTCGTCGAGGCCGTGCGGCGGAGGCTGGCCAGGATCAGCAGCACGCCGCCCCTGGACCGCGCACCCGAGCCGGCCGCGGTGGCTCGCCCAGCGGAGCCGGCCGAAGCGCCTCGCGCGGTCCCCGCGGCGGGAGACGGAGCGCCCGCGCTGGTGCGCGAGGGCTCGGCTCAGGACCAGTTCGCGCTCTTCATGACAGAGGCGGGCGGCGACGAGGAGCCGTCAGAGGCCGGCGAGATCGCGCCTCTCGCGGCTCAGCTCCGGCCGGAGCTGTGGCAGCTGCATGACTCGTACATCCTCGCCGCCACCCGCAGCGGGTTGCTGATCATCGACCAGCACTCGGCACACGAGCGGGTGCTCTACGAGGAGACGATGCGGCGCTTCCGGGAGTCTGGAGGAGAGGCCCAGAGGCTGCTCTTTCCCCTCACGCTGAAGCTGTCGCCCTCCGAGTACTCTGCCGCGGAAGAGCTGGCTCAGATGCTGGGCAGGGTGGGCTTCGAGATCGAGCCGTTCGGCGAGCGGACCGTGATCGTGCGTTCGAGTCCGAACCCTCACGAGCACTTCGACGCCGAGCGCTGCTTTCGGGATATGATCCACGAGCTCGCAGATGGCTCGCCGCTGGTCGATGCCGCCCGCAACCAGCACGAGCGGATCGCCAAGAGCCTCGCCTGCAAGGGCGCGATCAAGGCCGGCCAATCCCTCTCGCAGGATGAGATGGCCGATCTCTTCGATAGGCTCTTCGCCACCGAGCTTCCGGGTCACGACGTCCATGGCCGGCCGACGATCGTCCGGCTGACCCTGGAAGAGCTCGCCCGGAGGTTCGGGAGGACGTGAGCACCGGCCCGCCCGTCGGCCTGGCGATCGTGGGAGCCACGGCCACCGGGAAGACGGGGCTGGCGATAGCCGTGGCCTGCCGGCTGGATGGCGAGATCATCGGCGTCGACAGCAGACAGGCCTACCGAGGCATGGAAGTGGGAACGGCCGCGCCTGACGCCGCCGAGCTCGCGGCCGTGCGGCACCACGGTATCGGCTTTCTGGAGGCCGTCCAGCCCTACAGCGCGGGCGACTTTGCGAGACGGGCCAGAGTGTGGATGCGGGAGATCGCCGGGAAGGGCCGAGTCCCGATCCTCTCCGGCGGCACCGGCTTCTTTCTCCATGCCCTGATGCATCCCGTCTTCGCGGAACCACCCATGGATCCCGCGCGGCGGGCCGAGCTCCGTAGCTGGTTGGGGTCCCTGCCGGTCGAGACGGTGAGAGACTGGTCGGCGAGGTTGGACCCCGAGTGGAGCGGCAACCTGGCCGTGCTGGACAGGCAGCGTGCGGCGCGGGCCATTGAGGTGGCGTTGCTCTCGGGGCGTCAGCTCAGCTGGTGGCAGGAGCGGGCCGAGCCCGCGGCCGAGCCGGTGTCGCTGCTGGCGTTCGGGATGGCCCTTCCGCCGGAGCTCCACCGGGAACGGATCCGCGCCCGCATCGAGCGCCAGTTCGAGAGGTCGCGGCCTTATTGGACGGTGACGCGGGGCGAGAGGAGGCGATCGAGGCGATCGCGAGCCAGTCGTGGGGATACGCGCGCCGCCAGAGGACGTGGTTTCGACATCAACTGCCGGGCCTGCGTTGGCTGGACGCCACCGAACCGATCGAGCACCTTGCGGAGTTGGTGGAATTGGAGTGGAGAAGGCGATGAAGATCGGAATCACCTGTTACCCGACATTCGGCGGATCCGGGGCCGTGGCGACCGAGCTGGGGCTTCAGCTCGCGGACCGCGGCCACGAGATCCACTTCATCTCCTACGCCCAGCCGTTCCGCCTCATCCATTTCCACGAGGTAGAGGTCAACCGCTACCCGCTCTTCGTGTATCCTCCGTACTCCCTCGCGTTGGCCGTCTCGATGCACGAGATCACGCGGGACCGTGGCCTGGACCTGCTGCACGTGCACTACGCGATCCCGCATGCCACCACCGCCTGGATCGCCCGGGAGATGCTGCGAAGCGAGGGCAGCGACGTGAAGCTGGTCACCACGCTGCACGGCACGGACATCACGCTCGTCGGGCAGGATCCGTCCTACTGGTCGATCACCAAGTTCTCGATCGAGCATTCCGACGGTCTGACGGCGGTCTCCGAGTACCTGCAGCGCGAGACGTATGAGGCGTTCAAATGCCCGGAGTGTTCGATCCGGGTGATCCCGAACTTCATCGACCCGGCCGTCTACCAGCGGGAGCGTTATGAATGCCAGCGTGGCGCCTTGGCTCCGGAAGACGAGAAGATCGTCATGCACATCTCGAACTTCCGTGCGGTCAAGCGCATCGAAGACGTCGTCCAGGTCTTCGATCAGCTCGCCCGTTCAGTGCCGTCGAGGCTGATCCTCGTGGGTGACGGGCCGGAGCGGCAGGCGGCGGAGGATCTGTCGCGCGAGCTGAAGCGGGAGGACCGGGTGACCTTCCTGGGCAAGCTGGAGTCGGTGGCGGAGCTGCTGGCGTGCGCCGACCTGTTTCTGCTACCCAGTGAAGAGGAGTCCTTCGGCCTCGTCGCTCTCGAGGCGATGGCGAGCGGCGTTCCCGTCATCGGCAGCTCGGGCTCGGGCCTCTCCGAGGTCGTGACCGACGGGATCACCGGCCGTCTCCACCCGGTGGGCGATGTGGAGGCGATGGCCGAGAGCGCCGTCGAGCTGCTTGGCGACACCGAGCGTTGGAGGCGGGTTTCGGCCGCGGCTCGCCAGTCGGCGGTCGAGCGGTTCTCCTCAGACCGCATCGTGCCCATGTACGAGAGCTACTACGAGGAAGTGCTGGCGGTTGACCGCGCATAGTACCGCACCAGGGGCCGGATCCGGCGCCGGAACGATCCCGAAGGTCTCATGAATCCGCTGGAAGCGGCGTTGCTCGGTCTACTGCAGGGGCTCACCGAGTTCCTGCCCGTCTCCAGCAGCGGTCATCTGGTGCTTGCCCAGGCGCTGCTCGGCATTCACGTGCCGGGCGTGGCGTTCGAGGTGGCGGTCCACGTGGCTACCCTGCTTGCGGTGCTCGTCGTGTACCGGAGCCGAATCGTCGACCTCATGCGAGGCCTGCTGATCGGCGATCGGGATTCGGCGGCCTATGTGGGTCTTCTCGCCGTCGCCTCGGTGCCGGCCGCGGCGGCCGGCCTTACGGCGCGCCCCCTCCTGGAGAGCACCTTCGAGCGGCCGTCTCTGGCAGCCGGCTTCCTTCTTCTCAGCGGCGTCCTGTGCTGGACGATCGATCGGGCGACGCGCCGGCAGGCGGCGGCCGGTGCCGTCCTCGAGCGGCCCAGCCTCATCGGCGCAGTGGCCGTCGGGCTCGCCCAGGCGCTCGCCATTCTGCCGGGGATCTCGCGCTCAGGAAGCACCGTGGCGGCGGGTGCGGGCACCGGCGTCGATGTGGTCCGCATGGCCGAGTTCTCCTTTCTCCTCTCGGTGCCCGCGATCGCCGGGGCTGCCCGGCTTCAGGCCACGGGGGGAGAGGCGGCGTGGGGGGCGGTAGGGGGCGCCGCTCTGGTCGTCGGCTTCGTCGCTGCCACGATCGCGGGGATCTTGGCCATCCACCTCTTCGTCCGGATGCTTCGATCGCAACACTTCCGCTGGTTCGCGTACTACTGCTGGCTGGTCGGCGGAGCCTATCTGCTGGCGGCGGCCGTGGCCCCGGTGCTCCGGTGAGGACGCGATGAGCGAGCGGCCGTCGGAACCGGAGCTGGCGTTGATCGAGGCGGCTCTGGCCGAGGACATCGGCGAGGCGGACTGGACCACCCGCTGGACCATCTCCGAGGAGGCGCGGGGTTCGGCCCGAATCGTGGCGCGGGCGACCGGGGTGATCTCGGGCACGAGGCCCGCGGAAGAGGTCTTCCGTAGGCTCGACTCCGAGGTCCTGCTGGACTGGCGGCGTGTGGACGGCGAAGAGGTCCAGGCGGACTCGGTGGTGGCCGAGCTGAGCGGGAGGCTGCATGCGATCCTGACCGCCGAGCGCACCGCCCTCAACTTCCTGGGCCATCTGTCCGGAGTCGCCACGCTCACCTCCCGTTACGTGCGGGCGATCGAAGGGACCGGCTGTCTCGTCGTGGACACCCGAAAGACGACGCCCGGTTGGCGGCGGTTGGAGAAGGAAGCGGTCGCCGCCGGTGGCGGCCAGAACCACCGCTCCGGGCTGTACGACATGGTCCTTCTCAAGGAGAACCACCTGCGGCACGCCGGTGGGGTGGGTGAGGCGCTGGATCGAGTGCGCGAGCGCGCCCGGGCGGTAGGCCTGGAGGTCGAAGTGGAGGTAACGGATCTCGCTGAGTTGACGGTGGCCCTGGAGCGGCCGCCCGACGCCCGCCCGGACCGCATACTTCTGGACAACATGATCGTGGGGATGCTCCGAGAGGCCGTTCGGACCGTTCGGGGAGTCGACCCTCCGGTCCCCTTGCTCGAGGCATCGGGAGGCGTCACCCTTGAGTCCGTGCGCGCGATCGCCAACACGGGTGTCGATCTCGTCTCGGTCGGAGCGCTCACGCACTCGGCGGCGGCGCTCGATCTGTCGCTGCTCGTAACACCTTGAGCATGCATCTCCCCACACGCGAAGGGCAGGCATGAGCGCGAGGCGAATCTCCAGGTGGGCCGGTCGCACCGAAGCCGAGTTGCGCCAGAGGTGGGAGCGTCCCGACGTGCATCTCTTCGGCAAGGTCGGCTCGACCAACGACCAGGCCAGGCTGCTCGCCGAGGAGGAGGCGCCGGCCGGCACGATCGTGATCGGCCGCGAGCAGACGGGGGGTCGGGGCAGAGGTGGGCGCGTCTGGCATTCGCCTCCCAACACCGGTGTCTATCTGAGCATGATCTTTCGCCCGGCCGAGCTGGAGAACCCCGGGCTTCTCCCGGTGATGGCGGGCCTCGGAGTCGTTCGCGCGCTCGACCTCGCCTTCTCCGGCCTCGAGCCGGCCCTCAAGTGGCCGAACGACATCTACGCGGGCGAGCGGAAGTGCGGCGGGATCCTCGCGGAGGCGTCCTGGTCGAAGGGGGCGCCGCGACAGGTGATCGTCGGGGTGGGCATCAACGCCAAGCCACTGCCATCCTCCGTGCCCGCGGCCGTGCGCACCGCCGCCACCTCGCTCGAGGACGAGATCGACGCACAGGTGGATCTCGCGGAGGTTGCCGACGCGATCGTGAACGGCCTCGAGGCCTTCGTGGGTGCGTCGACCGCGGCGCTGGATCACGGCGACCTCGAGCTCCTGGATCACTACGACTGGCTGCGGGACCGCCGAGTCAGCGTGCTCGTCCACGGCGCGGAGTCAGCGACGACGGGCGTGGCCGTGGGGATCGCGCCTGATGGAGCGCTCCTGTTTCGTCCGGACCGCGGCGCTTTGCGCCGCGTCGAGAACGCCGTCGTGGTCCCGGAAAAGGCTTCGTCCCGAAAGGCATCCGGGTAGAGCATGATCCTGGCCATCGACGTCGGCAACACCGAGACCGTGCTCGGCGTCCTCGACGGGCTGGAAACGGTCCGGTCATGGCGTTTGGCCACGGAGCGGGGCCGGACGTCAGACGAGCTCGCACTCCTCGTCCGAGGCTTCCTCGACGACGACGGCTTTCCGGAGGCTCGGCCCGCGGGGGCGGTCGTCGCATCGGTCGTCCCGGTCCTGGACCGGGCCTGGGAAGGTGTGTGCTCCTTGCTGGGCATCGAGGCCGTCTTCCTGACCGCCGCTTCGGCCGATCGCATCCCGATCCGCCTCGACGTGGATGAGCCGTTCGAGGTCGGGGCGGACCGGCTGGCCAACACGTTGGCCATCGCGGAGCGAAGCCGGAACGCCGTCGTCGTGGACGTCGGAACCGCCACGACCTTCGACTGCATAACCGCCGAAGGCGTGTTCCTGGGGGGTGTGATCGCACCGGGGCCGCTGGCGGGCATGGAGCGCCTCTCACAGGCGGCATCCAAGCTCATGCAGGTGGACGTGGCGCCTCCCGGCCGGGTCATAGGACGGAACACCATCGCCTGTCTCGGCTCGGGAGTCTTCTACTCGGTCGTGGATGCGATCGACGGCATCGTGAAGCGGATCCTCGCCGA
This sequence comes from Gemmatimonadota bacterium, assembly GCA_039588495.1. GTDB lineage: Bacteria > Gemmatimonadota > Gemmatimonadetes > Palauibacterales > Palauibacteraceae. The sequence continues at coordinate 3,356 of JBDGZR010000039.1, read as the reverse complement.
GTGGAAGCCGAAAGCTCCGCTCGTCATCGGGACCGGTGGCCTGGCGGACCTCATCGCGCCGCACTGCGAGACGATCGAGCAGATCGAGCCGCACCTTACGCTGCAGGGTCTGGCGATCGCGGGCCGACACCTCCTGCCGTGAAGACTCCTCGCCGCCGAGCCTCGTGGGCGGCGGGTTGGCTCCTCGGCCTGGCGGCGGCGCTGGCGCCGACGAACGCGGTGGCTCAGGAGAGCCACGTCGCCGGTTTCGGGGCGGAGGCGAGCCGCATGCAGGCGCGCTACGAGGCGATGCTCCTGCAGGCGATCGAGCCTGATTCGATCAAGCGGTGGGCGAGGGCCCTGGGAGCGCGGCCCCACGTGGCGGGCACGGCGGCGCAGGCGATCACGAGGGATTCCGTTCTCGCGTGGATGGCCCGAGCCGGCCTCGACGTTCACTCCGACACCCTCGTCGCCTACCTCCCGCACCCGCGCCTCGTCTCCCTGGAGCGACTCCATCCGGCCCCGCGGCCGATCTCGCTCGAGGAACCCGAGCTCCCGGAGGCCGGCGACCCCGCCCGCGATCCGTTCCGTGCGTTCAATGCCCACACCGGTTCGGGGCGGGCGGAGGGGGACGTGGTGTTCGCCAACCACGGGCACCCGGCCGATGACGGCTACCGGGCGGGCGACGTATACCCGGGCGGTCCGATGCGGCCCGGTTTCGGCGTGCAGCGTGGCAGCGTTCTGAACTCGTCCGGTGACCCCTCGACGCCGGGATGGCCGTCTGTACCGGGAGCGAAGCGCATTCCGGAGGAGGAGATGACCGGCATCGCGCGCATCCCCGTACTGCCGGTCTCCTACGAGGCGGCGGCCGAGCTGCTCTCGAGTCTCGACGGTCCTTCCGCCCCTCGGGCGTGGCAGGGCGCGTTGCCGTTTTACTATCGCACCGGCCCGGGCCCCGTGCGGGCCGGCCTCACGACGGAGCCCGAGCGGGGAAGGGAGGCCCTACACCCGATCCATAACACGATCGGCGTGCTGCCCGGCTCGGAGCTCCCCGATGAGTGGGTGATACTGGGCGCCCATCGAGATGCCTGGGGGCCCGGAGCGCTGGACAACGTGAGCGGCACCGCTGCCGTGATCGCGGCGGCCCATGCCTTTGCCGCGGCAGCTCGCGAGGGGCGGCGACCCCGCCGCACGATCGTCTTCGCCACCTGGGACGCCGAGGAGTGGGGTCTCGTGGGGTCGACGGAGTGGGTCGAGTCACATGCCGATCAGGTCGGCGGCGCGGCCGTGGCATACCTCAACCAGGACTCTCCCGTCAGCGGTCCGAACTTCTACGCCTCCTCGACACCGGAGCTCAAACTGCTCATCCGGAGCGCCGCTGCCGCGGTCGAGAGTCCGGATGGAGGAGGTTCGGTCCTGGAGAGGTGGGCCGGACGCGCTGCCGGCGACGCGCAGGGAAGCCGGCCACGGGTGGGTGACCTGGGCGGTGGATCCGACCACGTGCCCTTCGTGCAGATGCTCGGGATCCCCGGAGCCGGCTTCGGCTTCGGCGGGCGTGGTGGCGTGTACCACTCGGCGTACGATGCGGCCGATTGGATGGAGCGTTTCGGGGATCCTGGATACGGCCGTCACGCGGCGGCGGCCTCGATGCTGGCGATCCTGGCCGCGCGGCTGGCGAACGCGGAACTGCTGCCCTACGACTTCCCGGGCCTGGCCGCCGATCTGGAAAAGCGGGTCGGAGAGGTGATAGGCGAAGTGCGGCGCTCCGTGGAGGAGCAGGAGGTCCCCGCGCTGGAAGGGGCGCTGGAGGCCGTGCGCGCGAAGGTCTTCCGTCTCGGCGAGGAGGCGGGCCGCTTCGATTCAGCCGCGACCTCAGCCCTCGAGGAGAGTATCGACGCCGGCGCCCTGGAGGAGGCGAACCATCACATCAGGAGCGCGGCGCGAGCCTTCATATCGGATCGAGAGCTCCCGGGGCGACCCCGACTTCGACAGATCCTCTATGCGACCGACCCGGACAACGGATACGCGACCCTCGCCCTTCCGGGCATTCGGCTCGCGCTACGACACGAGGATCTGACTGAGGCCGGCAGGCGGATCGAAGAGCTCGGCGAGCGGGTCGCCGCGGCGACCGATCACATCTCGGCCGCACGCCTGGCATTGGGGAGCGCGTCCGCCTCGGATCGCTGATTCCCGGCCGGCCTCAGGTGCTCTTGAAGCGGTTCCTCATCTCCTCGGCCTTGTCGGGCTTGATCAGGCGCAGGATCAGGTACCCGATGAGTATGATGAACGCGATCTTGATGGTCAGGGCCAGCAGCGGGCCGATGATTGCGGTCACGAGCCCGAGCGCGACAAACCCGCCGACGCCGACCGCGAACAACATGAGAAGCGAACGAAACATCGAATCCTCCGTCACACTATTTCGTTTCCGTCCGCCACCACTCGCTGACGGACTCGAACGACTTCATTTCTGACTCGCCCCCCTCTACGGGTCTCGTGCCACCCAGGTTTCACGCGGCGCCTCGATTTGCCAAGCTGACAGGAGGCCTGCATCCCTGGCACTCCTCGCTTCGCCACACCCCTTCAGAGGTCGCCTCCGAGGGCCGTTTATGGGTCAAAACGGCGGATCTGTCCCGGCATGACACGTGCAATTGCCAAACGAGCTGGCACTCGCCACATTAGAGTGCTAACAACGCTAGATAATCCGGGCTTCTGGACGCTCCAGTGCGTCGGAGCTCGGATCGGCGGGACTTCAACAGATCGTTTCGAAGGTATTCACATCAGCATGCAGGAGGTCAAATGGCGACAGCGTCCAAGGTGAAGGTACAGCCGCTTGCCGATCGCGTCGTGGTCGAGCCGCTCGAGGAGACCGAGGAGATGCGTGGCGGGCTGTACATCCCTGACACTGCGAAGGAGAAGCCTCAGCAGGGAACGGTGATCGCCGTCGGTCCGGGCAGGATCTCGGACGAGGGCGAGCGGCTCCCGGTGGAGCTCGAGGAGGGTCAGAGGATCCTGTACGGAAAGTACTCGGGCACCGAGGTGAACATCGATGGGCACGACCTGCTCATCATCAAGGAGAGCGACGTCCTGGCGATCATCGACTGACGGTCGACCACCGATCGCCGATTGACAGGTTGAGAGATTCAAGAACGAACACCTGAAGGGAGCATATAGCGATGGCGAAGGAACTGGAATTCGATACAACCGCACGCCAGCGGCTGAAGGCCGGCATCGACAAGCTGTCGAGGGCCGTCAAGGTGACGCTGGGCCCGAAGGGCCGGAACGTGGTTCTCGAGAAGAAGTTCGGGAGCCCGACGATCACGAAGGACGGCGTGACGGTGGCCAAGGAAGTGGAGCTCGATGATCCGGTCGAGGATCTC
>JBDGZR010000038.1:0-19949 GCA_039588495.1 Gemmatimonadota bacterium | reverse complement strand
AGAGGCACACAGGGTAGCGCGCCTCGCTCAAGGCTCGATAGGAAGAGCGCTTCAGATCGTCGGCGGCGAACAGGGAGTGTACGACGACGCGGGGCGCCTGCTCCGCGTGGCGCTTGGCGGCAGGAGGGCCGATCGGCTTCGCTACTCGCTCTCGCTCTCCGCACGGGGCGCGCGCGGAGGCTTTCTTCGCGCCCTGGAGGCGACGGGAGAGCTGATGAGAGATCAGCTGGCGCTGGCAACCGGCAACGCGGAGAGCGCGCTCGATATCGAGCGGGCGCGCCGCCTGAGCCCCGAGCCGCTGGACGCCGAGGCTCTTCTGGCGGGGCTGGAAAGCCTGGAGCTCGCAAAGCTCGCGGCGGCCGGAAACGTGAACCCGCAGGCCGTATCGGCCAGCCTCCTGGGCGAGCTCGCCGTGGCGCTCGCGCCGAACCGGCCGTAGGTGGCCCATGAGCGACGATCGTTCCCCGCGGCTCTCCCACCTCGACGAGAAGGGCCGCGCCCGCATGGTGGATGTGAGCGACAAGCCCATCAGCCGGCGCGTGGCACTCGCCGAGGGAACCGTGACCATGGCGCAAGAGACGTTGGCGGCGATCCGCGGCGGGCAAACGCCGAAAGGTGACGTGCTCACGATAGCACGGCTGGCCGCGATCGGGGGCGCCAAGAAGACGGCCCAGCTCATCCCGCTCTGCCATCCGCTGCCGATCGAAGCCATAGATGTGGAGATCGACCTCGACGACGAGCTTCCCGGACTTCACCTTCGCGTCCGTGTGTCGGCAGAGTCCCGGACGGGCGTCGAGATGGAGGCGATGTCCGCCGTGGCGGTCGGCGCGCTGGCCGTCTACGACATGGTCAAGGGGATCGATCGAGGCCTGGCGATCGGCCCGATTCGCCTGCTCGAGAAGCGCGGCGGAAGATGCGGCACGTGGACGGCCGCGGAGGAGTCGAGCTAAGGGCTCCGCCTCCGGCGGACACCCTGCTTTCCACCACACCCCTCGCCTTCAGGAAGGGCACGACCGTTGCGCCTTGCAGGGTGCGACGCGCCGATGTGGAACCTCAAGAGACGGCCGATTCGGGCTTCCACCGACGCACGTTACTATCAGTTAACCCACATTATCACAAGTTGTTACATGATTATGAGCGTGAGCGATGGGGCCGTGACTGGAACGGATGGGAGTGTTGTGGGGTTCACGCAGCGAACCAACACCGCAGCGGGCCGGGAAGCCAGGATCGAGCCCGGTCTCATCACGAGATCAACACCGGATTTCTCTCGACCGTAAACTCGGAAACAGAGTCGCAAGGAGCCGTACATAGATGCCATCCGTAACCCTGGGGACCGGCTTTGAGGGAGGCGCGCTGGGAAGCCTGCCGCGGTTGCCGGAGCTCTCTCCGGTAACGACGGAGCTTCGCCGCCGAGTCCAGTCCCCCACCGGAATCGTGCTTCTGGCCTTCTTCACCTTTATGGCCGGAATGCTCCTTACCAGCGCGCGGGCGCCTTCGAGCTCGGAGGTGGAGAGTCTGGAATCCGCGTTGTTCGCCCAGGCGGCCCAGCTGGCGCAACTGCGCGACCAGCTGGCGATCAGCCAGGGCGACGGGAATCGGCTCCTCGCCGTGCAGCGCTTCTCGACCGAGTACGAGATCCCCGCTGACCTCGCGGCCGCCATCTACGGCGCCGCAATGGCGGAGGACCTGCGGCCCGAGCTCGCGTTCCAGCTCGTGAAGATCGAATCGGGTTTCCGACGCACGGCCGTGAGCTCGGCCGGTGCGATTGGACTCACGCAGCTGAAGCCCAGCACGGCTCAATGGGTCGATCCGACCACAACCCGTGAGATGCTCTGGGACGCAGGCACGAACTTGCGCGTTGGCTTCCGGTACCTGAGCATCCTGCTCAGTCAGTATTCGGGGAACGAGCGTCTCGCTCTGCTCGCCTACAATCGTGGGCCAGGGCGGGTCGGAGAGCTGCTGGCACTCGGAAGGGATCCGGCCAACGGATACGCGAGTCGCGTCCTGGCGCGTTGAGCATGGAATCGACTGACGACTTCGGACTACTCGAGCGTATAGCCGACCGCGAAGCCCGCATCGGGGTCCTCGGACTCGGCTACGTCGGACTTCCGCTCGTCGTACACTTCGCCGAGGCCGGCTTTAGATGCCTCGGTCTCGACGTGAAATCCGAGATCATCGATGGCGTCATGGCCGGAAGATCGCACATCGACGACGTGAGCTCCGAGCGAGTCGCGGCGCTAGTCTCCGACGGTCTCCTAGAGGCCACCACGGACTTCGACCGGCTGGGCGAAGTTGATGTGGTGGTGATCTGTGTTCCGACACCGCTCTCGAAGGTAGGGGACCCCGACGTCTCCTTCATCGTCTCCGCCGCCGAACAGGTGAAGGAACGGCTGCGGCCGGGTCAGTTGGTGATCCTGGAGTCGACGACGTACCCGGGGACGACCCGGGAGCTGCTTCGGAGCACGCTCGAGGAGACGGGGCTCACGGTCGGACAGGACTTCTTCCTGGCCTTCAGCCCGGAGCGCGTGGATCCCGGGAACCAGGACTTCACCATCAAGAACACGCCGAAGATCGTCGGTGGGTTGACGGCGCGTTGTCACGAGCTCGCCGTCAGTCTCTACCGTCAGGTCGTGGACGAAGTCATCGAGGTATCCTGCCCGGAGGCGGCCGAGCTCGCGAAGCTCCTCGAGAACACCTTCCGGGCCGTCAACATAGGCCTCGTGAACGAGATGGCCGTCATCGCGGACAGGCTGGGCATCGACATCTGGGAGGTCGTGGACGCCGCTTCGACGAAGCCGTACGGGTTCATGCGCTTCACTCCCGGGCCGGGACTGGGCGGACACTGCATTCCGGTCGATCCTCAGTATCTGGCCTGGAAGATGAGATCCCTCCGCTACCGCACTCGTTTCATCGAATTGGCGGCCGAGGTCAATGCGGAGATGCCCCGTTACGTGGCCGCCAAGATTACGGAGGCATTGAACGTGGCCGGCAAGGCGGTCAACGGCAGCCACGTGCTTCTGCTGGGCGTCTCGTACAAGGCCAACGTGGATGACACGCGCGAGAGCCCGGCGCTGGACATACACACGCTTTTGCGGGAGATGGGCGCAATCGTCTCCTACCATGACCCCCACGTGGCATCAGTGAGCATCGATGGAGAGGCGTTCGAGTCGGTGCCTCTGGTTTCCGATACGCTCGCCGAAGCCGACGTGGTCGTCGTTACGACCGACCACGAGGACGTCGACTACGATCTCGTTCTGGAGAGAGCTGCCATAGTGGTCGACCCGCGAAACGCGCTCAGGGGAAGGACGGGACGAGCCGTGATCTACCCGGTGGCCGGCCCTGCTCGAACGGGGCTTCCTCAGCTCGCGGTCGCCAAGTAGTCCCAAACGGCGGCAGTCCGACGGGCCCTCGTTCAAGCTCAGCTCCTCCCGGTTCGCCCAATGGCATCCCAAGGCAGGTGATCGCAGGCTTAGCCGCCATTTCGGCTAGAGGGTTGCTCGTCGAAGGTACGATAGCTGCATCATATACGAATACTCGACCGGAATCCGTTGGGGGCACGTCCTGGCGTGTTACCACTGCCGTCGCCTGCCTGAGTACGAGGCGTTGGAGTTCTGGCATGGCCGGGGTCTCGCAGCTACGAGCTTGTCTCCCCGACGAACTTCTTCCTCAAGCTCCAGGCCGATGCGGTCCGGCCCGGCGAGCGCGTCCTGATCATCGATAACTACCGCTGGGCATTCCGGTAGAGAGTCAACAGGAGCCATGACAGTGGACACAATCGCGATCGCGCTTCTTGCGCTGGCCGGACTCGGGCTATTGGGTGCATGGGGCCTTTACCGCTTCACGATTCGCGACCCCGAGCGAACAGCTCCGGCAGAGGATGGGATCGTCATCGCCCCCGCCGACGGGACAATCAAGTATGTGAAGCGCATCGAGGCGGGTAGGATCCCGTACGCCGAGAAGAATGGCAAACGCGTTTCCATAACCGACAGCACGAAGGATTTCGAGTTGAGCGAGGGGTGGCTCATTGGGATCTGGATGAGTTTCCTTGTCGTCCACATCCAGCGCGTGCCAATCAGCGGTGTGGTAGAGGCCCAGCGATACTATGCGTCCGGCAGGTTCCTAGACCCGCATCTGCAAGAAGGAGCCGATTACGAGAACGAGCGGAACATCGTGGCCATTCGTAACGAAGCGTTCCCAGCACCGATTCTGGTCGTACAGATAGCCTCGATCATGGTCCGGCGCATAGTGAGCTTCTTGGAGGTGACCTCGTCGGTGACTATCGGAGATCGACTCGGCCTGATCCGTATGGGATCGCAGGTCGACATCGCGATTCCGCATACCGAGACGCTGAACCTCACTGTCGCGGAGGGAGACAAGGTGCGCGCCGGAGAAACAGTCATTGCCCGATTCTCCTGATCCAGTAAGCTCGGTGGCTGCTCTCGTGGGTTCGCCGCGGGAGGTCTCCGGTCTTGCCGTAATCCGAAGTCTGAGCCGGCATGGTGTACATGTGTCCGCGTATGATAGCGACCCCGGCTCCGCTGGCCTCCACATGAGGGAGTTGACGCAGGCACACGTCTGGCCCGATCCGGCGGTCGACGAAGACGGCTTCATCGAAGCGCTGCTCGCCGCAGGGGACCCCACCGAGCGGCCCTGTCTGATTGAGCTAGAGGGTAGCACGCTCGAGGTGATTGGCCGGCACCGCGACCGCGTCGCCGAGCGGTTTCGCGTGGTGATCCCACGTGAAGACGCGCTGGAGATTGCAAACGACAAGGCTCTCACGGCTCGGTTTTTCGGCGGGCTGGATCTCGCCGCGCCGACCACCCTCTCGATTCAGGATGAGAATGACATCGCGAACTGGGTTGGCGGCTTCCCCGCAGTCTTCAAGCCTCGTCGCGGAAAGGGGGGACGAGGACAGCGAATCGTCAACTCCTTCGACGAAGCGCTCAGCACCTGGTGTTCACTTCGCGCCGGCCCACAGGACTACCTGCTTCAGGAATGGATTCCTGGCCCACCCCAAGAGCTGTACACGGTAGGCATTCTGTGTCGACGAGGTGGCGTGATCCGAGGTCTCTTCTCGGGACGGCGGCTGGAAGTCGTGGAAACTCCCACGATCCCCCAGGGTGTGACGGCCTGGGCACAAAGCGAGAGAGTGCCAGAAATGCTCGACATCGCGGAGCGCTTCGCGGCCGCGTCTACTTGGGAGGGCATGGCTGAACTGGAGTTCAAACGGGATCCGCGCGATGGCCGCTTCAAGATCCTGGAGATCAACCCGCGCATCTGGGCTTGGGTTCAGTTGCCAATCTCATGCGGCGTAGACTTCCCGGCCCTGTATTACGACCTGGCCGTGCACGGTGATTGCGAGGAACGCCTCGAGTTTGCGACGGGCGTGAGATACCTCCGTTCCGTTCTGCATTTCTACACGCAGCTCTACAGGTTTCGAAGCGGCAGCACCGGCTTCCTCCAATTCATTCGAAGCAGCTTATCGCCGTACGCCGACGTGTTTCGTAAGGGGAAGCGGGTCGTTCTGGAGGATCTCGGCTTGCGCCCAGAGTACCGCCGGTGGTTCCTGTTCTACCTGCGAGAGACGGGCATGCCGGGGTAGGAGCAACGGCTCCTACGCTGTTTCTAGTAGGAACCTTGCATCGGCCATACCGGCCGACCTTTCGCGGTTCTTGGACCGGACGACCTGCCAGCCAAGACGCGAACCGCCTTCATGCTCAACGAGGCAACGTGTGCCCCCGGATGCGTGAGCCGCAAACCGACGGGCCGGGCCTTGCGCATGGCGGCCAGAAAACCGCACGCGCTCGTGAATGCGGCCATCTCGGTGTGCGCCCGCCCGATCTCCGACGGGAAGTGGGCATCGGAGCTCGCCGCGCGCGGCAGCGCCCGGGCTCTCGCCGCTGAGTCCGCCGTCCGGTTCCACACCGTGAGAAAAGCTCTCGCGTTGAAGACCTCGACGACATCGGCGACCGCTATCGCCCGTCTCAGGTGCCAGCCCGGGCGGTACGGATACGCGTACGGATGGGGAGCGTAGACGACGCCGTCCTGATCCCGGATGCGCTCGACGACCTCTTCCATCGGCAGGCCCATCGGAATCCGCTCACTCAGGAAGAGGCCGATCAGCTCCGTTCGACCCCGGCAGCGGATCTCTTCTCCGACTATCACGAGGTCCGGCGCCAGCACGCGTGCCTCCAGGGCGCCGTCGATCTCGCCGTGATCCGTCACGGCGATGCGGTCGAGGCCGGCGTCGCGCGCCCGCCGCACCAATTCCGCCGGCCTCAGGCTGGCATCGGGCGACCAGCGGGTGTGCGTGTGCAGGTCGACCCGAATGGTCTGTGTACTGGGTTGTCGATGCGGCGTCATCTAATCCTATGCATCGTAGTAACTTAGTCGCTGGAATGAGTGTGCCGGCCGACATCCGGGGTTTCCAGACGCGCAGGCGCCTGGACTCGGCGGACGACTCAGCGGTATTGGCCGCCCGGCAGTTTTCTTGAAGAGTGCAAGTCGTGGGCCTGTTTGGCGGCGGAAGTCGCCGCCCGACTCGGAGGCTGGAAGGCTACCGCCCGGGGATGGGCTCGATCAGCGTCTGACGGTCAGTCGGTCGCCTGGATGGATCCTTGAAGAGCTGAGGTTGTTCCACCGCATGAGATCGGTCGTCGAGACGCCGTGGCGCCGAGCGAGAGACCACAGGGTGTCACCCCTGCGCACGGTCACGGTGGCCGGTCCGGGCGCGGTTCTCGTCGTGCTTTGGCCCGACGAGCTGGCCACGCGCGTCGTCTTGGCGCCGCTTCGCGGAACGACGAGCTGCTGGCCGATCTGGATCCGCCGCGGGTTCACGTTGCCGTTGGCGGCCCGGAGCGCCGCTACCGACGTGCCGTACCTTCTGGCGATCTGCCCGAGCGTCTGGCCGCGTGTCACGACATGGATCAGCCAGGTCACCCGCTTATCCGCCGGTATGCTCGCGTAGTTGACCCGGAACGCGTCCGCCGTGCCCGGCGGCACCCTGATCGTGACCTCGCGGTCCGGAGGCGTCACGTACCGCAGGTACTCGGGGTTCAGCCCGCGCATCACCTCCTCTTCGGTCCCCGCCGCCTCTGCCAGGACGTCCATGGACGTCGCGTCCGGCACGGAGGCCAAGTCGAACTCGAGAGGCGGCTCCGCGACGATGTTCCGGAATCCGTACTTCTCCGGGTTCTTGGCGATGATCGCGGCCGCGATCATCTTCGGCACGTAGTTGCGGGTCTCGCGACGAAGCGAGGTTCCGCGTGTCAGGTCCCAGTAGTCCCGCCTGCCGGTCCTGGCGATCGCTCGACGCACCCGGCCGGACCCGGCGTTGTACGCGGCGGCCGCCAGGTACCAGGAGCCGAACTCGTCGTAGAGATCCGAGAGATGGGCGATCGCCGCATCGGTCGACTTGAAGGGGTCACGTCGCTCGTCGACCCAGTAGTCCACCTTGAGCCCGTACAGCCGGCCGGTCCCGCGGATGAACTGCCAGATCCCCACAGCGGCCGCCCGGCTGTAGGCGCGCGGGTTCATGCCGCTCTCGATGAGCGCGAGGTAGACCAGGTCCGTCGGAAGGCCGGCCGCTCTGAGCCGCTCGCGGATCATCGGGCCGTACCGCCCGAGGCGCGAGAGATACGTCGAGAACCGCTCGTGGATATCGCTCTCGAAGTACTTGATCCACCGATCGACCTTGTCGTTCATGTCGAGCGGCAGCTCGTACTTCAGGTTCTCCGGATGAGTAGCCAGGCCGAGCGGATCGGGCCCGAACAGCTCCAAGAACTCGCGCCGGGTCGCCTCCTCCAGCGCCTCCATGGTCTGCTGTTCCAGAAGGTAACCCTCGACGACGGCGGTCGGGTCCGCCCCCTGAGCCTCTGCCGTGAGGGCGACGTCTTCCGCGGCAGGGGCCGTGACCTCCGGGGCAGAAGCCGCGTTGCCGGCCTCAGCCGCCGGCTGCCCGTCCGCGGGGAGGGCGTCCGCCGCATCGGCGACGGGCGGAGGGGCCTCACCTGGCGACGACTCGGGTCCAGGGGCTTCGGCGCGATCGGCATCCGTGGACTCGGAATCCGTTGATGGCGAGCCGGGCGCCGGGGAGGTCGGCTGCTTGGGGCCGCATGCGAGCCCCGTCGCGAGAGCGAGCAGGAGCGCCGCATTCCACAGCCTGTTGGTTCCCCTCATGAGCTACGCCCCCCCGACCGAGTCACCCAACGAACGAGTCGCTCAACCACCGTAGGACCGAGTCGGTACACCGCATGCCCGGCAGCGAGCCACTCGACAGTAACGGATGATGTTAAGCAAGTCGGCCTAAATACGGTAGTTCGGCGCTTCGCGCGTGATCACGACGTCGTGCGGGTGTGACTCCCGCAGACCGCCCGGCGTGATTCTCACGAGCTCGGCATCTCGACGAAGCTCCGCGATGTCGGAAACTCCGCAGTACCCCATTCCACTTCGCAAACCGCCTACCAGCTGGAAGACCGTATCCGCCGCCGGACCCTTGTACGGGACCCTTCCCTCGATGCCTTCCGGCACCAGCTTTCGGCCGGACCGCTCCTCCTGGAAGTACCGATCGGCGGATCCCTCCTCCATCGCCGAGAGCGAGCCCATTCCCCGAATCGTCTTGAAACGCCGACCTTCGAGGAGAATTGACTCGCCCGGGCTCTCGTCCGTACCCGCAAGCATCGAGCCCATCATGCACGATGAGGCTCCGGCGGCGATCGCCTTGACGATATCGCCCGATTGCTTGATCCCTCCGTCCGCGATGACAGGTATTTCTCCTTCGACGCCTTCGGCCGCATCGCGAATCGCGGTGATCTGCGGCACGCCGACCCCCGTGACGACGCGTGTCGTGCAGATCGATCCTGGACCGATACCGACCTTCACGCCATCGGCGCCGCGGCCGAGCAGCGCCCGTGCGCCTTCCCGGGTGCCCACGTTGCCCGCGATAAGCTGGGCGTCCGGCAAGGAGGCGCGAATCCTCTCCACGGCATCCAGGACGCCCTGGGAGTGACCATGCGCGGTGTCGACGACGATGACGTCGCACCCCGCCTCGGCGAGCGCCCGCGCCCTGTCCAGGTCGGTCAGGGAAGCGCCCACCGCCGCACCGACGAGAAGGCGTCCGTGGTCGTCCTTGGAGGCGTTCGGGTATTGCCGGCGCTTGAAGACGTCTTTCACCGTAATGAGGCCCTTCAACCGCCCCTCACCATCCACGACGGGGAGCTTCTCGATCTTGTGACGGTGCAACAGGTTCTCGGCGCCCTCCAGGGAGGTGCCTACGGGAGCCGTGATCAGGTCGTCGCTCGTCATCACCTCCCGGATCGGGCGATCCAGGTTCGTCTCGAACACGAGGTCCCGGTTGGTGAGGATGCCGACCAGACGGTTGCCCTCCTCCACGATCGGTACGCCGCTGATCGAATACTCCTCCATCAGTGCCGTGGCCTCCCGCAGCCGCGCATCCGGACCGAGGGTGATCGGGTTCAGGATCATCCCGCTCTCGGATCTCTTCACGCGGTCGACCTGAGCGCACTGGGCTTCGATGGACATGTTCTTGTGGATGATCCCGATTCCTCCCTCGCGCGCCATGCCGATGGCCATCGCATACTCGGTAACGGTATCCATGGCCGCCGAGACGAGAGGAATGGCGAGGGGGATACTCCTGGTCAGACGCGTCGAGACGTCCACCTGCGCGGGATGGATCTTCGAGTGCCGGGGCACGAGAAGGACGTCGTCGAACGTGAGCGCTTCGCGCAGCTCTTGGGGGCTCATCGATCCCTGCGCGGATGAGTCGAGGGCAAGGAAAAGCCGCACCGGTGGCGGATCACGAGTAGCGATGGGCCTTCAATGCGGCTCAGCGAGTGGGCAACCATAGATAATGGTAGGAGCCCGGCATACATGGCGTCAACTTCGGTTCGGCGACCCTCCGAGGCCGCGAATCCGGCTTGGAAGCGTGAATGTGGAGATCCGTTTATGATAGTGGATGAGCTGGGAGCCACGGAATTCGAGTTTCTCGAGTAAGTCTGTGGCGGCTTCGCGTCTGACGCTCGCCATCGTCGCCTTAGCCAGCGCTTGCGACAACCTGCCGACCGAAGACGAGGCACAGGACCTCCTCCCATCCACCACCGCCGAGTGCGAAGGCTCCCCACGGGAGTGGGTCTGGTGCGATGACTTCGAGGCCGACCGCCTGGAGCAATACTTCGAGTACGACGCTGCGGACGGAGCCTTTGTGCGGGAGAGCAACGCGGGCTTGGGAGCCTCACGCGGGATGCGAGTGCGTTTTTCGGAAGGTCAAGTATCCGCTGGGTCCTTGCACCTCGCCCTCGGAAAGACTCCACAAGCCTATTTTCGCCCGGTGGGGGATGGTGCGGAGCGGTATCGTGAGCTCTACTGGCGCGTGTACGTCAAGAACGAATCCGGCTGGATAGGCGGCGGCGGCGACAAGCTCTCACGCGCGACCAGCTTCACATCGCCCGACAGCTGGGCGCAATCAATGATCGCCCACTTGTGGAGCGGAGGCTCCTCGCCGAATTGGGACTACCTGTTCCTCGATCCGGCTTCCGGCACTGATGATGAAGGCCGAGTCGTAACGACGACATACAACGACTTCGACAACCTCAGATGGCTGGGCGCTCGCCGCGGACAGACACCCATCTTCGATTCCGCCCACGTAGGAGAGTGGTACTGTATCGAGGCCCATGTACGACTCAACGATGCGGGACAATCGAACGGAGTGTTCGAGTACTGGATCGACAGTGCGCTCGAGGCGGCTCTGTCGGGCCTCGACTGGGTGGGTACATTCGAAGAGTACGGGCTCAACGCCGTCTTCCTGGAGAACTACTGGAATGCGGGCTCGCCCCGAGAGCAAGAACGGTACTTCGACAACTTCGTGGTCAGCACGAAGAGGATCGGCTGCTGACCCTCCGTCGAGGTATTCCTCACCGGCGCAGCAGTTATTCGACGATGATCTCGCGGGAGCGTGGCGACTCATCTTCCGTCTTCGGCGGCGGCTCGGGCGCGCCCGCCTCCAATTCCACGAGGAATTCCTTCGCCGCCTCTCGGAACGAGCTCACGACCCGGTCCGCCGCGCCGAAGGCCCGCATCGTCTCGCGCATGGCCGTGGCAGGCGCCTTCACGCGCCGCATCTCGTCCTGGACCCGCTCGGCCACGCGCTGGAAGCCGGATCCCTTGGACGCGATGTCGGAGTATTCCGATTCCAGAAACCGGATATAGTCCAGGACCTGGAACTGCTTTTCCTCGGGAAGCTCCTCCAGCTTTCGCCACAACTGCTTCTTCAGGACTTCGTTCACGTTCGGCACCATTAGCGCTTTTCTTCAGCCAGCGACCAGGGAGCGACCGGCTGATCCGAGCACGGCGCTCCGCACGATAAGTAACAATAGACCCGGCCGGCCTCGGTGGGCCACTTGACCTTGATGTACGGATTCGCAACGGGTTGGTGTCAGACTCGGACCAGGGAGGTTATCGGTTCGAGACTCGAACCCCGACGCTGATCGTGCGAGGCAGGCCGGGTCTCGGACCCGCGGGTCTCCGGGCGACGACGTACTCGGCGCCCGCGAGGTTCTCCCCGGAAAGGAAGATCGAGGCCCACCGAGTCATCGTGAACTCGCCCATGAACCCCAACACCGCATAGGCGTCGGTCCCCCCGCCGGCGGGGATTACGCCGCGGCCGGCCGCGGTTCGCATGGCCGCCTGCCACCTGAGATCGATGGCGGCAGACCAGCGGTCCTGCGCCAGTCCCGCCCGCAGCTGCAGCTGGTGGGGCGCGATGTAGGGCAGCTTGTCGCCGATCTCCACGTCTCCCCACGGTTCGAAGGCGCTCTCGAAGGACGTACGGAATTCGGCGTCGGTAAACGTGTAGGTGAGGCGAATCGGAAGAGACAATGAGGAGGCAGCAGCAGCCAGCGGATCGTACTCCGCCGACAGCTCGACGCCGATCACGTCCACCTCACCACCGTTGAAGATGTCGCCGGTGCCATTCTCGCTGTTCGACAGCGTCGACCTGCCGAGGACGTTTCTGTAGTCATTGAAGAAGCCTATGACCTGGGCGTTGTATCCCTTGCCCTCAAACCGGGCACCCGCCTCGTAGTTGAGACTTTCCTCGGGCTTGGTGTCGTCGGTCGCCCGCGCGCCGGTCGGCCCGAAGCCCTTGTGAATGCCCGTGAACAGATCCACGCCCGAGGTCGCGTTGTAGTTTACGCCCACCCCGGGGATGATCCCGGCCACCCGGCTTTGGCGCACTCCGGTGGGACCGTCCGCGCGGTCGGGGTCGTCCACCCCGTAATCGGTGCTGGTAAAGCCGACGGTCTCGTACCTGACTCCCGGAATGATCGTCCAATCTGCCACCGCGATCGCGTCCTGAATGTAGAAGGCCCACGCCGCGGCATCGCTCACGCGGTTCGACTGGCTGCCGGGCGCTCCCTCGCTCGTCAGTTCCATCAGGCCCCCTACCATCCGGTAGCCGTCCTGATTCTGGAACCGGTCCTCCTGGTCGGCATGGTATCGGACGCCCGCCTCGATGCCGTGTCTGACCTGACCGGTCGTGGTCTCGACCCCGAGGACGGACTGGATGCCTTGCGCGTAGTAGGATCGGTTGTTGGCCCTGACCTGAAGCGCGTCGGCCTCGCTGTCCGCACCCTTCAGCACGGCGAGCTCCTCCGGAAAGGCCGCCGGATCGGCCATCACCGCGCTGATCCCGGTCCCGAGAACACTCTGCAGCTTGTACCAGTTCCGGCGGAAGTTATTGCGATAGAACGTCGTGGTGACGTTTACGGCGTCCGATGGCTGGATGTAGTGCTGGAGTTGGTATTGCTGCTGATCGCCCCTGAACACGTCTTCCTGCGAGGCGGAGTACCGGCGATTCGGCGTCAGGCGGAAATCGTCGTCCGTGATCCCGAGGTACGTGGAGTTTGAGGTCTGATTGTAGTAGCCCACCTTGGCATTGAACGCCTGGTAGATCGAGGCGTCGGGGCTCGTGTTCGCGCGCAGCTTAACGAGAAAATCCTGGAGGTCGTACCCGGCGCGACCTCCTCCATCCACCTGCTTGAAGCCATCGGTCCGGATCAGGTAGCCCTGGCCGAGCCAGCCGAAATTCCCGTAGGAATCGCCGATCATGCCCTGGAATCGGCCGGTCCCGTGCTGACCTCCGCCGAGACCTGCGCTCATCGCCAGACGATCCGGGATCGACTGCGAGACCAGATTGAGCGCTCCGCCGATCGTGCGAGGACCGTACTTGATCTGACTGGAGCCCTTGCGCACCTCGACCGATTCCATGCGTCCCGTGACCGGGAAATAGTAGGCCGCGGGCGCCGTGTAGGGGGCGGGGGCGATTAGGATGCCGTCCTCCATCAAGGTGATCTTGGAGGTGCGCTCCGACCCGGTGCCGCGGAGGCCGATGTTGGGCCGCAGCCCGAACCCCTCTTCCTCCTGGACGTTCACGCCCGGAAGGCTGAATACCGCCTTGTGGACATCGGCGAAGGCGCTGGGAGTCTCGCGCATCTCTTCTTCGGAGAGCGATTGGGCGGACCCGGGAAGATCACTGCCGGGCGAAACGAGCCGGCGGCGGTCCAACAGGACTGCGACGGCCTCCATCGGTATCGGGTTTGGAGCCATCTCGACCTCGAGCTCCAGCCGGGTACCCTCCTCGATCACTACACGCTCGCTCTTCACACGCCAGCCCAGCTGCGTGAGCTGCAACGTGTACTCGCCGGGCGGCAATCTCAGGAGAGCAAAGCGGCCCGCGGCGTCAGTCTCCGAGCTCCAATCCGGCCCGCCACTCGAGCTTGTGAGCCGCACCGAGACGCCCTCGAGACGGGTCCCAGACCGTGCCGAGTACACCGTGGCAGACACGCTGCCGGGCGCGGGCAAGGAGCGCACCGCCTCTTGTCCGGCCAGCGCGTCCGCGAACAGGAAAGTGAAGCCGCAAAGTGCGCCCAGCGCCAACCGCCTGGCGACGGTCCGGTCGGCAAGGTGTGACGCACGCACTCGGGGAGAGGTTTTCAAGAACGATTATTAGTTGAGATTGAGACCCATTCTCATATCCTGTAACCCAAAGTAGGGCAGCTACTTCCCGTCTGTCAACACGTCGGTCACGCGTGGGCGCTCGTTGACATCGTGGTCCCGCACCGGGCACTTTCCCGATCCCGACCGCCGAGACACTGGAAGGTTCGAAGAGATGGTTCTGAGGCCGCTCCGAAAGCTGGCTCCCTCGCCTGAAGCAGTTGAGCTCTACGACGACTGGTTGGCGGAGATTCGCCACCGGTTGGAGGATCCAGCCTGCGACCGCAACGAGCTCTGCGTCGAGGTGCTTCGCGACCTCTTCTATCCGCAGTTGGGCCCGCAAGTCGATGAGTCACGTCTTCCGGCCGCTACCCGCGTCGCGCTGCTCAACCTGGATCCCCGATCCGTCACGCTCGAGCCGGAATACTACGACGAGATCGACGAGGCACTGTACTATCCACGCAAGCCGCTGATCTGGCTCTGGCAGATGTTCGATCGCTCACCGCTGGGCGGGAACATCCATCTGGGCGTGCCGTTCCGCCGCATCCTCGCGCCCTACGTGCTCAAGAGGGTCGGCCGCAACTTCAAGTGCTTCCATTTCGTCGAGGTGTCGTTCGGATACAAGCTGCGCGTGGGGGACGACGTAGTCGTGCATCGCAACGTCCTGCTGGACGACCGGGGTGGAATCCGGATCGGGCATCGGGTGTCGATATCCGACCACGTGTCCGTGTTCAGCCACACCCACTCGATCAACGACATCGTCGACGTCAAGAACATCGAGACCGTGCTCGACGACAACGTCCGCCTCACCTACGGAGCGACCGTCCTGGCCGGCGTGCACGTCGGGGTGCAGGGGATGGTCGGTGCGAAGGCGCTGGCGACGAAAGACGTGCAACCGTACCACGTGAACGTCGGGATCCCGGCCAAGCCTGCCAGGGTGAAGTCGATCGCGCCTCCCGAGTACCGCCGGCGTGACTGAGCTGTCGGCGCCTCGCCGCGGGCCGGCGGCGGCTGGCGGCGGATAGGTGGGACGCCGTGCGCTCGTCACGGGCGGAGCGGTTCGCGTGGGGCGCGCTATCTCGCTCGCTCTTGGCGAGGCCGGATACGACATCGCGATCCACTTCGCGTCCTCGGCGTCCTCCGCCTCCGAGGTGGAGGCCTCGGTCCGGGATCGCGGCGGGCGGGCGGCGACCCTGGAGGCGGACCTCACGAATCCTCGAGAGGCCGAAGACCTGGTGGCTCGCGCGATCGCCCGGCTGGGCGGCCTGGACCTGCTCGTCAACAACGCCGCGCTCTTCCCCCACGCCCGGCCCGAAGCGGTCTCTCTCGATGATTGGGACCGCGTCTTCGCCCTGAACGCGAGAGCTCCGTTCTTTTGCTCGCGGGCTGCGGCAGCAGTGATGCCCGAAGGTGGCAGCATCGTGAACATCGCGGACAGCGGCGCCGATGAGGGCTGGCCGGGTTACGCGCCCTACCTGGCCAGCAAGGCCGCCCTCGTCAGCCTCACGCGCAGCCTGGCGCGGGCGTGGGCTCCCCGCATCCGGGTCAACGCGGTGGCGCCCGGGCCGGTCGCGTTGCCCGAGTCGTTCGGGCCCGAAGAACGGACCGAGGCAGCGGCCCGGACGGCGTTGAAGCGAGTCGGCAGGGCGGAGGATGTCGCGGGGGCGGTGCTCTACCTCGACCGGGCGCAATACGTGACCGGCGAGGTATTGTACGTGGACGGAGGCGCGAGGCTGATCTAGAGTTGCGGAGTCGACCCGGCCTGCTGACAACGACGCTCGGTTGCCGAGGCCCGAGTCGGACTTCCCGGCGGAGCTGTCAGACTTCTCGGAACGGAATATCCACCCGGAATCTGGTGCGGCCGTCCTCGAGCCGGTCGACCTTTACCGCTCCATCGGCAGCTCTCACCAGCCTGCCCGAGATCGCCAAGCCCAACCCACGAGTCCACCCCTCCTGTCGGCGAGGGTAGGGTTCGGTGCTCGCATCCAGGAGCTCGCCAAGTCTCGCGACGTCGGCGTCGAGCCCGGAATCGACGATCTCCGCCCGAAGATCGCCCCCCTTCGAATCCCCCAGGCACACCTCCACTCGCCCGTTCTCACCGGAAGCCTCGATGCCGTTCGACACGAGGTTGACGAGAACCCGGCAGAGGAGCTTTCGATCGCCCAGGCGGCGCCGAGGCCCCTCCGCCTCCATGATCAGCTCTACCGCGCGATGCTCGGCGAGCGGCAGGGCTAGCCGCCGCACCTCCTCCATGAGCTCGGGCACCGAGAACGGGACTCTCTCGACCGGAATCTCTCCTTCCTGGTCCATTCGCGAAGCGTCGATGATGTCGTTGACGAGCCGCACCAGCGATACCGACGCGTCGTAGAGAATGCCCGTCTGCCTACGCTGCAGCGGAGTCAAGGGGCCGGGACCGTTCAGGAGCGAATCGGCCAGCAGGAGGATCGAGTTCAGCGGCGAGCGGACGTCGTGCGAGATGTCCTGGACGACCTGTCGGTGCAGCGCGAAACGCCGTGCGAGAGCCACCTCCGCCAGTTGGAGGGCTGCGGTATCCAGGCGAGAGTGCTTGACGGCGCGTGGGGCGGAATCGGACTCTCCATCGATCTCGGCGCGGACCCTCTCCACCGCCGACCAGCATCCCGGAAGATCGACACCTCCGCTCGGCTTCAGCAGCGGTGGCAGGCTCGTCTCGGAAGCATCGAAGGCGCCTTCGTCGTCCGCGTACTTCCTCAGCGCCTCGGTCAGTCGCCGAGCGCCCGCGGGCAGATCCTCCCGCAAGGTCACCCCCAAACGTTCAGTGCCCTACTCGCGCCGACGCATCATGCCACGAAGGCGCCGCGAGACAGCTCGTGCTTCTCCATGAGGCGGTACAACGTGGTTCGATCGATGCCCGCCTGGCGCGCTGCTTCGGACATGTTCCCACCCGTGCGCGCGACGATCTGGGCCAGATACTCGCGCTCGAATCGAGCGATCAGCGCGTCTTTCGCCTCGTGGAAGGGCGCCCGGAAGTTGAGAGCCCCGGCAAACGTCCCCGCCGCGCCGCCATCATCCTCCCGCGCTTCGCCGCTCATATCGAGAATCGAAAGCCGGTCCGGCTCCACGAGCTCGTCCGGATCGGAGAGTACGACGAGGTTCTCCAGGACGTTTTGGAGCTCGCGCACGTTGCCCGGCCAGTCATACCGAACGAGAGCCTCCATGGTGTTCGGCGCCAGCCTGGGCGGGGTCCGGCCCGGAAGCTGGTGCCGTCGCCAGAAGTGCTCGAGAAAGAACCGGATCAGGACCGGGACGTCTTCCGGTCTCTCGCGGAGCGCCGGCAGTTCGATCGGCACGACCCTCAAGCGATAGAACAGGTCCCGCCGTATCAGACCCTCATCCATCGCCTCATCGGGATCCCTGTTCGTCGCCGATATGAACCGGACGTCCACGACCGCATCGTCTCGCTCGCTCCCGACGCGCCGCACGACGCCGTCCTGCAGGACACGCAGCAGCTTCGCCTGCAGGGGAAGCGGCATCTCGCCAAGCTCATCGAGGAAGAACGTGCCCTGATCGGCGACCTCGAGCAGGCCCGGCTTGTCCCGAATGGCTCCGGTGAAGGCCCCGCGCCGATGTCCGAACATCTCCGACTCGAGGAGCTCCGCCGGAAGCGCGGCGCAGTTGACGGCCACGAAGGCACGCCGTGATCGGCGGCTCTCCTTGTGAATGAACTGGGCGATGATCTCCTTACCGGTTCCGCTCTCTCCGGTGACGAAGACCGAGGCATCGGTTCGAGCGGCCTTGAGCGCGAGCCGGATCGCCTCTCGCATCGACTTTGAGACGCCCAGGATCTTGAGGTCTCCGCGGTCGACCAGCACGCCGTCCTGATTCGAGGAGCCTGAGAGTTGGCGGACTCGCAGAAGCTGGTAGGCGGCCCGGCCGATCACGACCAGCAGCTGGGTGGCCGTGAACGGCTTGGGGAGGTACTCGAACGCGCCGGCCTGCATGGCGCGGATGCTCGCCTCCATCGTCGCGTGGCCGGTCATCATGATCGGGAGAGTGCTCGGAGATCTTTGCCGGACTTCCGCCAGGATGTCCAAGCCGTGGACGTTGGGCATGTTCTGGTCGATCAGTACGATGTCGTACGGCTGGCCCTTGAGGCGCCGGAGCGCATCCTCCGCCCGGCGGTCGACGTCGACGGTATATCCTTCCGCGCTGAGCACTGACTCGCAGCTCTCGACGATGCTCGTCTCGTCATCGATGACGAGGATGCGCACCGACGCCCGCTCCTCGGGCCCGAGCACGTAGGACGCCGACTCGTCGGCATCGTCCAACTCTTGTTGCTCCAGTACGTCGTCGACTTCCGGTGTCTCTATCCGCATCGTCCTGTCAGCCGTAGGCAGTCAGACTAAGAGTGGCTTGAAGCTGTCGCTTTTCCGACACGAAAAACTCGCGCCGCTGTGTGGGATGTTAGCCGCGCACGTGGCTATCTATATCTTATACAGTGCGTTAGGGATGACGCAGCCGCTCTTCATGGCGGCCCCGCAACAGTCAATGAGTAACACAGAGTGAAAGTGTTGCACAAGAGATGCACTGACACAGCTGGAAGGCAGCGGAGCCACCGATTCCGTCGGAGGTGGGTCCCGAGTCACGACGGTGGTCCGGGAGGCGGCTACGGCTCATGTGATCTAATCACATGACATTAGCACCCGGTGTGGCTCTAAGCCGCAACGCCCCAGGGCGTCTGGGCGACGACGAACCCGGAGGGCTTTCGCGAGCCCACGAGTGTGGGCATGCGGCGACGCCCGACGCGTGGGAGCGCGGTCGGACCGTGGAGCTCAAAGCCCCGGGGCGACAACCGTTTCCTTCTCGACCTGCAAGGATACCGTGGCGAGCTGCCCGAGTATCACGTCCGCGATCCGATCCGCTGCGTTGCCGTCCCAGAGCTCGGGCCGGCAGGGACGCCGCGGCTCCCGAAACGCTTCGCCTACGACATCGGCAAGCTCGTTCAGGTTGCCATCGAAGAGCCGGTTCGTCCCGTCCGTGAGAGTGATCGGGCGCTCCGTATCCGGCCGGAGCGTTACGCAGGGCACGCCCAGCACAGTGGTCTCCTCCTGGATGCCGCCGGAATCGGTCAGCACTGCACCCGCGTCATCCATCAGCGAGAGGAACTCGAGGTACCGCAGCGGCTCCAGGACCTGGACCCCGTTGAGCTCGGCATCCAAGCCGTATCGCTTGATGCTCCGGGCTGTCCGAGGATGCAGCGGGAGCACGACCGGGCAGTCGCACTCGTACTCGACCTGTGGGAGCGCCCTGAGAATCGCCGCCAGCCTCACCGGATCATCGACGTTCCGGGGCCGGTGCAGGGTGGCGAGGACGTAGCGCCCCTGGTCCAGACCCAGTCGACGGTGCACCCGCAGGCGCGCCGCGCGAGGCCGGAAGCGATCAAGCGTGTCGATCATCACGTTCCCGGTGAAGTGAATCCGCATCTCGTCGATCCCCTCTCGACGCAGATTCTCGTGCGCCGACGGCTCTGTCGTGAAGAGCGCATCGCTGAGACGATCGGTGAGCACGCGGTTGATCTCCTCCGGCATCGCCCAGTTGCGGCTTCGAAGCCCCGCTTCAACGTGCGCGATTCGGATGCCCATCTTGGAGGCGACGATGGCGGCGGCGAGCGTGGAGTTCACATCGCCGACCGTCAGTATCCAATCCGGCCTGTGTCGCTCCAGGATAGGCTCGAGGGCGATCATCACCCTCCCGGTCTGGATTCCATGAGATGCCGAGCCGACGCCCAGATCCAGATCTGGCTTCGGAAGCCCGAGATCCTCGAAGAAGTACTTGGAGAGCGATTCATCGTAGTGCTGGCCCGTGTGGACGAGCATCTGCTGCACCGACACGGACCGATTGAGAGCGGCTATGACGGGCGCCACCTTCATGAAGGTGGGCCTTGCTCCCACCACATGGAGTAC
>JBDGZR010000037.1:0-19990 GCA_039588495.1 Gemmatimonadota bacterium | reverse complement strand
AGGGCGCAGGACGCCGGCAGGAACGTCGTTTACGACTCCACTCTCTTCGACGCCTTGAGCTACCGCATGGTGGGCCCTTTTCGGGGTGGGCGCTCGACGGCGGTGACGGGGGTCCCGGGTGAGATCCACACCTTCCTGATGGGGACGACGGGAGGTGGGGTGTGGAAGACGGATGACGCCGGGATGCACTGGAGGAACATCTCGGACGGCCACTTCGGCGGATCTATAGGCTCGGTGGCGGTCGCGCCCTCCGACGCCAACGTCATCTACGTGGGCACAGGAAGCGACGACATCCGGGGGAACACCTCGACCGGCCGCGGCGCGTGGCGGTCCACGGATGGCGGCAAGACCTGGAGCTTCATCGGACTGGCCGAGACGGGTCAGATCGGGCGCATACAGGTACACCCGAATGATCCGGATCTCGTGTACGCGGCGGCTCTCGGCCACCCGTTCGGGAAGAACCCCGAGCGTGGAATCTTCCGCTCGGGAGACGGAGGTGCGACGTGGGAGCACGTGCTGGCGCTGAACGACAGCACCGGAGCCTCCGACCTCTCGATTAACCCCCGCAACCCGCGTGAACTGTACGCCGGCATGTGGCGGGGCGAGCGAAAGCCGTGGGCGATGATCAGCGGCGGTGCCGAGGGCGGCGTCTACAAGTCCACGGATGGGGGCGACAGCTGGGAGAAGCTGGATGGAGGACTCCCCACCGGCGTGGTGGGCAAGGTGGGGGTCGCCGTCTCACCCGCCGATCCGGAGCGAGTCTGGGCGATCATCCAGCACGAGCCCGACGGCGGCGTTTGGCGGTCCGACGACTCGGGGGAGACGTGGACTCGGGTGAACAGCGACAATTCGCTGCGGCAACGCGCCTTCTACTACACGCAGGTGGTGGCCGATCCGAACGACAAGAACACCGTCTGGGGCCTGAACGTGAGGCTTCACAGGTCGATCGACGGCGGGATGAAGTTCGAGGAGGTGGCGGTCCCGCACGGAGACATCCACGACCTGTGGATCAATCCGGACGACAGCCGGATTATGATCGTGGGCGACGACGGGGGAGGGCAGGTCACCCTCAACGGCGCCGAGTCGTGGTCCACGTACCTGAACCAGCCGACGGCGGAGTTCTACGACGTGATCGTGGACAACGCCTTCCCCTATCGCCTGTACGGCGGGCAGCAGGACAACACGACGATCAGCGTGCCCGCCTGGCACACGAGGAATGCGCTCAACGCTCGCGAGGGCTGGGAGAACATCGGCGGTTGCGAGACCGGGCCGATCGGCCTCCATCCCGACCACCCGGAGATCGTCTACGGCGGGTGCTACAGCGGGATCATCGACCGCTGGGACCGGACGACGAAGCAGCGGCGGTGGATCCAGAACTACACGCAGGAGCAGTCGGGTGAAGCGGGCTACAACCTCAAGTACCGGTTCCAGTGGGTCTCGCCGATCGTGGTCTCTCCCCACGATCCCGACGTCGTCTACCACGCCTCCCAGTATGTGCACCGAACGACCGACGGCGGGATGAGCTGGGAGACCATAAGCCCCGATCTGACCACCAACGACCGCGCCCTTCAGGATTACGCCGGCGGTCCCGTCGATCACGACATAACGGGAGTCGAGGTCTTCAACACGGTCTTCTCACTAGCCGTTTCCCCGCACTCGGAGACCGAGATCTGGGCCGGGACGGACGATGGCCGCGTGCATCTCACGCGTGACGGGGGTGCCAGCTGGTCGGACGTCACTCCACCCGGCCTGCCGGAGCGCGGGACGGTCGACGAGATCGACCTCTCCATCCACCAGCCCGGGCGGGCGTTCGTGGCCGTGCAGAGGTACAGGGAGGATGACTGGCGCCCGTACATCTTTCGCACGGACGACTTCGGGGGCACGTGGGAGTCGCTTGCGACCGGGACCAACGGGATCCCGGCCGACTATCCGGTGCGCACCGTTCGGGAGGATCCCGTGCGGCCGGGGCTGATCTACGCCGGGACCGAGTTCGGCGTCTTCGTCTCCTTCGATGATGGGCGGAACTGGCAGTCGCTCCAGCTGGACCTTCCGATCACGCCGGTCACCGGCATGCGGGTGGCGCACGACGATCTGATCCTCTCGACTCAGGGCCGATCCTTCTGGATCCTCGATGACGTGACGCCGCTGCGGCAGCTGGATCCGGCGGTGGCGGGCTCGGCCGTGCACCTGTTCGCGCCCCGTACGGCGTACCGGAGCAATGCCAGCGACGACGCGGACGGCCAGGGGGAATGGGCGCCGGAGCCGCTGCCCGGAAAGGCGCTGATCCACTACTACCTGGCCGAAGAGCCGGAGGGTGGGGTCCGGGTTCGAATCCACGACACGGCCGATCGGCTCGTGCGCGAGTTCACGAGCGATTCGGCGACGGCGGAGAAGGAGAGGATCGGCCGGATGAAGGTGAAGGCCGGCATGAACCGATTGGCGTGGGATCTCACCTATGCCGGTCCGACGACCCTGAAGGAGGCCGTGATCTCCGGTTATGACGGAGGTGTCAAGGCACCGCCGGGCACGTACCGGGTGAGCCTCGAGGCGGCCGGGGAGAGTCGGACGAGCCCGCTGGTGGTGGCGGCGGATCCCAGGCAGCCGCGGGTCGCGCTGGAGGACTACGGAGAGCAGTACCGGCTGGCGGCCGCGATAAGGGATACGGTGACGCGTGTCTACGACGGCTTGCGGCAGATCCGGTCGGTAAGCGAGCAGGTGACGTCGATCGGCGAGCGCATCGTGAAGGAGGGCTACCCGGCGGAGCTCGGAGAGCTCGCCGACACCGTAGGCGCGAAGCTGGGGGCCGTGGAAGACGCCCTGCGGCAGACGAAGAACGAGAGCAACCAGGACGCGCTGCGTTATCCGCCGAGGCTGGATACCCAGTACCTGAACCTCTACGCCTACGTGACGGGGGAGGACAACTACAGCTTCGGCGGGCCGGATGGGCGGCCGAGCGCCGGCGCCTACGAGCGCTTCGAGGACCTGAACGCGGAGTGGGCGATCCTCCGTCAGCGTCTGCGCACCGTTCTGGAGACGGATGTGCCCGCCTTCAACGAGGCTCTGCGGCGGAACGGGGTCGAGGCGGTCATCGTGCCCCGAGGCGTCGGCCCGCCGCTCGTGCCGTGAGGTGCCGGAGCGAGTGTTTGCCTGACCCGGTTCGCCGGCCGAGTTTCGTTCGGACGGCCGCGATCATCCGCATCACAGCATGACAGGAGGTACCGTGCGCGCCCTCAGCCGACTCTCTCGCTTCTCGCTGCTCATCGTCACGTGGACGGCACTCCTTCTCGTTACCACAGCGCAGCCATCCGGGGCTCAGCAGACGGCCAAGCCGCCGCTTCACGGTGCGCACTGGGTAGCCATCACGGGCAAGCCGCTGGGGGCCACGGCCGGCGCGATGGTCTTTCAGAAGGGCGGCAACGCCGTGGACGCCGCCTGTGCCATGCTGGCGGCCACCGCCACGATGTGGGACGTCCTCGGTTGGGGCGGGGAGACCCAGGCGCTCATCTTCGATCCGAAGGCCAACGAGGTGGTGGGCATCAACGCGCTCGGAGTGGCGCCCAGCGGTGCGACGCCCGAGTTCTTCAAGCACCTGGGCCACGACTATCCACCCGATCTGGGACCGCTGTCGGCCGTCACACCGGGGACTCCGGGCGGCCTGATGGTGATGCTCGCGGAGTACGGGACGCTGAGTCTCGCGGAGGTTCTCGAGCCCGCTATCCAGATGGCCGACGGATATCCGATCGAGGCCCAGGCGATCAGGCGCATCAAGAGCAGCCGCGAGGATATCGAGGGCTGGCCATACTCGCGCAGCGTCTTTCTGCCCAACGACGGGGAGCCGCCGGTGGCGGGCCAGCTCTTCAAGCAAGCCGATCTGGCGGCGACGCTGCGGAAGCTCACGGCGACGGAAGCCGAGGCGCTGGCGGCGGGCAAGAGCCGCGAGGAGGCGATCTACGCGGCTTACGACCGCTTCTACCGGGGCGACATCGCCGAAGAGTTCGTGCGCGGTCTACAGGAGCAGGGCGGCCTCGTCACGATGGCGGATCTGGATGGGTGGCAGGTCTACATCGAGGAGCCGGTCAAGACCGACTACAAGGGGATCGAAGTCTTCAAGCTGACCTCCTGGGTGCAGGGCCCGGTCATGCTCCAGGCCCTGAACATCCTCGAGAACATCGACCTCCAGTCGATGGGCTTCAACAGCAGCCGCTACATCCACGCGCTCTACCAGGCGATGAACCTCGCCTTCGCGGACCGGGACTTCTACTACGGAGATCCCTACTTCCCGCCGGAGGAGCCGATGGAAGGTCTGCTGTCGAAGGAATACGCGAAGGACCGGGCCGGCGAGATCAACTGGGAGCGCAACGATCCCGAAGTCGGCCCCGGCGATCCCTATCCGTACCAGGGCGGCACGAACCCCTATCTGGAATTGCTGGAGCGGCAGGAAGCCGAGGAGCCGGTCACGACGTTCGAGAAACTGGATGAGGCGTTCAACCTCGGTACGACGTCGATCCAGGCGGCCGATGCCGACGGTTGGGTCGTCTCGATCACTCCCAGCGGTGCATGGATTCCCGCGGTCATCGCCGGACGGACGGGCGTGGGGGTCAGTCAGCGCGCGCAGAGCTTTGTCCTGCACGAAGAGGAGAACCCGTTCAACGTGATCGAGCCCGGCAAGAGGCCCAGGGCGACGCTCACTCCGGGGATGGCGCTCAAGGACGGCGCGCCCTTCCTCTCCTTCGCGGTGCAGGGCGGAGATACCCAGGACCAGAATCTGCTGCAGTTCCTCCTGAACGTCGTCGAGTGGGAGATGACCGTCCAGCAGGCGGCGGAGGCCCCCAACATCAACAGCTACCAGATGAAGGGCTCTTTCCGGGACCACCCCTCCGAGCCGGGCCGGCTCCTGCTCCAGAACGACGTTCCGGCCTGGGTCCGGGCCGAGCTCAGAGAGATGGGCTACGACCTGGAGTTCAGGGAGCGCACGTCGGGTCCGATCAACGCGATCTTCTTCGACCGCGAGCATGGCACGATGTGGGGCGGCTCCAGCCACCACGGCGAGGACTACGGGATCGCCTGGTAGCTTCTTCGCCAGCGTCCCCGACTGCGCCGCGCCGCAGATCCGCTCCGGCGGGCTACTCCGTCAGCATCGGCCCCAGAGGCCGGCCCCCGAGGAGATGGACGTGGAGGTGCGGCACCTCCTGCCCGCCGTCAGAGCCGCAGTTCACGATCAGTCGGTAGCCGCCCTCCGATAATCCTTCGCCCTCGGCGATCTCGGCCGCGGCGGCGAGCAGATGCCCGAGAACGGGCTCGTCCTCGGGCGCGACGTCGGTCATGGCCGGGATCACCCGGTTGGGCACGATGAGGACGTGGGTCGGGGCAAGCGGGTTGATGTCCCGAAACGCGGTGACAGTCTCATCCTGATAGACGATGTCCGCCGGGATCTCGCCCGCCGCGATCTTGCTGAAGATCGTCTCCTCCGTCATCGGCTTCGATCCTCCGTTTCCTCGGCCCACCCAGCCGGGCGCTAGGCTTCGTCGGCCCCCGAGCCCAGGAGCGAGAAGCCATCGAACAGGAAGTGCACACCAACGAGCGTACCCACGGCCCAGACCCCGGAGAAGGGCCACTGCCGCCAGAGGAGGATTCCCAGCAGGAGCGCCACTATCCCGCCCAGCACGAGCCAGCTTCTCCCGGTCGGCACTTGGAAGGCGTAGAAGAGCTTGATGATGCCCTCCGCGATGAAGAAGGCGGCGAGGGCTAGCGTCAGGAAGGCGAGTCCCATCAGCGGATGGCCGATGACGACGATGCCGGCGATAGCCATCAAGAGACCGAGGATGATCCAGGCGAGGCGCTGCCCCCAGGAGGGGCGGCCAAAGGCGTGAAGCATCTCGACGAAGCCGCTTATGATCATGAGGAACCCCACCATGAGCACCGTGATGCTCCCCGCGACGAAGGGCATCGCGATCGCCAGGATTCCCGCGAGGATGAGCAGAATGCCGCCGGCAGTCCGCATGATCGCCTCCTGCATGTCGAATGGAACGGCCGCGTCGGACGGCGCCGCCGGGCCCGATAGTGGTGGATCAAGATATGATGATGCGTGAAGGGTGAGCGCAAAGGAAAGGGGCGGCCGTCGGGCCGCCCCTTCGCGATCGAGCTTTTCGAGCTTCCGGCGTGCCGGTTCCGCTCAGATGCGGATGATCACGCCGCCGAGGAACTCACCCGAGTTCAGGTATTGCGTGGCGTTGACCGGGCCGCAGGTCCAGATGCCGCACCAGTACTGCACTTCCGACCCAGCGTTGGTCGGCTTGTACCGACCCTGGAAGCGGAAGCCAATGTTGCTGTTCACGAATACCTTGAGGCCGCCGCCGATCCCCCACTGGAAGCGCGTCGTGCTGTCAATCGGGTCGATCTCGCCGATGTCCCGATTGTCCGGCGTAAAGATCGCCGCCCCGGCGCCGACCAGGAAGAACGGCGAGAAGGTGCCCCCCGCCAGGTTGGTCTGGAAGACGAAGTTGCCGAGGATCTGATCGATGCCGAGCCCGATAGAGCCTGGCTCCTCCGGGCCGATGTCGAAGCTCGGGGCCAGGCTGCTGTTCTGGCGAGCGTACTGGACCTCGAACTGGATGTAGCGGCTCAGGTAGTAGCCCAGCGTGCCACCCCACGTGAAGCCGCTGCCGACGCTGAACGACTGGCGTTCCGAGATCTCGGTGTTGATGTCCACGCCGCCGGCCGTCGAGATGCCGACCATCGGCGTGATCTCCAGTTTCCCCTGGCCCAGCGCCGCCGAAGAGAGCAGCAGCGTAAGGGCCAATGCCGATCCCAAAGTCCTCAAACGAAACATGTGTCTCACCTTTCCTCCCCATTCAAGTCACGTCCGCCCTGAGCACGCCGCCCGCGAGCTCCATACGCCCCGGTACGCTCACGGCGAAATCGGCGCCTACTGTAGGCGCTGGACGGCGCTCAGGCAAGTTCGTTTCGGTACCCCGCCGGCTCGCGTAAGTGGCCGGGAGGCGTTCTCTTGGACCGGCGCCCTGGCGACCCCGATCCACCGACACGGAATCCAGCCTGGTCCTTTGAGATGACGCAGCGAACACGCGGACCGTCACTGTTGAGCCACGGGCTCCTGGTCGCGGCCACCGCTCTGCTCGGAGCGGCCTGCGGAGACTCCGGCGGAGCCGGAGTGGGCGAAGCGACCGGCGACTCCCTCTTCTTCGTCGGCGGCTTCGCGTGTGCCGAGTGCCATGAAGGCGAAGCCGAGGCCTGGACCGGCTCGCATCACGATCTCGCCATGCAGGAGCTCTCGGAGGAGACGGTCCTGGGCGACTTCGGGAACGCCGTCTTCACGCATTACGGCGAAGCCTACCGCTTCTCTCGGCGCGACGGGGCCTTTCTGGTGGAGGTGGTGGGTCCGGACGGAGCGCCCGAGGAATACGAGATCGCCTACGTGTTCGGCGTCGACCCCCTGCAGCAGTATCTCGTGCGGTTTCCGGGAGGCCGTCTGCAGGCGCTTGGCGTCGCCTGGGATGCCAGGCCCGCCGCGGAGGGAGGGCAACGCTGGTTTCACCTCTACCCGGATGAGGAGATCGCGGCGGACGACGTCCTGCACTGGACCCGATTGGCACAGAACTGGAACTACATGTGCGCGGAGTGCCACAGCACGAACCTCCGCAAAGGTTACGTCGCGGCGGAGGATCGCTACGAGACCTCCTGGGCCGAGATCGACGTGTCGTGTGAGGCGTGCCACGGCCCGGGTTCTCGCCACGCCTCGTGGGCCAGGAAGCGCGGAGGAAGCGGAGGAAACGGCTCTCGCGCGGACGAGGCGGCAAACGAGCAGCCCGAGGGCGAAAACCGAAGGCTACCGGCCGCGGAGATCGGCCTGGTCGTCGACCTCTCCACATCCGGATCCGACTGGGTATTCGATCCGGGCGCCGCCATCGCGCGGGTGGTCGGCTCGGCCTCCGACGCTCAGGTGGACGCATGCGGCCGCTGCCACTCCCGCCGCTCGACGATCGCCGATCCCTACGAGCACGGCCGTCCGCTCTCGGATACCCACCTGCCCGCGACCCTCGACGAGGGCCTGTACCACGCGGATGGGCAGATCGATGAGGAGGTGTACGTCTACGGTTCCTTCCTCCAGAGCCGGATGTTCGCCGCCGGCGTCACCTGCACGGACTGCCATGACGCGCACAGCCTGACCCTCCGCGCGGACGGAAACGCGCTCTGCGGCCGTTGCCATCTTCCGGACGCATACGACGTGCGGGGGCACCACTTCCACGAGCCCGGCTCGACCGGCGCTCAGTGCGTCGAGTGCCACGCGCCCTCCAAGACGTACATGGTCGTGGATCCACGACGAGATCACAGCTTCCGGGTTCCGCGGCCCGATCTGTCGGCGGCCCTCGGTGTGCCGAACGCGTGCACCGGATGTCACGCGGAGCGATCGGCGGAGTGGGCCGCCGATGTCATCGCCGAGTGGTACGCGCCCACGGGGGCCGGCGAGGAGCTGGGGAGCGAGGTGCACTACGGGATCCCCCTTGCGGCCGCCCGGGAGGGCAGACCGCTCGGCATCGAGGCTTTGCCTCGTCTCGTGGACGATTCGGAGCTTCCCGCGATCGTGAGGGCCACGGCGGCGGATCTGCTCGTGCGCCACCCGTCTCCGCCGTCCCTGCTGGCGACGGCCCGCGCTCTGGGCGATGCCGATCCGCTCGTGCGAGCGGCGGCCGTGCGCGGGATGGAGGCGGTCGAGCCGGACCGACGCCTGAACCTCGTCGCTCCGCTGCTGACGGATGCGGTGCGAGCCGTGCGAATCGAGGCCGGACGCGTCCTGGCGCCCCTGCCACCCGAGGTGCTCACTCCCGCGCAGCGCGTTGAGCTCGACCGCGCCATCGGCGAATACGTGGATGCCCAGATGGCGAACGCCGATCATCCGAGCGCTCACGTGAATCTGGCCTTGCTGGAGGCGAACCGGCGAAACCTCGCGGCGGCCGAGCGGGAGCTACAGACGGCAATCCGCCTCGGGCCGCACTACGTGCCTGCCTACGTCAACCTGACGGACGTCTATCGCGTGCAGGGGCGCGACGGGGAAGGAGAGGCACTGCTGCGAGAAGCGCTGGCACTCCTTCCCGGCGAAGCGGCTCTCCACCACACCCTCGGGCTCGTGTACGCGCGTCTAGAGCGTTGGGATGAAGCGCTCGCGGAGCTGTCCCTGGCGGTGGAGGCGGCGCCCGAGAACGCGCGGTTCGCGTTCGTCTACGGGATCGCCCTCAACTCGGCCGGCCGGTCGGCCGAGGCGCTCGATCTGCTGAGAGCTTCTCTCGAGCGGGTCCCGTGGGATCGCGATTCGCTGATCGGCCTCGCCACGATCCACCGTGACCGGGGAGAGCTTGGAGCCGCGCTCGAGTACGCCCGGCGGCTGGTGGAGGCCTGGCCCGAGGACACGGGTGCCCGTCGCCTCCTCTCAGAGCTGCAGTCGGCCGCTGGCTAGCCCCCGGCGGGTCCCGCGGCCTGCGGTCTTGCCGGCGTTGCCGGTGCTGCCGGTGTTGCTGGTGGCGCTGCTGGCGAGCCGACCGGCCGATGTCGTCGGGCAACCGCTGGAGGAGCTGGCTCCGGGAGCTCGAATCCGCCTCCACCCGGACTCGGACTGCCCTCAGTGCTCGGTCACGGGCCGGCTGGAGCTCTTCGAGGGTGGGCGGCTGGAGCTGCGGGCAGACGATCAGCTCCTTTCCTTCCCGCTGGATTCGATACGGAGCCTCGAGGTGAGCCGCGGGAAGAGCTGGGTGCCGCCGGTCGTTGGAGGCGTGGGCGGGTTTTTCCTCTCGACGGGGATCTTCCTGGCGGTTTTCTGCAGCGAACCGGACACGAGCTGCGACGGCGGAAACGTCGCTATCGCCTCACTCGTCGTCGGCGCTCCGGTCGGAGCGATCGGGATGCTGGTCGGCCTGCTTCTCGCCGACGAGCGATGGGAGCAGCTGCCCCTGGATCGCCTGGGCGTCGTTGCAGGGCCTGGGGGAATCGCCCTTCGGCTTTCGTTCTGAGGTCGTCGAAGGTGAGATCTCCCGCCTGATTCAGCTACTGCCAGTAGAAGCAGGTCCCGCACTTGGCGTTGCGGCGATTCGGGGGAGCGCAAACGGCAGGCGGAATAGTAAGTTGAGCGGGTCGTCGGAAACCGGAAGTGAGGCAGAGATGAGAGGTTCAGTACCGGGCGGGTTCATCTTGCTGGTGATCGTTCAGGCCGCCTGCGGCACCGGTAACGGGACGCCCGTGCGGACGCTGGATCAGGAGAACGAGGTGCGGCGGGAGGCGGCCGAGTTTCTCGAGGCATACGAAAGCGCCTTTCAGAAGCACTACTACGAGTCCTCGCTGGCCAGCTGGGCGATGAACACGCGCATCGTCGACGGGGACACGACCAACGCGGCCCGATATCGGGCGGCGCGCGAGGCCCAGGCGGCCTTCGAGGGCAGCGTCGAGAACATCGAGCGGATCCGGGACTTCCTCGTGCAGCGCGACGAGCTCGAGCCGCTCCAGACGGCGCAGCTCGCGGCGATGGCGTATCGGGCCGCGCAGTACCCCGGGACGGTCCCGGAGCTGGTCTCCGAGCGGATCGCCGCCGAGGCCGAGCAGGTCGAGCGACTCTACGGCTTCGAGTTCACCCTGGACGGCGAGCCGATCACCCCCAACGAGATCGATGAGCTGCTATGGGAGGAGACTGACCTGAACAGGCGGCGGGCCGTGTGGGAGGCCTCCAAGGATGTCGGTCCGGCCCTCAAGGAGGGGATCGTCCGCCTGAGAGACCTGCGCAACCAGACGGTCCAGGCGCTCGGCTACCCGGATTACTTCACCTATCAGGTGTCGGAATACGGGATGCGCACCGAGGAGATGATCCAGCTGAACGACACCTTCGTTCAGCAGCTTCGGCCGCTTTACCGCGAGCTCCACACCTGGGTCCGATACGAGCTGGCGGACCGGTACGGCGAGCCCGTGCCCGATCTCATCCCGGCTCACTGGCTCCCCAACCGCTGGGCGCAGGATTGGAGCGCTCTCGTGGCGGTCGAGGGGCTGGATCCCGGGCCGGCTCTGGCCGAGAAGCCGGCCGAGTGGATCGTGCAGCAGGGAGAGCAGTTCTACCTGAGCCTGGGCTTCAGCGAGCTTCCCCAGGTTTTTTGGGAAAGCTCGTCGCTCTATCCGCTGCCGGAGGGCACCGAGTACAAGAAGAACACGCACGCCTCGGCCTGGCACCTGGACCGCGCCACCGACATCCGCTCGCTGATGAGCGTGGAGCCGAATCCCGAGTGGTGGGAGACCACGCTGCACGAGCTCGGCCACATCTACTATTACCTGACGTACAGCACCCCGGAGGTCCCGCTGCTACTGCGTCGTGGAGCCAATCGCGGCTACCACGAAGCGATCGGCTACCTGATGGGCCTCGCCTCGGTGCAGCGGCCGTTTCTCGTGGGTCGGGGCCTCGTCGCGTCCGATGCCGAGGTGGACCGGATGCAGCAACTTCTCAACGAGGCGCTCAATTACGTGGCGTACATGCCGTTCTCGGCCGGCACGATGACGCGTTTCGAGCACGCCCTCTACGTTGAGGACTTGCCGCCGGACGAGTTCAACGCGAAATGGTGGGATCTCGTGAGGAGGTATCAGGGGGTGGCTCCCCCGGAACCGCGAGGCGAGGATCACGCGGACGCGCTCACGAAGACGCACATCAACGATGATGCGGCTCAGTACTACGATTACGCGATCTCCTACGCGCTCCTCTTCCAGATGCACGACCACATCGCGCGGAATATCCTGAAGCAGGACCCGCACGATGCCGACTACTGGGGGAGCGTCGAGACCGGCGACTTCCTGCGCGGGATCATGGCGCCCGGCTCGAGCCGTCCGTGGCAGGAGGTGTTGCGTGAGACGACGGGGCGCGAGCTCGACGCGCAGGCGATGGTCGAGTACTTCCAGCCGCTCTACGAGTGGCTGGTCGAGCAGAACGCGGGACGGGAGCACACGCTGCCGAACCTTTAGAGGTAACAGACAGGAGGGCTGCAGCACGTGAGCGGATACAAGATCGGTGTAATCCCGGGAGACGGGATCGGACCGGAGGTCGCGTCCGAAGGTCTCAAGGTTCTGGAGGCGGCGGCGGGCCTCGATGGCTTCGAGTACGAACTCGTCGAGTACCCATACAGCGGCGAGCACTACCTGAAGACCGGCGAGCTGGTTCCGGACGCCGTGATCGATGAGTGGCGTGAGCTGGACGCCGTCCTCCTCGGCGCGATCGGACACCCGGACGTCGAGCCCGGGCTGGTGGAGCGGTCGGTCATCCTGGGCCTACGCTTCGGCCTCGATCTCTACGTCAACTTGAGGCCGATAAAGCTATACTCAGAAGCGCTCTGCCCACTCAAGGACAAGGGGCCGAACGACATCGACTTCGTCGTCGTCCGCGAGAACACGGAGGGGATGTACTCGCAGATCGGCGGCCACCTGAAGAAGAACACGCCGGATGAGGTCGCGCTCGTCAACGGCCTCTACACGTGGAAGGGCTGCGAGCGGGCGTGCCGCTACGCGTTCGAGCTCGCCCGCAAGCGCGCGGCTGAACGGGCGGCGCGAGGCGAAGCGGGGCGGATCGCCTGCGTCACGCTCGTGGACAAGGCCAACGCCATCCGGCCGCACGACCTCTGGCAGCGAGCGTACGAGCACGTCGCCGCCGACTTCCCGGACGTGGAGACGGACCACGCCTACGTGGATGCCTGCTGCATGTGGATGGTGAAGAACCCGGAGTGGTTCGACGTGATCGTCACGACGAACCTGTTCGGCGACATCATCACCGACCTGGGCGCGATGCTCCAGGGCGGGATGGGGATCGCCGCCTCGGGCAACATCCATCCCGGCCAGACGTCGATGTTCGAGCCGATCCACGGCTCGGCGCCCAAGTACACGGGCAAGAACGTCGCCTGTCCGCTGGGAGCGATCTCCGCCGTCGCGATGATGCTGGACTTCCTCGGGGAGACGGCAGCGGCGCAGCGGATCGAGGGCGCGGTCGGCGACCTCCTCCAGAGCGGAGACGTGCCCTCCGCCGACGCCCGCAGCGGCATCGCCACGAACGAGATGGGCGACATGGTCGTCTCGCGCCTGGAAGCGGCTTTGCCGAGCGGAGCGGCCGTATGAAGCAAATACCGCTGGATGCACAGGTACACTGCTCGGATGGAGCCGTCGGGCGATCGACTTGCCTGATTCTCGATCCGATCAAAGAGGTCGTGACCCAGATCGTCGTCTACGATGGAGGCCGTCCGATCGAGCTAGAGCGGGTCGTACCGGTCGAGCTCCTCGTCGATACGACGCACGACGCGATCCGCCTCGACTGCACCCGCGACGAGCTCCGGGCGCTGCCGACGTTCGATTCGGTCGGATACATCCCCAGGGAGGACGACGCGGGAACCAGGACGTTCTTCTGGCCCTTCGCGCGACCGGAGGCGGTGAACCTGCCGCTCGAGCACGAGCGCGTCCCGCTCGGCGAACTCGCACTTCGGCGCGGCGCCGATATCGAGGCCACGGACGGACACGTGGGGAAGCTCGGAGAGCTGCTCGTCGCTGAAGAGGGTCGGATCACGCACGTGGTGCTGATGGAAGGACATCTGTGGGGACGACGGGAGGTCGCCGTTCCCGTCTCGATGATAGAAGATGCGGAGGACGACCTCGTGCGCCTGCGGGTCGACCGACAGGCCGTCGCGGAGCTGCCGGCCGTTCCCGCGAAGCGCCGCTACGATCTCTCGCCGTGAGCGCGCCAGCCCATAACGGAGAGCGTGTGATGAGAAGAAGACGTTCGCTTTCTAGATTCGCGCGAGGATTCGCCCGGGTGATCGCGCTCGGGTCGGTGGTGCTGCTCTCTTCCGCGACTCCTTCCCTGGCCCAGGGCGCTCCCCAGGACAAGGGACCCGACGACTGGTGGTTCCAGGTTACGCCGTATTTCTTGGTAGCCGGGCTCAGCGGCGGCGTCACGACCGGTGAGTTCACCGCTCCGATCGACGAGAGTTTGGGCCAGTTCTCATTCGCCGCCCATGGCGAGTTCGGCAAGGGGCGCATTTTGGGCGGGATCGACTTCCTGACCATGAAGGCGGGCGAGGACTCGATACCGCTGGCGGCCCCGGAGCTGGGGACCAGCGGCGACTACCGGTTCACCGTCATCCAGATGGAGTTTTTCGGGGCGTACCGGTTCGGTGGGTTCGGCCGCCCCACGCGGCTGGACCTGCTCGGGGGGATCAGGTATAACTTCCAGGACCAGGACCTCGTCATCCGGGCCACCCCGATCGACAAGTTCAGAGGTTTCAAGGAGGCCTGGGTCGACTTCTTCGCCGGCGCCCGCTTCGGGGCTGATCTGGGGCGGCGATGGTACGTGTCGGCTCGCGCCG
This sequence comes from Gemmatimonadota bacterium, assembly GCA_039588495.1. Classification (GTDB taxonomy): domain Bacteria; phylum Gemmatimonadota; class Gemmatimonadetes; order Palauibacterales; family Palauibacteraceae. The sequence continues at coordinate 5,609 of JBDGZR010000037.1, read as the reverse complement.
ATGCCGGTGGAGGCGGCGCCAAGTTCACGGCGAACGCCACAGCTGGCATCGGGTTCCGCATTATCACGTGGCTCGACGTCAACCTGGGCTTCCGCTACCTGTTCATCAATTACGAGGATGGTGTCCCGGGCAGTCCCGCTTTCTACTCCTACAACGCCGACCAGTACGGCGTCCTGCTCGGCTTCAGCTTCCGCTTCTGAGATGGGCGGCGGCGCTGAACCGCTCAAAGCCCGGCCCGAGGGGTCGTCCGAGACGGGCGGCCCCTTTCCTTTGTCGGATGAACTCACCTTTCGACGCTGAGACACTGACAGAATGGAAGATCGAATGAGGATCGGATTCATGGTCAACCTTCTTCGACCCACGGCCACCACCGCAGCGGTCATCTCTCGAACCGTCTGCCTGCTCTTCGTGCTCTCGCTACTTCCGGGCGGCGCCTCGACGGCGCTGGCACAGAAGACGGACACCCTCATAGTTCGCAACGGCGACGTGATGACGGGGGAGATCAAGGAGTTCAAGCGAGGGAAGGTCAAGTTCAGCACGGATGCCGCGGGAACGATCTACGTGAAGTGGACCCGTGTGTTGAACGCCAAGACGGACAAGACCTTCGACATAGACCTGGAAGACGGCACGAAGGTCTTCGGCTCCCTGGCGTTCGGCGACGAGCCGCACCAGGTCAAGATCCTCGTCGGTGGAGACACGCTGTTGGTTGCCACTCAGCAGGTCGTCAACATGCTGCGGATCAAGGAGACCTTCTGGAAGCGGCTCGACGGAAGCATCGACCTCGGCGTCGACTTCACTCAGCAGAACGCGAAGACGGACTTCAACTTCGGTGCCGACCTCAATTACAAGAAGGACCGAAACAACTTCAGGTTCGACCTCAGCACGTCGTTCAGCCGGCAGGACGACACCGAGGACATTTCGCGGCTGAATACGACCTTCATCTACCTCCGGGAGTTCGCCGAGCGGTGGTTCTACTCGGGGCTGCTGTCTGGCGAGTCGAACTCCCAGCTGAGCCTCGACATCCGAGGCTCCGCCGGTGGCGTGGCCGGATACTCCTTCGTCCAGTCCAACAAGGTCATCCTCCTGGCCGGCGCAGGACTGTCGTACGCGCGCGAGCAGTTCGAGGAGCAGGAAGGCGACAACGCTCTTCAGGGACTCATGATGGCCGATTTCGAGTTCTTCAGCTGGGGGGGATTGGACACGGATCTCTCGAGCCAGCTGCTCGTCATTCCGGTGCTCAACCAGTCCGGCCGGTGGCGCATCAGCTTCATCACGAGCTTCAAGCGAGAGATCGTGAGCGACTTCTACTTCAACGTGAGCATCAACGAGCAGTTCGACAGCCAGCCACCTACAACGGGCACCGAGAAGAACGACCTCAGCATCACGACATCTTTCGGTTGGTCATTCTAGGCGGCGCCCTTCCGGTGTCGGGCGACTCCTCGGGTGCCGTCCCTCCCGCTCATTGCTGCCATAGCGAGGATGCCGGTGTAGTTGATGAACGTCCCTCAGCCTATGGATCCGGTCCCGACGGAGATCCTCCCCAGCCCCCCTGCCATGCGCCGGAAAATGTGTTGTAGTCGTTACCCGCAGCGGTCGACAGGCCGAGCGTGACTGCGAACTTGAGCCCTTGTCGCCGCGAGATCGGTAGGCTCACGGACACCCCGATCCTGTTGTTCGTTTGGGCTTCTCCCGACGGGGATCCGTTCACGTAGAGCTGACCGCCGAAGCTTTGGCGGGTCGAAGCCGCGGCCCAGAGGCCGGGACCGAACACCCAGACGAAGTGGAGCTGGAGGGCCGTCAGGGGATCCTGTGACTGGATGCTCGAGCCCAGCGCTTCCGTGTTGTCGGTGAAGAACCAACCCGAGGCGTACAGCTCCGTGAGCAGGCGGCCAAAGGATTGCGAAACGCCCACCCGCGGGCTGAACGTCCAACGGTTCGTCCCGATGTTGATGAGCTTCGTCGGATCGTACTGGCCCAACGGAACGCGCACGCGGAAATCGAAGCCGGCCACTGTCCGGGCATGGTGCTTCGCGAGCTCCGCTCCCCCGAGGGCGGGTGCGCCCACGAACATGAACATGAAACGCGTGACCGGATCGCCGAGCCCCGTGCGCGCGACGGTCGAGTCGGTTTCGGTGCGGGTGCCGGACCACCGGCCTGCGGCGAACGGAACGATCACGTCCGCCTTGGCGGCCAGTCCGAAGAACCCGAAGGCGTAGCCGTAGGCGCCGGCGAAGGCATGAACGTCGCCGTCGATATCTTCCACGGGGATGGTTCTGTCCATCAGCACGGCACCGGTCGAGAAGCTGTAGACGCCGCCGACCAGATGGGAACCGACGGGGGCCGGGCTGAGCCAACGCGGCTGGACGTCCTGTGCCGGTAGGGGTGCGGCAACCGCGACAGATAGGAAGACCAGGGTCGCGCGGCCGAGGCGACCGATCACTTTCCGGCGGTCCCGCTCGAAGTGGGCGTGCTACTCCGGCTCCTCATCGCTCGGCCGGAACACCACACCGACGTCCGCCGCGTACTCGTCCCAGGCCGGGTCGGTGAAGCCCATGTCGTCGACCATGACGAGCAGGACGTTCGGCCGGTCATCCGGTGCTTCCGTGCTGTCCGGTCCGGACTCCGGAGCGCAGGCGGTCAGGAAGGCCAGAAGAAGGGAAGCAGCCACCATTGGAGCGGTCCTCATAACGCACTCTCCTCACAGGGACGATCTACCTCACCGTGTCGAACGATCCAAATAGGATCCGTAGATATGAACCGCAACCGTGCGGTCCTTCAAGCCGTCGTCGGTGGAGACACGCTGGTAGTCGTCACGCCACCTGCCGCAGCGGTCGCCACGCAGACAACAGCTTACCGCCGCAGAGCTCGATAATCGGATGAGGAGCCGATCCGCTGGACTACGGATGAACCGCCTATCAGGTCCGCTGTTCGCTGCCGTCGTTGCCTTGCCGTGGGCGCACGCGCCGGCGCTGGCCCAGAAGACGGATGTGATCACGCTCAACAACGGGGATGACATCACCGGTGAGGTGAAGGAGCTCAAGCGCGGGAAGCTGAAGCTCAGCACCGACGCGATGTCGACCGTGTACGTGCAGTGGCCGAAGATCAGCACGTTGGTCACTGAAGGGAAAACCTTCGAGGTCGAGCTCGAGGACGGCACGGTCTACTTCGGCTCGCTTAGGAAAGCGGAGGGGGCCGACCAGGTCCGCGTCCTCGTGGACGGGGACACGGCCACGGTCGCCACGGTAGACGTCGTCCGTCTCTCGAGGATCAAGGAGAGCGTCTGGGAGCAGATCGATGGCAGCCTCGACCTGGGCTTCGACTACACGCAGGAGAATGACAAGCTGGATTTCTCCCTCTCCTCCAACGTCCAGTACAAGTGGGGCCTCAACAATATCAGGTGGGATCTGGGCGTGACGCTGAGCCGCCAGGAGGGAGCTTCGGACATCAGCAAGCTGGACACGGCCCTGGAGTATATCCGCCAGTTCAGTGGCAAATGGTTCTGGACGGGTCTCACGAGCTTCGAGTCGAACACGCAGCTCAGCCTGGATATCCGAGGGAGCTTCGGCGCCGGCCTCGGCCGCTTCATGGTTCAGAGCAACAAGGTGATCCTCAGCCTCGCCGGCGGTAAGTCCTATGCGCGCGAGCGGTTTACGGGCCAGGAGGCGGACAACCTCGGGCAGGCGTTCGTGCTGACGGACTTCCAGTTCTTCAGCTGGGGAGATCTGGACACGGACCTATCAAGCCGCCTGCTGGTCATCCCCGTCTTCACCGAGTCGGGACGGGTCCGGCTCCAGTTCACCACGAGCTTTAAGCGGGAGTTTGTGAACAACTTCTACTTCAACGTCGGGTTCAAGGAGAGCTACGACAGCCAGCCGCCCGATCCAGACGCCGCCAAGAACGACCTCACGCTGTCGGACGTCGATCGGTTGGTCTTTCTGAGAGAACGCGGCTGAAAAGGCAACGGCACTAACGGGAGATAGAGGGGATGAGCGGAAAGGTCCACGAGTACGAGGGCGAGCAGCTATCAGTCAGCTACGACGCGAAGCGCTGCATCCACGCTGCGGAGTGCGTCCACGGCTTGCCTGCCGTCTTCGATCCGGACCGGAGGCCGTGGGTGGAGCCGAACGAGGCCGGGGCCGACGCGATCGCCGAGGTGATCAGCCGCTGTCCCACGGGGGCGCTCAGGTACCGGAGGCTGGATGGAGGCCAGGCCGAGGCCCCGCCGGCGGAATCCGTCGTGACCGTCGCAGCGGACGGGCCACTGTACGTGCAAGGTGACCTGCGGATTGGGGATGCCCCGGCAAAAAGAGGGGAATTAGGAATGGAGGGAGAGCGGGTCGAATACCGCGCGGCGCTCTGCCGGTGTGGCGAGTCGTCCAACAAGCCCTTCTGCGACAACACGCATCTGGAGTGCGGCTTCGAGGATCCCGGAGCGGTGGACACGGATCGGGGAACCGGCGTCGAAGATGGTGCGGCAGATACGGCTGCCGGCCCCCTCGCAATCACGGCGGCCCCGAACGGTCCCCTTCTGTTCGGGGGGTCAGTCGAGCTGCGAAGCGGAGATGGAGCGAACCGGGTCGTCGTGCAGAATCCCGCTCTGTGCCGCTGTGGGCGGTCGCGAGATAAGCCGTTCTGCGATGGGACCCACTTCAGTGTGGGCTTTCAAGCAGACTGAGAGGCGAAGGGCTAGACCCGGGACGTCGAGAGGCCAAAACGCGAGGCGGCCGCGAGCTGCCGCGCATCGGCGGAGACGAAGAGCTGCGCCCCCCATTCGAGCGCCGAGCCGACGTGGAGCGCATCCACGGCCGAGAGCTCGTGGGCCTCCTCGAGAAGCTCGGTGGCCCGCTTCAATACCTCGGGTGACACCGGCACGATAGACGCGTCCGCCACGTCCTCCATCAGCGCATCCTTCGCTTGCTGGTAGATCTGAGAGGAAAGGAAGCCCTCCCGCCGCCTCCGGCAGAGTCCGGAGAGTATCTCGGGGATGCTGAGAACGGACGTTCCCAGCGATGTGCAGTCGCGCAGGATCTCCTCGACGCGGCCGGTGTTGCGCTCCCTTATGTAACGGCCGGCCAGGGCGGAAGCATCCAGGTAGGTGCGCACGGGCCTATCGGCTGCGCTCCCTCAAGATCGCCGCGCTCACCGCCGCTCCGGCGATCGGAAGCCGCGGGCCAGAGCGCCTCCAGGACGGCTCGGCGGACCTGGCTGGGGGGGCGAGCTCAGCGACCACTCTGCCATGCCGGGTAACCAGAACGCGCTCGCCGTTCTCTACTTCGCTGAGGAGGGAAAAGACGTTCTGCCGAAACTCCGTGGACGTGACGGCTCTCATCGGAGTAGCTCTCTGTCTGCGGTGTGGGCGCTAACGGGACAAGTGTACACTTATGTACACTCATGTACACTTCCGCAAGAGGGTGACGTACCAGGTGGTGAGGCGCTTAGATTCCCGGCCCGCGGAAACCGCGCCGAGAGCTGGTCGGTCCGCGGATCAGAGCGACAGTGGTGCAAACCGAGTTGTTACGGATGACCGGATGAATAGAAGAATCCGTCGGGCCTGCCTTCTGATGACGCTGGGCGGTGCGCTGCTCGTTCCTCCGGGCGGCCTGCGATCC
>JBDGZR010000036.1:0-20029 GCA_039588495.1 Gemmatimonadota bacterium | reverse complement strand
CCTCCCACGGGCGCCCGAAGATGCGCGCGAACGCCTCACGAACGCGGTGGGACATCATCTGCCGGTTGGCGAAGGCGTAGTTGGCGGCCGCGTACATCGCGGCGAAGTAGTCTTTCGCCTCGGGGGAGGTCAGCGGCGCGCACGCCAGCTGCCGGTCGGGAAGATCGATCCCGTATCTGCGGGTCGCTTTCAACATCACATCCAGGTAGTCCGTGCAGACCTGATGTCCGAGACCACGGGAGCCCGAGTGGATGAAGACCGTGACCCTGCCCGGCTCGAGGCCGAGGGTTCCGGCCGCCGCTTCGTCGTAGACGTCGGTCACCACGCCGATCTCGATAAAGTGGTTGCCTGAGCCGACCGTTCCGACCTGAGACCTGCCGCGTTTGACGGCCCGGTCGCTTACCCGGCCGGGGTCGGCGCCCCCGAGCGTGCCACCGCTCTCGATGTGCTCCAGATCGTCCTGGGTGCCGAAGCCGTGCTCGACGGCCCAGGCCGCACCCCCGGTCAGCACGTCCCTCACGGCCTCTCCGGTGAGGCCGGAGCCGCGGTAGCCCGCGCCCACGCCGGCCGGCACGTCTCGCATGATCTGGTTCATCAGGCTCTCGAGGCGCGGCGCCAGCTCTTCGGCGGTGATATCGGAACGGAGCAGGCGCACCCCGCAGTTGATGTCGTAGCCTACGCCGCCCGGGCTGACCACGCCGTCCCCCTCCGGATCGAAGGCGGCGACGCCACCGATCGCGAAGCCGTAACCCCAGTGGATGTCCGGCATCCCGATCGACCGACCCACGATGCCCGGAAGGCAAGCGACGTTCGCCACCTGACGGATCGCCTCGTCTCCGCGGATGTTCTCCATCAGTCGGCGGTCCGCATAGACGAGACCGTCCACCCTCATCTTGCCCTGGCGCGGGATGAGCCACCGGTACTCGTCCAGCTGGCGCATCTTGATGGGGTGTTGATTCATGGGGCGTTCGGATGTCTTCATGGCACGCACAGATCCGGAAGATCAGATGTCGAAGATCACGCGGGCCTGCCAGCCGTCGGCAGCCGGCTCCATCTGCAGGCCATGATAGGTTACACCCTTGAGCTGTCGCTCGGGAACCTCCGGCTCGATCCGTCCGATCACCGTCGCCCTCAGGCCTCCTTCACCCAGCTCCCCGAAGGCGGCGTCCTCGAACACGAAACCGTCGACCTCGTCGAGATAGAGCAGCTCGGACAGCCAGCTAACCAGCAGAAGGTCCAACGCTTCGGACGGCAGCTCCACGACCCGCTCGGCCGACCGTTCCGCTTCGGTTTCCTTTCGCATCAGTCGGGCCATTCCGAGGGCGGCACGCCGAAACAGCTCCGCCGGCTCGGACGCCGTGACGACGATTCCGAGGTCGGCCGTGTGGTCGAGCTCGCGGACTCCCGGTGCGATCTCCGGCGGGATTTCAGGCTCGGGTCGGTCCGACGAGGCTGTCATCGGCGCTTGAGCCAGGAAACCACCGCCGAGCGTTCCGTATCCAGCTGCTCGCTAAACCACACGGAATACGGGGGATCGACCGTTTCGAGGGAGTGAAGCCGCTCGCGCAGCCGCGAGATCTCATCGCGCGTCGTTTGGCGGGCGGTCGCGAGGTCGACGCGGCCGTGCCTCGTCCTGACCCCTCTCTCCATGACCTTTCGGAGTAGCGATCGGCCAGCGCCGACCTCCTCGGCTCGACCGACCACATCGCGGATCGCCGATCCATCTACTTCAACCCGAAAAACCTGTTTGCGACCCGGGATAGCCTCCTTGTCCGGGGAGAGCTTCGCCCGGCCGCGCCCGTCATAGCTGACGAGCTTGTACGCGATGTCGAGCGCCGGCGCGTCTGTGGAAACCCCCATGGCGGTGCCCACGCCGAACCCGATGATCGGGGCATCGGCCTCCACCAACGGCACGATCGAGTACTCGTCCAGCCCGCCGCTGGCGAAGATCTGGACACGCTCGAGCCCGGCTTCATCGAGCATCTCCCGGCTGGCAAACGCGAGCTCCTTCAGGTCACCTGAATCCAACCTGATCGCGCTGATCTTGAACTCGTCCCCGAGCTCGTCGGCGAGCCGGATCACGTTCCGAACTCCCTCGAGCGTGTCGTAGGTGTCCACCGGGAGGATCGTCGTCGGGTATAGCCGGGCGAACTCCCGAAACGCCGTCAGCTCCTCCTCATGCGCCTGTATGTAGCTGTGCCCCATCGTACCGGTGACCGGTATGCCGTAGACGCGGCCGGCCAGGACGTTGCTGGTCGCGGCCACGCCGCCGATGTAAAAGGCTCGAGCTCCCTTGAGGCCCGCTTCCGTCCCATGCATCCGGCGCAGTCCGAAATCCACCACAGCCCGCCCGGTGGCGGCGCGAACGACACGTGCTGCCTTGGTGCACAGCACCGTTTGCAGGTGGATCTGGTTCATCACGAACGTCTCGACGAACTGGGCTTCGGGCAGCGGCGCCACGATCTCCAGAATCGGTTCCTGGGGGAAGAAGGGGGTCCCCTCCGGGAGGGCGTACACATCGCCCGTGAAGCGGAAGCTCTCCAGCCACTCGATGAACTCGGCGGAGAACTCGTCCCGGCCGGCCAGATGCTCGAGGGCGTCCTGATCGAAGCGCAGAGACTCGAGGTAGTGAAGCACGTCTTCGAGACCGCACGCTACCAGGAAGTTACGGTTCTTGGGGAGTCTTCGGACAAAGAGGCTGAAGACCGCTTCACGCACGAGCCCCTGGCGGACGTACGCTTGGAGCATGGTGAGTTCGTAGTGATCGGTCAGGAGGGCCGCGTTCTCGTCATCGCCCCAGGGCGATCGAAGAGTCATCGGGACCGAAGCTCTCTCGAGCCTTCTTCTCAGGTACCTTTGGTGATCGGCTCCATCTTCCAGAACGCGATCCCCCCTGACTGGAGCGCCAGCGGCGTGCTCGCCACCCGCTCCGCCCGCTCGAGGTCGATGACGTCGATGGTTCCGAGGGTCGACCCGATCGCCTCGTTGGAGACGAAGGCGTAACGAGAGTCGGGCGAGATGACGACCCCGTGGGTCACCGCCTGCGAGGAATCGACCTGGCGCTCCTCGCCGCTCCAGCGATCGATAATGGCCACGGAGCCCTGGCCCTTCAGCGTCGCCACCACGTACTTGCCGTCGGGGCTCACGGCGAGATTGTACGGGCCCTTCCCGGTCGGGAAGCGGCGGCTGACCCGAAGGTCGGCGGCGTCGATCTCGAGCACCTCCTGGTTCCCGTTGCAGGCCACGTACAGCTGCCGGTCGTCCGGCGCGACGGCCACCCACGTCGGCTTGCACCGGGCGGCTCCCTCGGAGGGTTCCTCGCTGGACGCCAGCAAACGCTCTTCGCCCGGCGTCATGAGCAGCCGGCGCGTCACGGCCAGATCATCCACCGAGATCTCGACGATCTGATCGCTCCCGACGCAGCCCGAGTAGTGCAGGGTGCCGGCACGGTTGATCGTGCTCCCGTGGGGCTTGACGCACGTCTCGATCTTGGCCAGCTCCTGCATCCCCGTGGCGAAGATCGCAGAGACCGAGCTGGGGACGGGGTTCCCGTGCAGGTTGAAGTTGACGACGAAGAGCGAGAGCCCATCCGGCGTGACCGCCATCGTGGCCGGGAACATGCCGACCGCCGCCTTGCCCACCAGCTGGTCGCTGCCGGCCGTGTACTTCCAGACCTGGCCGAAAGGCGTGCCGTGCGCCACCGACACGTACCAGTAGAGCCCATCCGGCGAGACCGTCACGCCATGGGCGCCGTCGATGTCCGCGGGGCGGATGCCGACCTCGATCTCGTTCTCGACGACCAGGCCGTCCGGGCCGAAGCGAACGCGCGAGACCGCGTCGGACGCCTCGTTCGCCACGTAGACCCAGTAGTTCGCCTCCGGGGTCTGCGTCTGCGCCAGCGCAGCGTGGTCGGGCATCAAGAGCGCTATCGCCGCAACCAGTGCTGCCGCGAAGGCGATCATCGAGCTCGGCCGCCTGCCAGTCCTACCCATCGGTTTCAAACCTCTCTCCTATGGAACCAGCGTCCGCGGGGGCTCGTGATGGAGCACCCACAGCCCGCTGTTGTTGTCGCTCACGAAGATGTTGCCCTTGAACGGGTGCGGTCCCCAGGCGAACGCCTGGTTGGGCTTGTAGGCGTCCTCCTCTTCGCCGGCCGTGTGGTACGATCCGATCTCCCGGCCCTGACGGTAGAGGTCGCCGCGAAGCTCACCGGAGATGTCCACGATCCGCAGGCCGCTCTGGTAGTAGGCCACGTAGAGGATGTCGTCCTCGACCCAGACGTTGTGCGCGCCGGCCTCGGGCACCTCGTACTTGGCGACGTCCACGGGGTTCTCGATGTCGGAGACGTCGATGACGTGGATGTAGCCGCGGGGTCCGTTGATGCAGGCGCTGCAGCCGAAGATCTCGTCGCCGACAAAGACATAGTCTCCGTACCGGAAGGCGGTGTGGGTGTTGCCGTACTCTTCTCCGTGGTCCACCCGGTACTTGATCTGCGAGACGAACTGCGGCTCGGTGGGCGTTCCGCCCTTGATCCCGGCGCCGATATCGAGGATGACCAGCCCGTCATCCCAGTAGGAGAGGTAGGCCAGCCCGTCCTGGGCCCAGACGTCGTGCAGCGTCTTGTCCTCCTCGCCCGGCCGGACATCCCAGATGCCGATGTGAGCGGGGTTCGCGGGATCGGAGAGGTCGAGGATGTGCAGGGCGTTCGTGCCATCGTTCACGGCGTACACGACGTCGCCGTTGATCCAGACGTTGTGGACACCCGCCGTGAGGTTCTCGGTGAGCTCGGAGAGCACCGTGGGATGGCCCGGATCACTCAGGTCCAGAACCACGATACCGTTGCCTCGAGCGCTGTTCTGTTCGCGGGTTACGACCGCCCAGGTCGCGTCATCGCTCACCTTGACGTCGTTGACTCGGCGGGCGTCGATTGCCACCGAGTCGGAGATCACGACGTCGGTCGGGTCCGTCACGTCCCAGACGTAGAGGCGCTCGCCGCCGCCCGATGGCATCGTTCCCAGGTAGGCATAATCCCGGCCGTCCACGCCGGTGAACACCCACAGGTCGCTGGTGGCGGAGGCGAGGTTGTCACCGCGTCCCAGCAGCTCGACCGGGGTCGGCTTCGGCCGCGCGGCCACCTCGACGACCGCCGAGGCACTCGCCCCGCCCGCCGAGGCGAACACGCGATACGAGCCCGGGAGCTCCGCCACGAAGGCGCCGTCGTCGTAGATCGTGGCACCCGGTGTCGCCGCGGACGGAATCGCTTGCACCGAGTAACTGAGCGCCGCGTCCGACACGGAGCGTCCGTCCGCGTCCAGCGCGGTGATCTCGAAGCGTATTACGTCGCCGGTCCGGACCGACCCGGCTGCGGGGGCCACGCGGACCTCGGCTACGGAGTTCTCGATGACCTCGAAGGTGATCTCATCCGAAGCGCCGCCGACGCCTGCCGTGAGCCGTGCGGTCCCAGGCCCGAGAAGGGTGACCACTCCGGTCGAGGTGACGGCGGCCACGGCCGGGGTCTCGGAGTGCCACAAGGGCCGGGCCGTCGCGTGGATCGTCTCATGCGTCGTGACGGCGCGAGCGGCGAGCTCGAAACTCGTGCCCGCATACGCCTCGAAGCGTGGCTCCTCGATCTCGACCTTCGCCACCGGCCAATCCTCGATCATCACGTCTATCTGCTCGATGAGCTCCGGCGATGGGTTGCCCTCGTCATCGGTTATGAGCACGCCGATCTGGAGCGAGCTCCGGCCCGGCTTCATCCCCCAGATCTCGAACGCGCCCTGACCACGGGCGCGGTCCGGCCTCGCGCCGACGATCGGTGGCGAGAACTGGAAGCCCCAGCGGAACCCCCGAACCTCCGCGCCCTGATCGTCGAGGAAGCCGAAGCTCACGGCGAGGGTATCGCCCATGCCGACGCGCAGCGGGGCGCCGGGGGTGACCTCGACGGTCTCGACGCGGCTTCCGGCCTCCAGCTCGGCATCGGTGCCCTGCGCCAGGAGAGGCGCCGGCCGGACGGCCGTGGCCGTCAGGGCGGCCGCGGCTGCGGATAGCGATAGTAGCTGCTTGGTGGCGTGGATCCTCATCTTCATGCGTTCCCCGTTTGCGTTCACCCCTCGTTGCATCTCTTGTGGCGACGGAGGCTAACTACCGCGATCGACCCGTCGCGTTCCGGTCTGCCTTTTTCTTTTCGGGCCTCCGCAGTAATCTCCTTAGCCCGGACCTGACGACGGATTCAGCGGACGGTATCGCGGCCCGCATCCGGGCCTGCCCGGATCGACAGGCACGCCGGTTGGATATTGCATCGTAAGGATGGAGTGCGACATGGATGTAGTCAGACTCATAGAGACGGCCATGGAGATGGTGGGGCCGGGAAGGGGAATCCTCGCCGCCGACGAGAGCACCGGCACGATCGCCAAGCGCCTGGCCAGCATCGGAGCCGAGAACACCGAGGACAATCGGCGTGGCTGGCGCCAGCTCCTCTTCACCACCGAGGGCTTCGGCGAGTTCATCAGCGGCGTGATCCTGTTCGACGAGACGATCCGGCAGTCGGCCGACGACGGCCGATCCTTCGTCGAGATCATCGAGAGCGAGGACGTGATCCCCGGCATCAAGGTAGACAAGAGCACGAACCCGCTCGCGAACTCGCCGGATGAGAAGATCACCGATGGGCTGGACGGCCTGCGCGGGCGGCTCAACGAGTACCGGGAGCTGGGTGCGCGCTTCACGAAATGGCGTGGGGTCATCACGATCGGTGACTCGATCCCGACCCAATACTGCATCGACGCCAACGCGCACGCCCTGGCGCGGTACGCCGCGCTCTCCCAGGAGGCCGACCTGGTCCCGATCGTCGAGCCGGAGGTTCTCATGGACGGCGGCCACGACATCGAGGCCTGCTTCGACGTCACCGAGGCGACCCTGAACCGTGTGTTCGCCGAGCTGGATTCCCAGGGGGTCATCCTCGAGGGGATGGTGCTGAAGCCGAACATGGTGCTTTCGGGCAAGGACGCGTCGGACAGAGCGTCACCGGAGGAAGTGGCCGAGGCGACGGTCACGGCGTTCATGCGCACCGTGCCGGCGGCCGTTCCGGGGATCGCCTTCCTCTCGGGCGGCCAGAGCGATGTCGAAGCCACCGTGAACCTGAACGCGATGAACGAGTTGGTCGACCACGGTCCGTGGGAGCTCACCTTTTCGTACGGACGCGGCCTCCAGGCCTCGCCGCTGGCCGTATGGGGCGGCGAAGAGGCGAACGTGGAGGCGGCGAAGAAGGCGTTCTACAAGCGGGCCAAGCTCACGGCCGCCGCGAGAAAGGGCGAGTACTCGCCGGAGATGGAGGACTGATCAGATGGATTGGGGAATGAAGAACCGGCTGAGCCGGATCTTCCGGCCGGAGACGGGCCGGACGCTGATGCTGGCGATCGACCACGGTTACTTCCTCGGGCCCACCTCGGGCCTGGAAAAGCCGTACGAGACCGTCAAAGACCTGCTGCCCTACGCCAACTCGCTGATGCTGACGCGCGGCGTGCTGCGCTCCTGCATCCCGCCGGAGACGGACATCCCGATCGTGCTTCGGATGTCGGGCGGGACGAGCGTCCTGAGGGAGCTCTCCGAGGAGGGTCTCGCCGTGGCGGTCGAGGACGCCATTCGGCTCAACGCTTCAGCGATCACGCTGTCGATCTTCGTAGGTGAGGAAGGAGAGCGGGAGACCCTCCTCAATCTCGCGGAGCTGATCGACGCCGGGCAGGAGCACGGGATCCCAGTCCTCGCCGTGACGGCGGTGGGCAAGAACATGAACCGGGACGCCCGCTACCTCGGGCTCGCCTGCCGGATCTCGGCGGAGCTCGGTGCGCACATGGTGAAGACCTACTACTGCGAGGGCTTCGAGGAGATCGTGCGCAACACGCCGGTCCCGATCGTGATTGCCGGCGGCAAGAAGCAGCCCGAGCGGGACGCCCTTCAGATGGCCTACGAGGCCATCCAGTGCGGCGCGTCTGGGGTGGACATGGGACGCAACATCTTCCAGTCCGACAGCCCGGTCGGGATGATCCAGGCGGTACGCTCGATCGTCCAGGAGAACCGAAGCGCGGAAGAAGCGTTCGAGATCTACCAGGAGACGAAGGCGGGATCGCCGGCGATGGAGCCGCAGCCGGCTTGAGCTACCGGTCGAAGACCGGCGTGCTTGCCGGCGTTGAGCAGAGCGTGGTCAACCGCTGAGCTCCGCCATGCGCGTAGCGGTCTACTACAACAACCGTGACATCCGCCTCGAGGAGCGACCCCGGCCCGAGATCGGGCCCGGGGAGCTCCTTGTCCGCATCGAGGCTAGCGGAATCTGCGGCTCCGACATCATGGAGTGGTACCGCGTTCCCAAGGCCCCGATCGTGCTCGGGCACGAGGTCGCCGGGGTCGTGGAGGAGGTGGGTGAGGGTGTCGACCGGTTCACGGTCGGCGACCGGGTCGTCACCACCCATCACGTGCCCTGCAACACCTGCCGCTACTGCCTCACGGACCGCCACAGCGTCTGCGACACCCTCAAGGCCACCCACTTCGACCCGGGCGGCTTCTCGGAGCTGGTAAGACTCCCCGCGATCAACGTGGATCGGGGCACCTTCCGGCTGCCGGACCAGGTGAGCTTCGAGGAGGCCTCGTTCGTGGAGCCTCTCGCGTGCGCGGTGCGTGCGTTCCGGCTCGCGAGACTGGAGCCCGGGCAGAGCGTGGCGGTCCTGGGCAGCGGGATCTCCGGCGTCCTCTTCATCCAGCTGGCCAAAGCGCTGGGGGCGAGCCCGATCATCGCGACGGATATCGACGAGCACCGGTTGACAGAGGCCGCTCGCTTCGGCGCGGACGACACGTTGCCGGCGGACTCCGACGTGCCGGCCCGCATCCGGGAGGCCAACGACGGCCGACTGGCGGAGCGGGTGTTCGTCTGCACGGGGGCCCTCCCCGCGATCCGGCAGGCGCTCGGCTGCGTGGACCGGGGCGGGACGTTGATGTGGTATGCGCCCGCAGATCCCGGCGTCACCTTCGAGTTTCCGCTCCTCGAGGTGTGGGCGAACGGCACCAACCTCGTCCACTCCTACGCGGGCCCGCCGGACGATATGCGGAGGGCGCTCGAGCTGATCGCCGCGCGCCGCGTGGATGTGGCCGGCATGGTCACCCACCGACTCGGGCTCGCGGAGACGCAGCATGGGTTCGACATGGTGATCGAGGGCGGCGACTCGCTCAAGGTCGTCGTCGAGCCCCAGCGCTAGAGCTCGATACCCACTATCCAGATACCGCCGACCTCCTTGATCGCGGCCACGCCTCTCGCCGCGCCGGCCGGCGAGCTGCCGTTCCTGCGAGAGATGATCGCGATATTCGCGGTCGGCACCCTCCTCGTTTACGTGTGCCAGCGGCTGAGGCTCCCTCCGATCGTCGGTTTCCTCCTCACCGGCGTTCTCATCGGGCCGTACGCGCTCGGCTTCGTGCGGGACATCGATCTCATATCGAGTACCGCTGAGGTGGGGGTCATCCTCCTGCTGTTCACGATCGGCGTCGAGTTCAGCGTCGAGAGGCTAGCTCGGATCCGGCGCTACATCCTGTTTGGCGGGGGACTCCAGGTTACGGCGACGGTAGGGCTCGTGGTGTTCGTTCTCGCCCTGCTGGGCGTCGACTGGCGTCTGGGCATCTACACCGGCTACCTGGTCGCCCTCAGCAGCACGGCGATCGTCCTCAAGCTGCTCTCCGAGCGTGCGCGCATCGATACGCCGGCCGGCCAGATCTCCCTCGGCATCCTCATCTTCCAGGACCTCTCGATCGTGATCATGGTGCTGACGATCCCCCTCCTGGGGAGCCGTGGCGGCTCGCTCGGGGCTGTCCTGTTCGCTCTCTTCGAGGGTTTGCTCATCATCGGGATCGTCATCGAAGCCGCCCGCAGGGTCGTTCCTCCCGTCCTCGACCGGGTCGCGCGGCTCAGGAGCCCGGAGCTCTTCCTGCTCGTGGTCGTCGTGATCTGCTTCGGCATCGCCTGGCTGGCGAGCCTGGCCGGCATCAGCCTCGCTCTCGGGGCCTTTCTGGCCGGGCTGGCCGTCAGCGGAAGCCGTTTTCGGGAGCATGCGGTGGGGGAGATCATTCCCCTTCGCACGGTTTTCAACGCCGTCTTCTTCGTCTCCGTCGGCATGCTGCTGGACGTGCGCGTGGCGGTCCAGGAACCGTGGTTGCTCCTTGGCGCCGCGCTAGCCGTCGTCGCGATCAAGAGCATCGTGACCGCCGTGAGCGTCCGTGCGCTACGCTACCCCTCCTGGATGGCGGTCTTCGTGGGGCTCGGCCTCGCCCAGATCGGCGAGTTCTCCCTCGTCCTCCACGACACGGGGCGCGAGTACGGCCTCTCGCCGGCCGGGATCGGTCCGGCGGGAGATCAGATGTTCCTGGCCGTCGTCGTTTTGCTCATGATAGCCACCCCGTTCCTCATGCAGCTCGAGACGGTTGTGCGCCGACTCATGGGTCCACCAGGGATGGCTCTGCCGGACGGTGGTGACGGGTCGACCGCGGCGGGGAAGTCAGCCGCCGAGCAGGCGGCCACGAAGCCGGAGCACGTCATCATCGGCGGGTATGGCCTCACGGGCCGGTACCTCGAGCGCGTCTGCCGGGCCTTTGATCACCCCTATTGCATAGTGGATCTGAACCCAGTGACCGCCGTCGAAGCCGAGGTGCATGGTGTACCCTATTTCTACGGGGACCTGGGTAGGCCGGAGGTGCTCGAGCGGGCAGGGGTCCGCCACGCGATGCTGCTCGTCGTCGCGATCAATGACGCCGAGGCGGCCATCCGCATCGTCCAGCAGGCGAAGCTCGCCAACCCGGCGCTCCCGGTCATCGCCAGGGCCCGGTACCTGATCGACGCGGGACCGCTCGAGAGCGCGGGTGCTGACGTCGTGATCACAGAAGAGACCGAGACGGCCCTACTTCTCGTGCAGCACGTGGCGCGGCAATGTGGGATTCCCGAAGAGGAGGCACGCCGCCAGGCGGAGCGGCTACGCGTGCTCGGGTCCGACTTGGTCGACTAGCTGTCGGGCTCGCTCAGGGTCCGAAGACTGCCGATCATCTTCGAAGATCCTGCCCGAATACGCGGCGCTCGACCGCTTCTGCCATCTGCCTGCCGTTCGAGCTGTTGGTCAGCAGGACGTACCCCAGGTTCTCTTCGACCCCGTAGATGAGGTCCGCGATGAAGATCACGTTGTTGCCGGTGTGATAGACGTATCGGCGTTCGCCGTTCGTCACGACGCCGAGGCCCAGCCCCCAGCTGTTCACGACGTCGCCTTCCTGATCGATCGTCACGGCGGGGGTCCCGAGTATCGCGTACGGTCCTTCACGTCGAATCTCCGACGCCAGGTGAGCCCCGAACGTCGACAGATCCGACGCGGTCGTGTGCAGGGTGGAGCTCGCGAGCGGAACCGCGATCTCCCACTTGTCGGGGTTTCCCTCTCCGTCATGGCCCAGGGAGTAGTCGGTCCGCATCTCGGTATCGAACAGGAAGCTGGTCCGTGACATGCCCAGGGGCTCGAAGACCCGCTCCCGCGCCAGCTCGATGAGGCTCTTGCCGGTGATCTCCTCAACGATCCGCTGGAGCAGGACATAGCCTTCGCCGGAATACAGGTACTCGGTCCCGGGATCATGGACGAACCGGAGCGTGTCGTCCGGGGCGAAGAGCTCCTCGTGGCTTCGCGCCTCGAAGTTGATCCGGCTGCGCCAGTTGGGCAGGCCGCCGAGATGCGTCAGAAGGGCCCGCGGGGTGAGCGCTGCGGACCGCGGGTCGTAGGCCACCTCGGGGACCTCGGGCACGAGCGATTCGACCGGCGCGTCGAGTTCCAGCACGCCATCCCGCGCCAACGAAAAGACCACGTAGGCGAAGACGGGCTTGCTGATCGACGCGGCTTCGAACGCGGTGTTCGGGTCGATCGGTTCGAGGGTGACCTGACTCTTGACGCCGCCGACGTGCTCGAAGAGCACGCCGGAGTCATCGAACAACGCGAATCCCACGCCCGGGACCCCGTGCTCGACCGCGACGCTGTCCACGAAGAGGCCGAGTGGTTCGAACTCGGCCGATCGGTCCGGAGGGGAGCACGACGAAACCGCCGCCAGAACCAGCGGCGGGAAAGCTGGTTTCACATTCATGGGCACCACGATGGCACCGCCTTCGTGCGCACCACCTCAAGGCCGGCGAAAGCCGCGCCGGCACCGGCTTGCCGCAGACTCAGTGCGCGGAAGCGAGCTTGAGCCCGACGATTCCGACGACGATCAGACCCACGAAGAAGAAGCGCGCGAAGTTCGCGGCCTCGCTGAAGATGAGGATGCCGAGGATGAAGGTGCCCACGGCCCCGATGCCGGTCCACACCGCGTAGGCGGTGCCCATCGGGATGGTCCTCTGCGCGCTGAGTAGCAGTGCCCCGCTCAACGCCATGAAGATGGCGGCGAAGCCGATCCAGCCCCAGCGCAGGCCGGCGTCGTTGATGCCGAGCTTGAGGCCGACAGGCCAGCCCCATTCGAAGACCCCGGCGATAATCAAATAGACCCAGGCCATGCGCTCTTACCGCCTTCCGTCGTCCGGAATCTCGGGTATCGGCGTGGCCTCGAACTCGGGCGCGGGCTCGGAGGGTCCGATCGGCCCGATGTCGACCGGAACGTAGACCGGGGCGGCGCGGTAGCCGCCCCAGGGTCCCCAACCGCCGCCGAGGTCGTAGCTGACTTGGCCGACCTTGCCCCCGCCTCCTCCGCTGGCACACGCCGGAAGGGCAATGGCCGCTGCCACGACGATCACTCTCCTCGCCTTCCTCAGCCTTCTCATCTTGACCTCTCCTGCCACAAGCCGACGACTCCGCCGGTCGGATCGACGATCAGCGCTACTCTCCCGTCCCCGAAGTCGTCCCGGGGTCCCTGGAGGATGCTCCCGCCGGCGCCCTCGACCCCGCGCAGCACGTTCGCGAGGTGACGCACGACGACGTAGGGCAGCCAGTTGGGCTCGACGCCCTTCCACTTGATCTCGACGACGCCGGCGCGCGGGATATCCTGCCTCCCGAAGACGTGGTAGCCGCCGCGGACGGCCGCGTATTGGTAGCCGACGAGGCGGCGATAGAAGTCGTGCGCGCCCTCGAGATCGGTCGTCCACAGCTCTACCCAGGCAAAATCGCCCGGTAGCGAATTGCGGTCCGACGAATCGCCGTTCCGCGATCGGAGGGCGGCGAACACGGCGCCCTGCGGGTCGGCGAGCACGGCCATCCGACCGCGGTTCGGGAGGTCGGCGGGGTCCTGAAGCACGCGTCCGCCGTGCTCCTTCACCCACGCGGCGGCTTCGTCGACGTCCCCCACCGAGAGGGACCCGATCCAGCCCACCTCGGCTGGATTCTCGGCCGGCGTGATTCCACCGATGCGGCGCCCGTTCGCGCGCACTACCACGTAGTCGTCGATCCCCCAGACCCGCTCTATCTGCCAGCCCAAAACCTGGCTGTAGAACGCAGCAGCTCTCTCTACATCGGATGAGACCAGGTCGAACCAGACGAACTTGCCGATGTGGCGGGTGCCGCTCGAGGGCAGGGGCGGCACGGTCTGGGCTTGCAGATTCCGAGTGCCGGCCGAAGCCAACAGCAGTGCGGTCATGGCCACGCCGAGAATGGAGCTTATCAGCAGGGGTCTCTTCTTCTTCATCTGAAGTTACCTCACTCGGGGGTCGGTCCTCGCTGCCCATCCGCGCTCAGTCTCCACGCAATGTACGCGAATGCCCGGTTCTGCGGTGCCTGGTAAGCGTTGGGTGCATGGCCGGCGCACTGGAATGGCGTGAAGCGAGCCCGCACGACTACAGATATCCTTCCAACAGGCGGCGGATCTTCCGGCGATCCGCCGCGCTGCGCATGAGGACGAAGATCGTGTCGTCGCCCGCAAGCGTGGCCACGATCTCGGAGATCCGGGCTCGGTCGAGCGTGATCGCCACGGCGTTGGCCAGGCCGGGAGGGGTGCGGATGGCGAGCAGCGTCTCGCCCGAATCCACGGCGAGCACGGATTCTCGAAACACGGCGGCCAGGTTTTCCTCCGCAATCCCGTCGTTGTACCCGGCGCCGTTCTCGGAGCCGATCGCCTCGTCGCGCGGAAGGTACCGCGGGGGGCCGCCCGGAGAGGGCAGCTTGACGACCCCCAGGCGCTGTATGTCCCGCGATACCGTCGCCTGCGTGACGACGAAGCCGCGGGCAGCCAGCTCGGCCACCAGCTCGCTCTGGGTGTGTACGTCACGCTCGGCCAGGATCTGAAGGATCGCCAGCTCCCTCTCCCGGCGCGTTCGGGGGCTCACGCGATCTCCTCCTCGAGCAGCCGACCCTCGCGGTGGGATCGGTAGATCGGTGGCAGGGGCACCTCCTCCAGCCAGCGTCCCAGGCGCTCCAGCGCCTCCGCGGCCTCCTCGAGCTGCTCGCGGACGCGCTCCGGCGATGGGCCGCCGTGGGAGCGCCTCGCGGCACCGGCCGCCTCGGGCCGGATCTCCCGAAGCAGCTCGGCGTCGAGCGCCACCCCCGTAGCGCCGAGACTCTCCGGGTCGAGCTCCCAGAGCTCGCAGCCCCGCGCCTCGGCCTCGCGGACGGCCGCTCCCGCCGAAGCGTGTGCTTCGCGGAACGGGGTGCCGCGCTCGACCAGCAGGTCGGCCAGGTCCGTCGCGGTCAGGTAGCCCGCGTCGAGGGCCGATCTCATGCGCTCCGTGTCGTATCTGAGGCCGAGGGAGATCTGCGTCGCGGCGCCCACCGAGCCGGAGGCGGTGCCCAGAGCGTCGAAGAGCGGCTCCTTGTCCTCCTGCAGGTCGCTGTTGTAGGCGAACGGAAGCCCCTTGAGGGTCACCAGCAAGCCGGTCAGGTCGCCGATCACCCGACCGCTCTTTCCCCTGACCAGCTCGGCTGCCTCCGGATTCCTCTTCTGCGGCATCAGGCTGCTCCCCTGCGCGACCGTGTCGGAGAGCTCGGCGAAGCCGAACTCGAGCGAGGTCCAAAGGATCACCTCCTCGGCCCAGCGGCTCAGGTGCACCATGACGAGGGCGCAGGCGAACGCCGCCTCCGCCACATAGTCGCGGTCGGCAACCGCGAGCAGGCTGTTGGGGCAGACCTCGGCCAGCCCCAGGAGGGCGGCCGAGCGGTGCAGGTCGATCGGGTGCCGGGAGCCGGCGAGGGCGCCCGCGCCCAGGGGGGAAACGCCCGCCTTCTCGTACGCTGCCCGCAGCCGTCCCGCGTCGGCTTCGAGCGCCCAGAAGTGGGCCAGCAGGTGGTGCGCGAGGCTCACGGGCTGGGCTCTCTGCAGGTGGGTGTAGCCGGGCATCCAGCTCTCCACGTGCTCCGTCGCCTGCCCGAGCCAGGTCTCCAGGAGCACGGAGAGCGAGGCGCAGAGCGCGGCGAGCTCCTCCCTGACCCACAGGCGCAGGGCGATGCTCACCTGATCGTTGCGGCTGCGTGCGGTGTGCAGCCTGCCCGCCGCAGGGCCGATGCGCGCGTGGAGCGTGCGCTCGATCCAGCTGTGGACATCCTCGTCGGGGCCCTCGACGAGGAGCCCGCCCTCCTCGACCTCTGCGAGCATCTCCGACAGGCCGTCGAGTATCGGCTCGGCCTGCGCGCGGCTCAGTATCTCGGTCTCGAGCAGCATTCGCGCGTGCGCGAGGCTCGCGATCAGATCATGGCGGACCAGCCGCGCGTCGAACGGCAGCGAGCCCGTAAACCCGAGGATGGCCGGGTCCAGCTCCGAGTCGAATCGCCCTCCCCACAGGGAGGTCGCGTCAGGAGGTCTCATCAGGAGGTCGCGGCCGGCCGGGCCGGTCGCTCACCACCGTTTCGCGTCCCGGCGCCGTCGACTCGGGGGCCCGCCGATTCGGGTGCCGCCCGGGCGTCCGATGGGGGCGCCGTGGATGGGCCGGCCGGCCCGGCCAGAACCCGGGCGCGGACCTCCGCCGACAGGCCCCAAAGTCGAATGAAGCCGCCCGCGTCCTTGTGGTCGTAGACGGCGTCCTCGCCGAAGGTCGCGAGATCTTCCTGATAGAGGGAGAAGGGCGATACCCGCGCTAGCGGCATGCACGTGCCCTTGAAGAGCTTCACCGAGACGGTGCCGGTAACGGTCTGGTGCGAGGCGTCGAGGAAGGCGTCAAGCGACTCCCGGAGCGCCGTGAACCAGTGGCCCTGATAGGCCAGCTCTCCGTACCGGGTCGAGAGCCCTTCCTTGTACGCGGCGGTCGCATGGTCCAGCGTCAGCGACTCCAGGTCCCGCAGGGCGGAGTGCAGCACGGTGCCGGCCGGCGTCTCGTACACACCACGGCTCTTCATCCCGACCAGGCGGCTTTCTACCAGATCGCAGCGGCCGACGCCATGGGAGCCGGCGATCTGGTTGAGCGTCTCGATCAGACGCCACGGCTGCAGCCGCTCACCGTCCACGGCCGTGGGAAAGCCCCTCTCGAACGAGATCTCGACCACGCGGGGCTCGTCCGGCGCGTCGGCGGGATCGGTCGTCATCTGGTAGATGTCATCGGGCGGCGCCATGGCGGGATCCTCGAGAACGCCGCCTTCCGTCGAGGTATGCCAGAGGTTCTGATCGATGCTGTAAGGCTTGTCCGGCGTGATGGGAAGCGAGATGCCTCGTGCCTCGGCGTAGGCGAACTCGTCCTCCCGCGAGCGGAGATCCCACTCGCGCCACGGAGCGACCACCCGGAGCTGGGGCGCCAGCGTCCGGTAGGTGACCTCGAAGCGCACCTGGTCGTTGCCCTTTCCGGTGCAGCCGTGCGCCAGCGCGTCGCAGCCGTGGGCCAACGCCACCTCCACCTGTGCTTTCGCGATCAGCGGCCTCGCGAGCGCCGTTCCGAGCAGGTATCCGCGCTCGTAAACCGCGCCGGCGCGCAGGGCGGGGAAGAGGTAATCGGCGGCGAACTCGGCCTTGAGGTCGACGATCTCGCAGGCGACCGCGCCGGTGCGCAGAGCCTTCTCTCCAACCGCCTCGAAGTCCTCCGCCTGCCCGACGTCGGCCACCACCGCGACCACCTCGCACCCGTAGTTGTCCCGCAGCCAGGGGATCATCACCGACGTATCGAGTCCGCCCGAGTAGGCGAGGGCGATGCGCTCGATCGAAGTCTCAGTTTGCATGTAGGTCTCCTGCAGATGCCTCGGCCAGCACCTCTTGTAGGATGAGGAGGGCCGCGTCCACCTCGGACGCGGAGACGGTGAGCGGAGGTGCGAGCCTCAAGGTGCCGGGCCGAACGGCGTTCAGCAGCAATCCTCGCTTCCGGCACGCCGTCGACACGGGCGCTGCATCGATCGTCAGATCTACCCCCAGCAGCAGGCCCAGGCCTCGGACCTCACGAACCACCGGATTATCGGCCGCGATCCTCTCGATGCCGGCTACGAACCTTCGGCCCATTGAGCTCGCGCGCTCGAGCAGATCATCGTCGCGTATGGTGCTCAGCACCGCGTTGGCGGCGGCGCAGGCGAGCGCGTTCCCGCCGAAGGTCGTGCCGTGGTCCCCCGGCCCGAAGAGCTCGGCAACCTCGCCGCCGGCGAGCAGCGCACCGACCGGCATGCCCCCGCCCAGTCCCTTGGCCAAGGCGACGACATCCGGACGGATCCCGTAGTGCTCGAAGGCCATCCAGCGTCCCGTGCGACCGATGCCGGTCTGCACCTCGTCGAGCATCAGCAGCGCCTCGATCTCGGTCGTGAGCTCCCGCAGCCCGGTCAGATAGTCGCGCTGGGCCGGAATTACGCCGCCCTCCCCCTGGACGGGCTCGACGAGAATGGCGCAGGTGTCCGGATCGATTGCCGCCTCGACCGCATCGAGGTCGTTGAACGGTACGAAGCGGAAACCCGGGGGCAGAGGCTCGAACTCCTCCCGGTATCGCGGCACGCCGGTCGCGGCGAGGGCGCCGAGCGTCCGGCCGTGAAAGCTGCCTTCGGCCACGATGATCTCCGGCGCGGCCGAGCTCCGTCGAAGGCCCCACTTCCTGGCCAGCTTGATGGCGGCCTCGATCGCCTCCGTTCCGCTGTTGCAGAAGAAGGTCCGGTCGAATCCGCTCAATTCCTTCAGGAGCCTGGCGGCCTCGGCCTGCTCGGGGATGTGGTAGAGGTTCGAGACGTGCAGGTAGCGCTCGGCCTGCTCGCGGATCGCACGCTTCAGTGAAGGATGGGCATGGCCCAGCGACGAGACCGCGATGCCGCCGATGAAGTCCAGATACTTCGTTCCGTCCAGACCCCAGAGGTGGGTGCCGCATCCGTGGGAGAAGGCGACCGGCTCCCGCGCGTAGTTGCCGAAGAGGTGTTCCTCCGAGGCCGCGATCGCCGACTCGATCCCCGGGGGCTGGTCTCCGTTGGCCTGGACCGTGTTTCGAACCGGCCGGCCGGCGCGGCTCCGCACCATCGTGCCGATGCCGCTATCGGTGAGAAGCTCGATGAGGAGGCCGTCCGGATCGCGCGTGCCGACGATGTGGGCGCTCTCGACTCCGCCTTTGACCGCGGCGAGGCATGCCTTGAGCTTGGGGATCATGCCCCCCACGACCTCCCCGGACTCGAGCATGGCGAGGGCGGTCGGCAGATCCAGCTCCGATACGAGCCGGTTCTCGCCGCCCTCCGTGCGAAGGACTCCGTCCACGTCCGTCAGCAGGACCAGCTTCTCGGCGTGGAGCGTCACGGCCAGGGCCGCAGCGGCGTCGTCGGCGTTGAGGTTGTAGGTGGTCCCGGCCCGATCCGTGCCGATCGAGGAGACGACGGGGACGAAGCCGCCTTCGACCATCGCCTTCAGCACGTCGGGAACCACTCGCTCCACCTCTCCGACGTGGCCGAGGCTGCCGGCCGACGGATGAGGCCTGGCGACCAGCAGGCTTCCGTCCTTGCCGGAGAGTCCGGCGGCCCGCCCTCCGGCAGCCTCGATCCCGGCCACGAGCCGCTTGTTCACCCGGCCGGTCAGCACCATCTCCACGACCTCCATCGTGTCGGCGTCCGTCACACGGAGGCCATCGATGAAGCGGGGCGTCTGCCCGAGGCGGTCCAGCATGCGGCTGATCTCGATCCCGCCCCCGTGGACGAGCACCGGCTTCAGACCTGCGCGCTGCAGCAGGACGACGTCTTCCAGGGTCGCGTCGCTCGCCTGCTCCAGGACGCTGCCGCCGAGCTTGATGACCACCGTCCTGCCGCGCCAGCGGGTCGCGTAGCGCAGCGCTTCGGCCAGCGTGAGGCCGACGGGGCTCCGGATCCTCTCCTCGAGGTCTGCGGTCGAGCCGCGCGTCTCTGGGCTCACGGTCTTCACGACACCAGGCCCGCTTCGGCGGCGTAGGAGCCGTTGATCCGGACGTATTCCTCCGACAGATCGCACGTCAGGACGTTGGCTGTCCCATCCCCGAGCCCGAGGTCCACTCGCAGCTCGATCTGGGAGCCACGCAGCTCGGCGGCGGCCTCGCTCAGTGATGCCTCCACTCCGAGTCCGTTGCGGACGATCTGAGCCGGCCCGATGAAGATCTGGACCCGATCCTCGGCGATCTCGGCGCCGGCGCTACCGAGTGCGGCCATGAGCCGGCCCCAGTTGGGCTCGGCGCCATGGAGGGCGGTCTTCACCAGCAACGAGTTCGCGAGGCGGTAGGCCACCAGATCCGCATCTCCCTTGCTCGATGCCCCCGTCACCTCGATCTCCGCCGCTTTGGTCGCGCCCTCGCCGTCGCGGACGACCTGCGTCGCGAGCTCGAGAGCCACGGCGCCAAGCGCCTCCTCGAACCTCCGCAGCGCATCCCCGTTCGAGATCGGATCGTTTCCGGCGGCTCCGTTGGCGAGAGCGAGAACGCAGTCGTTCGTGCTCATGTCTCCATCCACCGTGATGCGATTGAAGGAGCCGTTCACCGCGGTCCGGAGGGCCGAATCCAGCGTGCTGGCGGGAAGCCGGGCGTCCGTGGTGAGAAAACAGAGCGTCGTGGCCAGTTTGGGGTGGATCATCCCCGCCCCCTTGGCCATGCCACCGATGCAGACGGGCGCTCCAGCGATCTCGACCGTGGTCGCTGCCGTCTTGGGTCCGGAATCGGTCG
>JBDGZR010000035.1:0-20418 GCA_039588495.1 Gemmatimonadota bacterium | reverse complement strand
GGATCCTAACAGCGAGAATAACTTCACTCTTACCCGGCTTGAATAACTCTACTTCCCAGCCACATGAGGCTGCCGGGAGAAGCTCAGGGTTGAATCAGGGGCGGTTCCTTCGGGGCCGCCCCTCGTCGCATCCACGAACCTGTTACGCGCGTAACAACGCGGCCCCTCCACGCTCCTGATCTCGTCCTCTCTGGCACCGCAACAGAAGATTCCGCTCAGGTTGCTGATTGGCAGGCCAACGAACGGACTCTTGACGCTCCTCCATGGCCAGAGGAGCTTCAGTCTGCCAATCACGATGAGTTCTTCATCAAGGGAGGTATCTATGCGTCGCTCCACACCGTTCATCGCGTTCGTCTTTGCGGCTCTAATTGCAGCGCCCGCAGCCGCCCAAACGAATCAGGAAGTGGCCGATCACGTGATCGCGCTTGCCAAAGCCCAATGGGGCGCCGAGATGGCCAACGCTTCTGCTGCCGAAATACTCAAGGACATGGCAGACGAGTACACAGAGTTCAGTGCAGCCTTCCCGACACGCCTGGACGGTAAGGCCATACAGATGACGCTTGGCGAGGCGTATTCTCAGGATAGTGGCCAGACGGTCGCAGCCGAGATGGCGAACCCGAAGGTGCAGGTTTACGGGGACGTTGCGATTCTCACGTACAATTACATCGGCCTTGCGCGAGACGCGGACGGCGAGGTGAGCGAAACGCTGGCCAAGTCAACTCGCGTGTACGCGAAGCAGGACGGGAGTTGGAAGCTCGTGCATGCGAACTTCGCTCCCGTCGGTAACGGCAACTAGGTCATCTCCGAGCCGAACTGAAGTCGTAACCAGCAGCTGTCTGACTGCGCGGGGTGGGGTGCTCGTTGGGTGCACTCCAACCCGTGAGCACCGCTGCTTGCCGTGTAAGCACATCTGGCCCCTCCACGCTCCTGATCACGTCCTCCGACCGTACGCCGCAGAATAGAGGTTTTTCCGACTTGCGGCCCCCTGTTCTCGATGTAGGCTGAGCCAGAAAGCTGCTCGGTGGTCCACGACTGCGCCGAGCAGACGCCCGCGTTGGACGCCTGCCTGACCGCACCCTCCGATTGCGACTTACCTGCACCTGCGGGAGGTCACGATGCTTGCCCAGAGAAGTACCGCCTGTGCTGCAATCCTCCTACTCGCCTTTGTCTCCGCACTCCAAGCCTCCGATACGACATTCGTAAGTCAGGGTGCTCGACTCAAGGTTTTTCCGCTCGGAGCCAAGCCGATCATCGGGGACGTAGCCAGGCTGTCGTATGACACGCTCGTGATCCTGCCGGAGGGAGACGAGTCCACTCTAACCTTCGATCGCCGTGATTTGCGTAAGATCGAGATGTATCAGGGAAAAAGGTCGAGTTGGCTTAAGTCAGGATTGATCGGCGGTGGTATTGGGCTCGCCGTTAGTGGCGGTTTGGCTGGCGCTTTTGTCGCCGTCTGTGCGAGTGACTATGACTGCTACGTGGAGTCCCCAGGCGGCACGGTGGCAGCCTTCGCTGGCCTTGGGGCCGCCGTTGGATTCGGGGTCGGGGCGGGTGTCGGCGCTCTAAACACGACCGAGCGTTGGGTGGAGGCTGAGCTACCTGCTCCACCACCCGTAGCCCTAAACGTCGGGAAGGACGGCTCGGTGCGGCTGGCCTTCTCGCTGAGGCTGTAAGGCCAGGAGGTCATCATGTTCCGCCTCAAATGCGTAACGACTAACCGCAGGAAAACAGGACCTGTTTTGCTGATTCCTCTGATCGCGCTGATCGTCGTCTGGGTCTATGCCTGTGAGGGGACAGCACCCACGGAATCCTCAGTGGTGCCCGCAGATCCAACCTTCAAGTCTCAAGGCAAACGAACGAAGCTGAGCAGCACGTTCGACACAGACTCTGACGGGTGGACGATCGCCGGGGACGCCGATGACGCCATGACCGGCTGATGGCCGCTGTCGCTTCAGCCCAGCTACGATCCGGCGGGAGGCAATCCGGGCGGTGCCGTCTACGCGGTTGATCGTGGGCGAGGTGGGGCTTGGTTCTGGCACGCGCCGCCCAAGTTCCTGGGGAATCGTCGTGGTGCCCACCGCGGAGCCCTAGAGTTCGACATCAGGATAGAGCCGGCCGGCCCGACCAACAATTACGCAGACGTTGTCCTGGCCGGCGCTGGGCTGACACTGCTGATCGATGCCGGACCCGAGCCTACTACGACTCAATGGACCCACTACAGTGTCCGCCTGTACGCTGGAGCCGGTTGGCGTCACAGAGACATTTGGGGCCCGTTCGCTACTGAGGAGGAGATCCGAGCCGTCCTCAAAGATCTGACGGTCCTTCTCATCCGAGGAGAGTTCATCACTGGTGATGATATGGGATATCTGGACAACGTCACGATCCTCCCACCGGGTAAGGGCATCTGAAAGAGCTCTTGAGCCAGGGGCGGTTCCTTCGGGGCCGTCCCGCTTGTTACTGGGGTAACAACGCGGCCCCTCCACGCTCCTGATCTCGTCTTGTGGGTGCAGCTATCTGACCCTAGTCTCGCTTGCGGCTCGCTAGACCCTTCGCAGCAGCCCATTGGGAGTTAGGCCGCGCGGCGCAATGAACTGAGTCGAACGCCAATGCCCAACAAGCCAGCGCCCTGTCCGCAACCTGCAGTGGTGACGCGTCGGCTGCAGGCCGCCGCCGAGCGAGTGTGGGAAGTCATGGCCACCCCGGGAGCCGTTGCACGGTATCATCCCTTCTGCTCAGGCAATCCGGTCGCTACCTGGCCAGGCGTTGGCGCTCAGGACGCGATCCACTATCTGAGCGGTCTGGTCCTCCACCGACGGATTACAGTCTGGGAGGAGGGACACGCCTACGAGCTTGAGATCGGCAACGCTGGGTGGCCGGTCAGCCACGTCCGGTGGGAGCTTGTGGCCACGGGTGCGGAAGAAAGCGAACTCACCATCAGCATTTGGCCCAGCGCATTCGTCGGCTACCCCTCGGCCCTGAGGTACGCCCTGCATCGATGCTACCTGGTACCGCTGCTTCGCCGCTACCTCGACGCGGTGATTCGAGGGCTCGACTACTACGTGACCACCGGTCGTGACGTGGCACCGAACCAGTTTGGGCGAGTGTGGCACTTCTCATGTCGTGGCCCTCCACGCTCCTGATCTCGTCCTCCGACCATACGCCGCAGAATCTATACGGCCAGAATCAAGGGTCTCCCGACTTGCGCGGCGCGACGAGTATTATCAGCGTGCGTGCAAGGTTTTGCCGCAAAGCCACATAGAAGCGACAACGCCTGCTCCGGCTCGGTGATCTGACTGCGCCGCCGAGCGACGCCCCTCGTAGGACGCCTGCCCGACGACCCGGATCGCCGCCGGTGATTCTCTACAGAACAAGAAAAAGCTGCCAGCCAGTGACCCGTTGCAGAGCACACCGGCTGACAGCCCGGACACGAAACCCGCGGGGGCCTCGTGCTTCAGCGTCTGCAGCTACATACCCGCAATACCAGGCGCTAGTTCGAGTCTCCCTCCGAGCCGTGACGTGCAGAGCCGATGGCACGTCGTGGCCGGTGCGTCCGCCATGCCGGGTGGCACTGCATCTGGCTGCGGCCACCTTGGTCGTGTGAGCGGCATGGCCGTCGCAAGAATCCACTCGCATCGGCAGGACGGGTAGCGGCATGAACCGGCTACGGGTTAGGTGCCTCACAGCCGTCGCTGTGAGCTTCTCAATCGCGATCCTCCCCGGCTGCGGGGATGACAATGGAATCGCGCCAGAACCGCTGACGATCGCAGACTTTGCCGGAACGTGGAACTGCACCGCCTACACAGCGGTGGGTTCCGACAATCCTCAACTTCAGTTTGACCTGCTCGCTGTCGGAGGATCGCTCACCGCCACGGTACAGAGCAATGGATCGTTCACCGGCGAGGTCACCTTTCCCGACCCGGCAACCTCCGAGCCGCAGACAATTCCTATCCAGGGATCTTTCTCGTTGATCAGCCAGACACTCGTGCGGATCGAGTTCAATCCCGAGATCCCGCCGATCCTAACGACCGATACGTTCGAATTCACGCTTTCCGGCAACACACTCACCCTTCACGATGACGCCTCGCCCTTCGATTTCGATTTCGACGGTCAGAACGAGGTGGCGATCTTCGACGCGACGTTGGTACGGTCGTGAGGTAGCGGCACCACGACGAAGGTAGGTCGGACAAGACTGGGAATAGCTGTCCCGGCCAGCAACAATAAAGCTGCCAGCCAGTGACCCGTTGCCGAGCACACCGGCTGACAGCCCGGACACGAAACCCGCAAGGGGCTCACGTTTTGGCGTGTCCAATCTAGCAGGCTCAAGGCGACCGCCAGAGCCCCTTCCAGTAGCACGCAGGTGCGTCCGCGTCACGTTCGCGGGGTCGCGGCCAATTCTGCGTGTTTGGAGGCCGCCTGGCCAATCCGTCCCCGACAGGCAGCGCCTTTCCCGACACATTCTGCTACCACCCTGGACGAAATCAGTGGACTTCTGGCCCCGACATGGGGACTCCACGCGTTGAGATCGCCTTTGCAGAGCATGGAGGGTCGATCTACGCGATGGGAGGGAGAACAAGCGTAGACTTCGCAAACGCTGCAGCGGAGAAGCTGGCTCCTTAGCTAAGTCTCGATTCGCAAGTAACGTCTCCGAGACGTTCTTGCAGAAGTTGGCGCGTACCGGGAGCGGTAGGTTCACGTCTTATATAGAAGACCCCCGCCATGGGGACTTGCCCGTCTTGAGAGGTGTCCTGAGAGTCACTGATCAGGCTGGCCATGGAGTTTGAGAAGAACCTGCCGTTGAGGGGGTAACACGGAATGAAGCGACACCTGCTGATCTGCCTTCTCTTTCTTGCCCCGGCCGGTGGGTTGGGGGCTCAATCTACTGAGCAGGAGATCCTGGAAGCGGCTCGGCAGTCCTGCGCCGACATGGACGATGGCGAGTTCGCGGTCTCCGACGACGCCGTGACCCGCGTCGATCTCGACGGCGAAGGCAGAGCCGACGTCCTTATCGACGAGGGCAGATTCGCCTGCTCGACATCGGCCACCCTTTTCAGCCCAACCGGCGGCGCGCAGCTGCATTCGATCGTGGGAGACCGACACGATGTCTGGATGGCCCAGGCGTGGCAGCTGGTGGAGTGGGGCGAGCACACCATCCTGCTGCTGGCCGAGCACGGCTCGCAGTGCGGAGGACTCGGGTATCAGCCGTGCTTCGAGGCCATCGTCTGGAGCGACGACGGCGCGAGGACCGTCCGTCGCGATCGCGAGTGAATCCAGGGGTGTCTGCGTCCTGGGGAACGATTGACCTAATCTGGAGGCCCATATGGGAGGAAACGGAAGCGGCGCAGCAGCATCTTCGATCTTCACCGGCGCTGGCTGGTTCGTCTTCTGGCTATTCACCGTCGCCTTCGCCCAGCTAGGATTCGGCAAGGCAATCCTGGCGATCTTCATCTGGCCTTACTACTTAGGCGCGGCCCTACGGTAGTCTAGGAAGCCGGCCCAGAAGGCTGGCGAGTAACGTCGGCCCGATGCTTAGTCGATGCCGGACATCATTGTTAGCCGAGAATCACTGCACGCGGCCAGGAACATCGGCCCGGCGTTTTTGGAAACTTGGCGCGTACCGGTCGAGCTAGGTTCACAGCCTTATTGATCGGACCCCCAATGGGGGGGGCTTCGGGCAAGCGTTTGAGCAGCGGTTCATAGACATGTGTGAGAGCGCTTGTCACCGGACGACGGCCAAGGTTCAGCCAAGGTCGAGTTTCAAGTTGCCGGTAGGCAGCGAGTTAGGGCGGCGCTCGGGATACGAAGTCCCGCGTGCCTGGGTCGAGAACCGGCTTGCTCGTGGGCTGGTTCGCTCGTGGCGTGACCTTGGCTCTACCTTGGCCAAGCGATCCGTGCTGGAAGGAGAATGCGGAAGCGGGTGACTAGGGAGGGCCGCGAATCTTAGCCGTATATTCCGCACCACGGTCCAGGGTCACGACACGACCCGGCCTTCCTAATCCCGAGGCCCCAGGTTCGAGTCCTGGCGGGGTCACTGCCTCCCGGGCGCAACGCGCGAGATGCCTCCGGTGACGGGCCCCCGCCCGTATCAGCGGACCCATCCCGAAATCCGACGGCCCGGCCCGAGTCGTCAGGCTTCGTGGATGGCGGCGGAAGCTGTAACAGTCTTTCTGTCCAGCGATTAGAGCGCTTGCTCCGGTTCGCCACCCGGTCCTTCGCATGCCGCCGATCCGTCACGATCCGCTCGCGATCGGCCGATGGCACGCGGTCTGCCGTCCTAAGCACGGTTGCAGCTCGGCACGTGCGCATGCTGCGAGATCTGCGCACGCGGCTAGAGGGAGAAGCGGTGACGAGAGACGAGTCGGCATCGGCCGAACACAGCGAGATGCTTCTCGAGCTCATCTCTGAGGTCGGCAAACCCGGCGTCGACCTGGAGATGGCCTTGGAGCTCGCCTACCGAGGACTCGACGAAGCCTTCGGAGGGTGCATGGCACGCGTCCATCGCCCCGGGTCGGGGTCCGACGATTGGTACCGAGCGGGGTCTCCCGACCGCACGAAGCTGGGGGGCCGTCTCGAGAGCCTGTGCGAGCTGCCATCGGAGGCCCGACTTGTTCCCGTGAGCGAGTTCGAAGACTCCGAGATTGCCGAGGCCTTGAGATCGGAGGGCTTCGAGGCCGTGTTGGACCTTCCGGCGATCGCCGGCGGGCGGCTCGCGGCAGCGATCCAGCTGTTCATCCGCACGCCGCTCTCCGGTCAAGCCCGTATCGAAAAGTTGATCGACATTCTGGCAGCGCAGTTCGGACACATAGCTGTGCGACAGCGGATGGAGGCTGCCGTAAGAGCCGCGGCCGAGTACGCACGCGAGATGACCGCCGCCAGGGACGAGGAGGCGCCAGACGACCGCTACTACGACGCCAGGACCGGTCTCCCTCAGACGGTCATCCTCGCGGACCGGCTGCGGCAGGCGATACGCCGTCGTCAGCGGTCCGGACGATCCGCCTTCGCCGTGCTCCTCGTTCAAGCCGACGGTCTGCGCGGCGTCCGCACGGCGGGCGGCAGTAAGGCTGCCGAGGAGGTGCTGCATTCGACCGCGCGCCGGCTCCGAGGGCTGCTGCGTCCGGCTGATACCGTCTCCCGGGATGGCGAGCGGTTCGCGATCGTCCTCGAGGGCATCAGGGTCCCCGAAGACGCCATGGTCGTGGCAGGGCGCGTGCGAGAGGTCATCCGGCGGCCCTTCCCGGTCGGCTCGTCCGAGTTCCGGATCGACCCGGCGGTGGGCGTCGTCTTCGGAGGGCCTGCCTACGACTCACCGGAGACCCTGCTTCGAGATGCCGGGGAAGCCGCGGAGCGTGCGAGTGGCGCCCAGCCCCGCGTGCAGCTCTTCGACCTCTCCTCGTCCGGCGATCGCGACCAGGAGCGGCAGCTGGAAAGCGAGCTCGCAAGCGCGATCAAACGCAATGATCTGTTCCTGGAGTATCAGCCAATCGTGCTGCTCCCGAGCGGTGGGATCGGCGGGCTCGAGGTGTTCGTCCGCTGGCGGCATCCGGAGATGGGGCTCGTTCCCCCGGACGTCTTCATCCCCGTGGCCGCGGGCTCTCCGCAAGTGTTCGAGCTCGGCTACTGGGTCATCAACGAGACCTGCGAACAGATTCGCGACTGGCGGGAGAGGCTCTCTCCCGAGACCCCACCGCCGGTAGCGATCCACATAGCGGGCCGCCAGCTGCTCCACCCCGAGTTCTCCGACCGAGTGCAGGAAGTCCTCGAGCGCAACGGCGTGGAAGGCCAGCAGTTGAGGTTCGACGTCAGCGAGACCGATCTGAGGGGCGACGTCTCGCACGTGTCCGGCATCCTAGACCGGGTCGTGGATCTGGGCATCCGGATCGCGATCGACGATTTCAGCACCGAGTTCTCGTCACTCAATCTGCTCCATGCACTCCCCGTGCATGTCCTCAAGATCGACGGCTCGCTGGTCTGCCAGTCGGAGCCTCAATACCGGAAGTGGAACGTGGCCAGAACGATCGTGGAGTTGGCGACCGCCTTGGAGATCGAAGTGATCGCCGACGGGATCGAGAGTCGGGAGCAGATCCTCCATCTGCACCGTTCAGGCTGCCCGCAGGCGCAGGGGCACTTGTTCTCCGGTCCGGTACTGCCGGTACACGTGGAGGATCTCGTCAGGCAGGGCTACCCGCTGGACCTTCGAGCTTCACGACGGTCGGCGTCACAGGGGTCGGGTCGCTTTTCACTGCTTCGCCGCTTCAATCGCGTAACCGCGTAATCGGAGCACCGGCAGCCGCAACCGGCATGCGCTATGTTGCGAGACTTGGCGGCGGACGTCGCGATCCCATGCGGCCACGTCGCCCGACAGCCTCGTGACACAAACCCCGTACGGACGGAACTGAGTGAGATGAACGGGAGCAAAGAAGTGCGCCGGGAAGCCATTAGCGTCGTGTCGACGATCGGGCCGGGGCTGCGGGTGATCGGCGAGTGCATCAGCGATGGCATCATCCGGATCGACGGCCGCGTCGAAGGCGGCATCAAGGCCGCGGAGGTCGTCGTCGAGAAGGGCGGCAGCGTAAAGGGCGACATTCAGACTCGAGATCTGGTAGTCGCTGGCCAGGTGACGGGGAACATCGCCGCCGAAGGCCGCGCGGAGCTCCAGGCATCCTGCCAGGTGAAGGGCGACATCCTCAGTCCTCGGATCAAGATCGATGAGGGCGGCCAAATCCAGGGTCGGCTCCACATGGGCGCCGCGACCACCAAAGCCTCCACAGCCGAGACGCCGTGACGGCTGCCGACCTCGACGAGCTATTCGCCCCCGAGGTCGTAGCCGATCCCTACAACTACTTCGCGCGTCTCCGCGAGATCGATCCCGTACACTGGAACGAGCGCTTCCAGCTCTGGGTGGTCACGGGGTATGAAGAGGTGGTGTGGCTGCTCCGTCACCACGAGCTGTTCTCATCAGCGATCATGAGGAACAGCGCCTCGCCACCCTATCCGCCGGTCGATCCGGAAGACCTTCCGCTGTTCGACGAGGTGCGCGAGTTCCGCGCCGATCAGTTGGTGGAGCAGGATCGTCCGGAGCACCTGCACCAGCGGAGCGTGGTACACGAGTATTTCACACCGACGGCGATGGAATCGTGGCGGCCGTTCGTTCGAAACGCGGTGGCCGAGCTGCTCGACGAGCTGGAACCCCTCGGCCGGATGGACGTCCTCACGGATCTTGCCGCTCCTCTTCCGGTTCGAGTGATCGCACAGATGATGGGTGTGCCCTGGGAGGACAGGGACCACCTGCGAGAGCTCGCCGACAGCATTCTGTACATGAACCGGGGAGAGCCCTATCGGTTGAGGCCGCTCACCGAGGGCATGCGCGGAATCGTGGAATACGCGGCCCCGCTGGTCGAGGAGAGGCTGGATCGGCCCGGGAACGACTTCATCTCGATTCTCGCCCAGGGCGAGAAGGCGGGGATCTTCACCCGGCACCAGGTCCTCGTGAATACGGGACTGCTGCTCTTCGCCGGACACGAGACCACGATGAACCTCATCTGCAACGGTCTTCTCGCGTTCATCAGACATCCGGACCAGTGGGATCTGCTGGCCGCCGATCCGGGTGGCATGACCCGGCTGGCCACCGAGGAGTGTCTCCGTTACGACCCCCCGGTCAAGTCGACGCAACGGATCGCCGCCGAGGACGTTCGGCTCGGCGGCAAGGCGATCCACAAGGGGGATCGAATCCGCTGGATCATGGCGGCGGCGAACCGTGATCCCTCGGTGTTCCCGGACCCGGATCGGTTCGACATCTGCCGGCAGCCGAATCCGCACATCTCCTTCGGCTCCGGGATCCACTACTGCCTGGGCGTGGCACTGGCGCGAATGGAGGGGCAGGAGGTCTTTCGAGCGTTGGCCGAGCGCTTCGGCCGGTTCGAGCTGGCGACGGACGAGGTGGAGTACCAGCCGAGTATTCAGTTCCGCTCGCTCAAATCGTTGCCCGTGAGCTGGGATCGGAGGAGTCGATGACCCGTCGCCTGAACGTGCGGGTGGACCACGCCTGCTGCGTCGGCAACGCCATGTGCCTTGCCACGGCGCCCGGCGTGTTCGCGCACAACGATCACCGGCAGTCGGAGGTCGTCGATCCCGAGGGGGAGTCGGAGGAGAAGATCCTCGAAGCGGCCTTCAACTGCCCCACCGGGGCGATCCGGGTGGAGATCGCCGAGAGCGGCGAGCAGCTGTTTCCGTAGGCCGCGGTCAGGCCGGTCGGGCGTTGCGGAGCTCGTTCCAGGCGTTTCCGCCCCGGCGGGCCTCGTGCAGCCGTTCCTCGGCCATACGGTTCGCCGCCTCCTCGGTGCCGATCCCGAGCTCTTCGGCCATCCGGATCACGCTGCGAGTCTGGCCCTGGATCTGGGAGACCTTCTCGAAGATGCGCGCGTCATCGGTGGGGGCGCCGCGCACCTCTTCCTGACAGCGAATCAGCCCGCCCGAGTTGACGAGATAGTCCGGTCCGTAGGCTATCCCACGCTTCATGAGTGCCGCACCGTGTCGTGACTCCGCCAGGACGTTGTTGGCCGCTCCGGCAATGCCCGCGCAGCGGAATCGCTCCAGGGTACGGTCGTTCACCACCGCGCCGACCGAGCATGGCGCGAAGATGTCACACTCGACGTCGTAGATGGCGTCGGGGGCGACCGCGGCCGCTCCCAGCTCCTCCCCCGCCCGCCGAACGGGCTCCTCGACGATGTCGCAGACGGTGAGGCGGGCACCCTCCTCGTGACAGTACCGGGCGACGAACGCCCCGACGTGACCGAGACCCTGGATTGCGATATGTCTCCCCGCCAGGTCATCGCTGCCCGTCACCGCCTCGAGGACAGCCCGAATGCCGCAAGTGACGCCGTAAGCCGTGGCGTGCGATGGGTCTCCAGCACCGCCGGCGTGGTGGGGCACGCATGATACGTGTCTCGTAACCCCACGCATCACGGCCATGTCGTGCGATCCGGTGCCGATGTCCTGTCCGGCGATGTACTCTCCCCCCATCCCCTCGATGAACCGTCCCACCGCCTCCAGCAGTGAATCGCTCTTCTCGGACCGCGGATCCCCGATGATGACGGACTTGCCCCCACCCAGGTTCACGCCGCTGATCGCCGCCTTGTATGTCATCCCACGCGCCAGCCGCAGGACGTCGACGAGGGCTTCTTCCTCCGTCTCGTACGGGAACATCCGTACGCCGCCCAGCGCCGGACCCAGGGTGGTGTCGTGGATCGCGATGATCCCGCGAAGCCCGGAGGCTCCGTCGTTGCAGAAGACGATCTTCTCGTAGTCGTGTTCGTCGAGTCGGTCGAATAGATCCATGCCGAACCCTACTGCCCTCCGAAGAGGGCCGCGAGGCTTCCACGAAGGCTTATCCAGGCAATCCAGCCGACAAGCAGGGGGGCCACGTAGCGTAGCAGGAAGACCGCCAGGGGTATGACTCGCTCAAACAGCGGCGAAGCTCCCAGCCGCAGCTCCTCCTCGGGGGCCCTCATGACCCAACCCGCGAGGATCGCTACCCCCAGCACCCCGAGTACCGTGAAGAGCTCGGCGACCAGCTGGTCCATGACGCCGAGGGTCGCGATGGAGACGGCCGGCGCCAGTCCGACGAGTCCCGCCGCGCAGCCGGCGAGCAGCGTGGCCTGCCGGCGAACGAGTCGCGTTTCGTCCATGAGCACGGCGGACACGACCTCCAGGAGAGAGACGGCCGAGGTGATCGCCGCGACGACAAGGGTAGTGAAGAAGGTCGCGCCGACGATTCTCCCCACGCTTCCCATTCGGAGAAACGCCTCCGGCAACGAGATAAACAGGGCCCCCACCGCGCTCTCCCCGACCTCCTCCGACAGTCCGAGGGCGAACACGATCGGGAAGACGACCAGCCCCGCGATGAACGCGACCGAGAAGTCCGCGAGGGCGATCACCGCCGCCTCCCGGTTCAGGTTCTCCTCGCGGGAGTAGTAGGAGGCGTAGGTAATCATGATTCCCATCCCCACGCTGATCGAGTAGAACGCCTGCGCGGCGGCGCCCTGAAGCACGGCCGGATCGAGGACCTCCGTGAGCGACGGCGCGAGGTAAAACCGGTACCCGGCCGCGGCGTTCGGCAGGGTGGAGGCCCAGATCGCCAAGCCGATCAGCAGCAGAAAGAGCGTCGGCATCATGAACAGGCTTGCCCGTTCGATGCCCCGGCGTACTCCGAAGAGCACGATGCCGATCGTGAGCGCGATAGACACGAGGTGGAAGCCGATGGCCGGACCGCCCGAGGAGATTCGCGTGAATCGGTCGCCCGCTCCGGCGGAGAAGCCGAACACGGCCGCGTCCAGGGCGTAGCGAATCGCCCAGCCCGTGATCACCGAAAGGTAGGCCAGGATCAGAAGGCTGGTGACCACGAACAGAAGACCCAGGGGCACCCATGCCCGGCCGCCGATGCGCCGCAGCGCCCCCACCGGGGAAAGGCGGGTACGCCGGCCGACGGCAAACTCCGCGAGCATGATCGGAACACCGATCATGAACGTCATGATCAGGTAGGCGATGACGAACGCGGCGCCGCCGCCCTCCGCCGCCTGGTAGGGGAAGCGCCAGATGTTTCCGAGGCCTACGGCGGATCCGACCGCGGCGAGCACGAAGCCGAGCCGCGTCCCGAAGACTTCCCGCGCCTCTCCCCGGCCGGAAGCTCCCGTTCCTCCGCTCAATCCGAGCCGCGCGATTCACGGGCGCACGCCTCCACCTCCGCCCTGGTCGGAAGCGAGGGCTGGGCGCCCTCCCGCGTCGTGCTGAGCGCGGCTGCCAGGTTGGCGGAGTCAGCCGCGGCTTCCAGCGAAGCCCCTTCCGCCAGCGCCACCGCCAGCGCTCCGTTGAACGCGTCACCGGCGCCCGTGGTGTCG
Organism: Gemmatimonadota bacterium; assembly: GCA_039588495.1. Classification (GTDB taxonomy): domain Bacteria; phylum Gemmatimonadota; class Gemmatimonadetes; order Palauibacterales; family Palauibacteraceae. The sequence continues at coordinate 7,528 of JBDGZR010000035.1, read as the reverse complement.
ACAACGGCGACCGAACGTGCCGGCCGAACGACGCTCATATCCTCTTCTTCGAGGAGAGCGCCCTGCGCGCCGAGCGTCACGATCACCCGGCGCACGCCGGCTTCACGCAGCTTCCGCGCGGCGAGCCGAGCCGCCTCGATCCCCGATCCTCCTCCCCCCGCAAGGGCGATCGCCTCGCCGGTGTTCGGCGTCAGCACGGAGACGTCGCGGAGGACCCGGACATCGACCGGAGCGGCGGGCGCGGGGTTAAGGATGATGGGCACTCCCGCCTCTCTCGCCCGGCTCACGGCATGGGCCACGGTCGATAGGGGGGTTTCCAGCTGAAGAAGCAGGATGTCAGCGGCTTCGATCTCTCCGGCTGCCCTGTCGACATCCTTCGGCTCGAGCAGGGCGTTGGCACCCGGCGCCACGGCGATGGCGTTTTCGCCTTCGTCGCTTACGACGATCAAAGCGACGCCGCTCGGGGCGTCCGGATCCCTGACTACGAAGCTCGTGTCGATCCCCTCCCTCTGCAGGTTCGACAGCGAGGCTTCCCCGAGCTCGTCCCGGCCCACCCTCGACACCAGCGTGACCCGCGCGCCGAGCCGGGCGGCAGCCACAGCCTGGTTCGCGCCCTTGCCTCCAGCGGCTCTGAAGAAGGAGGTGCCGAGGACGGTCTGGCCGGCCCTCGGCAGCGCGGGTGCCCTCACGACGAGGTCCGTGTTCGAGCTTCCCACCACCACGATGCGAGGCGGCATCAACCGTTCCTCAACGACCGGAAGAGCATCGCTTTCCACGCGGGCACGTCGATCTCCCAGCAGACGACCGCGTTCGGCCTCGCGAGATGGCCCCACACCTCCTCGTTGTGCGGGTAATCGTGGATCTCCAATGCGTCGACCACCGTCATGCCGCGCGTGAGATCGCTCTCGGTCTCGAGCTGCACGCGGTGCGCGCTGCGTCGCGTGCAGATGGAGGAATCCAGGGCTATCGCCATGGCGATAGGGTCGGGAAGGCCGAGGCCGGGGTCTCCCGATTGGCGGCGGTTGGCCTCCAGCGCCGTGGCGTTGCAGTCGATCGCGAAACGCGCGAGAGGGTTGTCGAAGCCGCGGACGTATGCCATCTCCTCGTCGTCGAGGTTGGCCTCGTGTCGGCAGAGCTCCCACCCGACCATCTCGATCGGCAGTCCCGACTCGAAGACGGCCCGCGCCGCATCCGGATCCACCCAGAGGTTGAACTCGGCCGCCGGCGTTACGTTGCCAACCGTGCAGGCCGCTCCGCCCATGACGACACAGCGTCCCACGAGGGAACCGAGATCGGGCGCGATCTCGAGCGCACGCGCGATGTTGGTCAGAGGGCCGAGCGTCACGAGCACGAGCCCCGGGTTCTCCCGCACGGTGCGGACGATCGCCTCCACGGCGTGGCCCGCTGCCGGGCTTCGTTGCGGCGGAGGGTAGCCCAGATCGCCGAGGCCGTCCCCGCCGTGGAAGAACTGCGCGGTCACCAGCGGGCGCCTCAACGGCTCCGCCGAGCCTCTGTAGACGGGAGCTTCGGAGCCGCACAGCTCCAGGGTGTAGAGAGCGTTCCGGACGCCCTGGCCGACGGGGACGTTGCCCGCCACTATCGTCACGGCCTTGATCTCCACGTCCGGCCAACGGGCAGCCATGATGAGGGCCACCGCGTCATCGGAGGCGGTGTCCGTGTCGATCAACATGGCTCGTGGCACGTTTGGTCTCCGTACTCGGTGCTCGCTTATGGCCCGACCGCCGGGAGCCGCGATTCGGCGCCCCGCGGCTCAAACGCGTGACCTACAGGGTAGTGTCAGACATGGATAACAGGAAGAAGATCTCCGTCGGCGTTCGCCGTGCTTCGGGCGCCGCGTGTCTCGCTTTCATCCTCTCATCCTGCGGAGGTGGGGGGCCGGTCGATCCGATCCAGAATCCGGGGGACTTCAACCGATCCATGCGGTCCGGCGGCCTCGACCGGGTTTACGACGTTCACGTGCCTGCCACGGTGAACCCCTCTGTGCCGGCGCCGCTCGTCATCATGCTTCACGGCGTCCCGCGGCTCAGTGGCATGGCGGTGATCACCGGCTTCGACGAGGTGGCCGACCGGTTCGGCTACATCGTCGCCTACCCGAGGGCCTATCAGACCCTGGACTGGAACGTCGGCTGCGAGCTCTGCTCCAGCGCGGCGATCGACGACGTCGACGACGTGCTGTTCATACACGACCTGATCGACGATCTGGCAGACCAGGTGGCCGTAGACCGCTCACGCGTCTACGTGGCGGGGTTCTCTCAGGGCTCTCTCATGGCACACTTCCTGGGCTGCGAGCTGGCCGACGAGATAGCGGCGTTCGGCAGCGTCGCCGCCACGATGATCGATGAGGTGGAGGAGACGTGCTCTCCTTCCCGGGCGGCTCCCTGGCTCTTCATCCACGGGACGGAAGACACCGAGTTTCCCTGGGAGGGCCGGGTCGGCGAGCTCTCGAGCACCATCTCCGCCAGAGCGACGATCTCCACCTGGACCGGCCTGAACGGGTGCTCGGCGAACCCGGCGGTCACCGAGCTTCCCGACACGGAGGACGACGGCACCACGGTCACGCTGGAGGAATACCGGAGCTGTGCAGGCGGGGCTGATCTGGATTTCTACATCGTGAATGGCGGCGGCCACACCTGGCCGGGTGCGCCCGTGGAGTTCACAGCCACCAAGAGCCTCGAGATCGACGCGAGCGAGCTTCTGGCCGAGTTCTTCTCAGTCCACTAGCGCCACTAGCCGGCCGCCCTCAGGATCGCGCGGCGTGCGGTCACGCCGGCCATGGCCACGCGGTATTCGGCTGACGCGTGGGAGTCGCTCATCGGGTTCTCTATCGCCTCGCCCGCTCCGTCGCACGCGGCCTGCACGAGCTCCTCGCTCAGCGTCTCGCCCACGAGGCGATCCTCCAGCGCATGCAGCCGGAAGGGGCCGGACGAGACCCCGGTGAGTGCGACGCGCAGCGCCTCGATCGTGCCGCCATCCATCTCCGCGACGGCGGCCGCTCCCACAAGGGCGAAGCCCGAGGCCGCCTGCCTCAGCTTTTCGTAGGCCCCGCCTCCGTTCGCCGGCATCCGGAATCGGATCTCGCGGAGCAGCTCCGAGGGCTCGAGCGCCGTCGCCCACAGGCCGTGGAAGAAGTCGCCGGCGGAGATGGTCCGGTCCCCTCCCTCGCTGCGGGCCACCACGGAGGCGTCGAGCGCGAGCGCCGCGGCCGGGATGTCGGCGGCGGGGTCGGCGTGCGATAGGCTGCCACCGATCGTCCCGAGGTTTCTCACCTGAAGATCCCCCACCGAGGCGGCGGCTTCCGCGAGGCAGCGAGCGACGCCGGAGTCGATGAGATCGGACGCCACCAGATCGGCGTACGTCGTCAGGGCACCGATCGCGATCTCTCCGTCCTCCTCCCGGATGTAGCTCAGCTCCGGGATCTTCCGCAGGTCGACGACCAGATCCGGCCGGTCCAGCCGCAGCTTCAGGGTGGGCAGCAGGCTCTGTCCTCCCGCCAGGATCCTGATAGTCGCGCCTCGGGCCAGCAGGGCGAGTGCCTCGTCGAGCGACTCCGGAGTGGCGTAGTCGAATTCAGCGGGCAGCATGGCGTCTCTCTCCTCCGGCACTAAGGGCGTTCACTCGGAAGCTCCCGAACGCATCGCCCGCCAGATCTTCTCCGGCCGGGCCGGCATCTCCACGTCACGGACGCCGTAGGGCGACAGGGCGTCGACGATGGCGTTGATGACGCAGGGCGTGGATCCGATCGTCCCGGCCTCCCCGACTCCCTTGGCGCCCAGCGGGTTTACCGGTGTCGGGGTCGTCGTCCGATGGAGCTCGTAGCTGGGCAGATAGCTGGCCTTCGGCAGGGCATAGTCCATCAGGCTGCCGCTCACGAGCTGGCCGTAACGGTCGTACACGGCCTCCTCGAACAGGGCCTGCGCGATCCCCTGGGCGATGCCGCCGTGGAGCTGGCCATCCACGATCATCGGGTTGATGACATTACCACAGTCGTCGACCGCGACGTACCTGCGGAGGGTCGGCTCCCCGGTCTCCGGGTCGATGTCCACCACGCAGAGGTGGGCGCCGAAGGGGAAGGTGAAGTTCGGCGGCTCGAAGAAATGCGTGGCGGCCAGGCCCGGCTCCACGCCTTCGGGCAGGTCGGTGGCCAGGTAGGCAGCCCCGATCACGTCTTCAAGGGTCACGAACCTGTCCGGCGCCCCCTTGATCGCGAGTCGATCGCCCTCGTACTCGATGTCCTCCTCGTGGGCCTCCAGCAGGTGGGCGGCGAATTTCTTGGCCTTGGCCCGGATGGTGTCCAGGGCGAGCGAGAGCGCCGCGCCACCGACCGCCAGGCCGCGTGAGCCGAAGGTCCCGATCCCCTCCGGAACGTAATCCGTGTCTCCGTGCGCGATCTCGACCGCTTCGATCGGGACCCCCAGGCGGTCGGCCACGATCTGGGCGAACGTCGTCTCCTGGCCCTGGCCGTGCGGGCTGACTCCAGTCTTCACGACCACCGCCCCGGTGCGCCGCACCTCGACCGTGCAGGCTTCCCAGCCGCCGGCCGGAAGCGCGGCAGACGGACCGATGCCGCAGATCTCCACGTAGGTGGATAGGCCGATACCCATGACCTTCCCGCGCGCACGCCTCTCCTTCTGCTCCCGGCGCAGGCCCGCGTAGTCGGCGATCTCGAGCAGGCGATCCAGCGCGGTGTGGTAGTCGCCGCTGTCGTACATGAGCTCCGTGGCCGTGATCGCTGGAAAGTCATCCGCGGGGATGAAGTTCCGGCGCCGGACCTCTGCCGGATCCAGGTCGAGCTCGGCGGCGATCTGATCCATCACCCGCTCAATGAGGAAGGTGGCTTCCGGCCGCCCTGCGCCCCTGTAGGCATCCGTCGGCGTCTTGTTCGTGAACACGCCGCTCAGATGCACCTGCAGACTCGGAAGCCGATAGCAGCCCGGCAGCATGAGCACGGTGAGGGTCGGGACCACCGGGGTCAGCAGCTGGTGGTAGGCTCCGAGATCCTGGAGCATGCGTACGCGCATCCCGAGGAGGCGTCCCTCGCCATCGACGCCTACCTCGACGTCGTTCAGCTGGTCCCTGCCGTGGGTCGTGGCCAGAAAGCCCTCTGTCCGGTCCGCCGTCCACTTCACCGGCCGGCCGAGCGTCCTGGAGAGGTGTGCCGCGAGGAACTCCTCGGCGTACACGTTGAGCTTGCTCCCGAAGCCGCCGCCGACCTCCGGCGCGATGACCCGCACGCTGTGCTCGGGAATGCCGAGCCCGACGGCGAGCTGCGTCCGGAGAAGATGGGGGATCTGGGTCGTGGACCAGATCGTCAGCTTCCCGAAGCCGCGATCGAACCGAGCGAGGACGGACCGTGGCTCGAGGGCGACCGGAATCTGCCGCTGGTTCATCAACCGCAACCGGATCACGGCATCGGCGTTTCGGAGAGCCTCGTCCACGTCACCCGAGAGGAAGGGAAAGTCGTAGGCGACGTTCGAGCCCTCCTCCTCGTGCACCAGAGGCGAGTCCTTCTCTATCGCCGCCTCCAGGTCCACGACCGCTTCCAGGGTTTCGTAGCCGACGTGGATCCGTTCGGCCGCATCCCGGGCGGTGGCGGAATCGGCCGCGACGACCGCGGCGACCGCGTCGCCCACATACCGGACCTTGTCGATCGACAGGGCCCGATGAGGGGGCTCCTTCAGCTCCTCCAGCGTGTGCGCGACGGGGAGGCCAGCCACCGCACCCTCCAGATCCGCCCCGGTCACGACGGCCAAGACGCCATCCAGCCCCTCGGCCTCCGCGACGTCGATCTCCGTGATCCGGGCGTGGGCGTGCGGGCTGCGGACGAGCACCATGGAGAGCATACCCGGGAGCTTGACGTCGTCCGTGTAGGTCGAGCTTCCAGTGATGAGACGCGGATCCTCTTTGCGGCGGATTCTGGCGCCGATCTGCTTGGGGACGGTCGTTGCCATCATCCCCCCCTCATCTCGGCCGCAGCGCTCTGGACGGCGCGCACGATGTTCTGGTAGCCGGTGCAGCGGCAGAGATTGCCCTCCAGGCCGTGGCGGATCTCACGGTCGCTCGGCTCGGGGTTCTCCTCGAGGAGCTGGTGGGCGGTCATGATCATCCCGGGCGTGCAGAATCCGCACTGGAGGCCGTGCTCGTTCCAGAACGCCTCCTGCAGCGGATGCAGTTGCTCCGTCCCGGCTCCTTCCGCCAGCCCCTCGATGGTCGTCACCTGGCGACCCTCCGCCTGAACGGCCAGGAGTGTGCAGGACTTCACCGCCCGGCCATCCACCAGGACGGTGCAGGCTCCGCACAGGCTGGTCTCGCAGCCGATGTGCGTGCCGGTGAGATCGAGGTCGTCGCGCAGGAGGTGGGCGAGCAGGAGGCGAGGCTCAACCTCCAATGAGTGCTCACGGCCGTTCACCGTGAGACGGATCGTTCGCTTCATATGGCCCTCCGAGTCGCACAGGCTCCTCGAGCGGTCTCCTCGAGCTCCGGGGAACGACCCGAGGCGCGGAACGGCTCCGAGGAGTGGAGGAGCCAAGCTAGCGTGGGGGATTCCGCCCCTCAAGGCGGCGCACGCTCCGATCGTCAGCGGCTATGAAAACCTCGCGTAGAACGACAAGTTTTGCACTTTCCCACATCCCCCTTCCCGTGCCCGCCAAATCGTTAACCAGCAGCGGAACTCCCCTACGTGCCAACGCCTTACCGCCTTGGTCCGGGGCCGCCGAGCCGCCTGAATCCGCCTGGCACGTTCCCTCCACTACGGACCGGGCAGCAGAGGATCCACTTCCACAGAATGGCCATCGGGCCGGGAGGCACCATGCTGCAACTGTTCACGGCGCTATGGAAAGACGAGACCGGTCAGGATCTCGCCGAGTACGCTTTGCTGCTTGCTTTCATCGCGATCGCGGTCGTGCTGACGCTGCCCCTCCTGGGGTCGGCTATCGATACGATCTTCGACAACATTCGCGGTGAGCTCGAGGCGGCTCCCGGCGGCAGCGGCGGTTCCTAGGCCGAGCCGGAGAGGCTGGTGGCAGCCGAGGCCTCGCCTCGCGCTGCCCAGGCCGATGCGGGGAGCCGGGATCGGTCTTGTGCCGGTTCCGGCTCTTTTCGCCTCGATCATGAGATGAGCTGAGCCGCCCGTCCGCATGCGTGCGGATGAACCACCAGGCGGCAATGGAAATCGACTTCAGGGAAGGCGCCCCCAGATGATCGACTTGCTGTTGACGATTGGGTTGGTCGCAACGTGTGCGATCGCGGTTTGGTCCGACCTCCGGACCGGGCGTATCCCCAACGTCTTGACCCTGAGCGGCCTGGCGGCGGCGCTGCTTCTTCGCGCGGCTGGCGGACTCGATCTACTGGGCGGCGGGCTCGCAGGAGCAGCCGTCGCGCTGGGACTCTCTCTTCCGCTTTTTCTTCTCGGCGGCCTGGGGGGCGGCGATGTGAAGCTGCTCGTCGCCGTCGGCGCTTTTCTCGCTCCATCACGACTCTTCGTGGCGCTCGCCGTGATGGCCATCGTGGG